>DAOOCX010000048.1:0-15857 GCA_035408605.1 Thermomonas sp. | reverse complement strand
CGCGCGACCGCCTCCGGCCCCAGCCCCAGGCGCTCCATGACGCCCGGGCGGAAGCCTTCCACCAGGACGTCGGCCGCCTGCAGCAGCTGCAGCACCTGCTCGATGCAGGCGGCGTCCTTGAGGTCGGCCTGCACCACCGTGCGTCCCCGCTGCGTGACGTTGCGCGGATCACTGGCGCGTGCCCCCGGGCGGTCGATCGTCACCACGTCGGCGCCCATGTCCGACAGCAGCATGCAGGCGAAGGGCCCCGGTCCGATGCCCGCGAACTCGACGACCCGCAAGTCCGCGAGCGGGCCCGCGCGGCGCGCGGGGGAAGCATTCGGTTCCATCACGGTTTCTCCTCGATCGGATGCGCACGCGCCGATGCAGCACGACGCGCCGCAAACAGCGCGGCCCGCCAGGCAAAGACGAAGGCCGGCCCCAGTGTCGTTCCCGGGCCCGGATAGGTGCCCCGCATCACGGACGCGGCATCGTTGCCGCAGGCATAGAGTCCTACGACGACACGGCCAGCGCGGTCCAGCACCCGGCCATCGGCATCGATCGGCAGCCCCGAACTCGAAGCCGCGTCGGCCGGCAGGATGCGCAACGCGACGAAGGGCGGTTGGCCGATTTCGCCCAGGCAAGGGTTCGGTCGGTGGGCCGGGTCGCCGTTGAACCGGTCGACCGGCGCATCGCCCTTGTGGAAGTCCGGGTCACGGCCAGTTGCAGCATAGTCGTTGGTCCGCTGCACGGTGGCGAGCAGCCCCGCGGGATCGATGCCGGCGCGCTGCGCCAGCGCCGGCAGGCGGTCGGCCACGCAGACATAGCCTTGGCGGATCCAGCGATCCAGCCGGCGCGTCCCCGGCAGGATCACGCCCAGTCCGTACTTGTGCACGAAGGCCGCATCGCAGACCAGCCAGGCCGCATCGCCGCCGGTGCGCTGCAGGTGGCGCACCATCGCCTCCACGAAGTGGTGGTACGAACCCGCTTCGTCGGCGAACCTGCGTCCCTGGGCGTCCACGGCAACCAGGCCCGGCTTGGCGCGGTCCAGGAAAAGATGGGGAAAAAGCCCTGGCCCACCTGGGCGTGGCACGCGCGACACCGGCTGCCAGAAGAAGTCGCCGGCGGCGTAGCGCTCGAACCCGGCGCCGGCGGATCGCGCCGCGGTGATGCCTTCGCCGTTGACTGCATCGCAAGCCAGCGAAGGCAAGGACATTCCGGCAGGAGCCAGTTCGGCGCGCAGGGCCTCGCCGTGACCAACGCCACCGGTGGCCAGGACCACGCCCGCCCGGCTGTCGAGGCGCCGCTCCTGGCCATCGACGGCAAAGGTGGCTCCCCGCACCTTGCCGCCTTCGACGGTCAGTTCCCGCAGGCGCCAGCCGAAGCGAACGTCGACGCCGGCGCGCTGCAGGCTGTAGAACAGGCGGGCGACCAGCGCATTGCCCATCACCAGGCGCGTGCCGCGGGGATAGCGGATGCGGTCGACAAGGTAGCGGGCCACCAGCCCGGCACTGGCAACGAACGCGGGCCAGGATTGCCAGCGCCGCACCAGTGCCTGGATGTCGGCCTTGCCCACCATCATCCCGCCGAGCAGCAGGAACTCCGGCATCGGCGGCCGGATCCGCGCGAATGCGCCACGCAGCAGCCGTCCGTCGAAGGGGCGCGGCGCCAGCGCCCGGCCAGCGATCGCCGCACCGGGCAAAGCCAGGTAGTCCGGATGCTGTCCCGCACTGACGAAGGCGACGTCGGTGCGCTCCTCGAGGTAGGCAATGGCCGCGTCGCCGGATTCCAGGAACGCCTGCCGCAGCTGGCGCCCATCGTCCGGCCCGATCAGCGCGTCCAGGTAGCTGGCCGCCGCCTGGACCGAGTCTGCATGGCCCGCCTCCGCCCCGTGCCGGTTGCCCGGGATCCAGAGCGTGCCGGCGGAAGTGGCCGTCGTGCCTCCGACTTGTTGTGAGCCCTCGCACAGCACGACGCGCAGGCCTTCGAGCGCCGCCACCAGCGCGGCCACCATGCCGCCCGCCCCGGCACCGACCACGACCAGGTCGATATCGGCTTGCCTTTCATCCGTCGAAGACGACCCCGTCACCGGCAGCGCCACTGCAGCAGCGTGTACGGCTGCGAAGCCTCCGGGTGATGCTCGAACACGCCCTGAACTTCGGCCCCGATGCGCACTTGCTGCAGCGGATCGCCCAGCAGGTTGCCCACCATGCGGACGCGGCCCGCGTGCGGAAGCTCCACCACGACGGCCAGGTAGGCACCGTGATCCTTGAGGGCCGGATGCGCCGGATGCCAGATGCGCTCCCAGCTGAAGATCAGGCCGGACGGTTCCACCTCGACCCAGGCTGGGTCGAATTGCAGGCAGGCGTGGCAGATCCATTCAGGCCCGAACTGCCAGGCCTGGCAGTGTGCGCAGCGCTGCACGCGCAGCACGCCTTCGCGCAGGCCGTTCCAGTACGGCGCCGAGACGCCATCCGGCTCGGGAACCGGAATGGGCAGGCCCGGCGGAAGGTAGGAAGAAGGCATGGTCATCGCGGTGTCTCTCCCAGTGCATCGCGCGAGCCCAGCAACAGGTTGCTCACCGGCGCCGCCATGGGTCCCCCGATCACCAGCGCCACGTCGCTGCGCGCCGCCTGCGCCGTGGAGGTGCCGCGCACCTGCCGTACCGCCTCCAGCACCAGCTCGAAGCCATGCATGTAGCACTCGGCGAGGTTGCCGCCGCTGGTGTTCAGCGGCAGCCGCCCGCTCGGTGCGATCAGGTTCTCCAAGGTGAGGAAGTCGTTCGCCTCCTGCGGGCTGAAGAAGCGGTGTTCGGCCAGGGCCATGACAACGCCCCCGGTGAAGTTCTCGTAGCTCTGGACCACGCCGACGTCGGCGGGGCCGAGGCCGGCCATCCGGTAGAGATCCTCGGCCACCGTTTCGAAGTTCGCCGAGGCATAGGACGGCGAATTGTGGGCGTGCGTGGCGAAGCGATGGCTCGACCCGGAGGCGGCTCCGAGCAGGTACACCGGCTTGTGCGCGAAATCGGCGGCGCGCTCGGCATCCACCATCACGATGGCCGCGGCGCCGTCGTTCTCCATGCAGCAGTCGAACAGGTGCAGCGGCTCGGCGATCCAGCGCGAGGCATCGTACTTTTCCGCGTCCAGCGGCTTGCCATGCATCACGGCCCGCGGGTTCGCCTGCGCATGGTGATAGGACGCCAGTGCGATGGCACGCAGCGCCTCCTGCCGGATGCCGTGCTCATGCATGTAGCGCTGGATCCGCATGGCGAAGCGCTGCGGCGGCGAGATCACGCCGTAGGGCACCAGGTAGGCGCGCTCGCCCGAGATCGTGCCGCTGCCGGCGCTCTGGCCGAAGCGGCCGTACTGCCCCTGGTTGAGCGAACGAAACACCACCACGCAGTCGGCTTGGCCGGTGGCGATGGCGGCCGCGCCATTGGCGACCGCGGCGCAGCAGCCGCCACCGCCGCCGCCCCACTGCATGGTGGCGGAGCGCAGGCGCGGCAGCCCCAGCGCGGAGGCCAGGCGGGTGGCTTCGCTGCGGTCGTCGCCGTACGAGGCGAAGCCGTCGATGTGGCGTGGATCCAGGCCCGCGTCGGCGCAGGCGCGCAGCACGGCCTGCAGCGCCAGCTTGAACTCGGCATCGGGAGACTGGCCGTGCTTGTAGTAGTGCGTCTCCCCGATGCCGACGATCGCGACACGGCCCTTCAGTGTGCGCTGGGCCATCGTTGGGACCGCATCAGACAGTGATGTTGAACTTCTTCACGAGCGGCCCCCACTGGGCGATCTCGCCTTCGATCGTGCGGCCCAGCTCTTCCTGCGTGCTGCCCCACGGCTCCACGTTGCGGTCGGTTAAGAACTTGCTGACCTCGGGGCGGCGCACCGCGGCGGCGATGGTGCTGGAAAGCTTCTGTGCGACGGGGTCGGGCACGCCAGCCGGGGCCAGCACGCCGAACCACCCCACGGCCTGGAATCCGGGCACGGCCTCGGCGATGGCAGGCAGGTCCGGCAGCACTGGCGTCCGCTTGGGCGACGCCACCGCCAGGTAGCGGACTTTGCCGGCCTGCACCATGGCAGCGCCATCCAGCCCCGTCACGAACGCCATCTGCACCTGGCCCCCGGCGAAAGCGGTCAGCAGCGGCGGGGCGCCGGTATAAGGGATGTGCTGGAAGCGGGTGCCGGCCAGCTCGTTGAAGTACTCGCTGTAGAGGTGGGAACCGCCGCCGACGCCGGTGGAGCCGTAATTCACCTTGTCGCCCCGCGACCGCGCCCACGCGACGAATTCGGCCACGGACTTGTGGGGCGAATCGGCGGGCACGGCGAGGATCATCGGGACCCGCATCACGCCGGAGATCGGCCGGAAGTCCTTCTGGGGGTCGTAGGGCAGCTTGCGCATCAGGCCGGCGGTGGCGCTCGGGCCGCTGTTGCCGAACACCAGCGTGTAGCCGTCCGCGGGCTGCTTGGCGACGTAGTCGGTACCGATGGTGCCGCCGGCTCCAGGCTTGTTTTCGACGATCACGGTCTGGCCCAGCACCTCGCGCATCGGTTGGGCGATCGCCCGTGCGAGCTGGTCGGTGGTACCGCCGGCCGGGTACGGCACGACGATGCGGATCACCCGGGAGGGAAACGCCTCCCCCTGCTGGCTGAAGGCGGGAAGCCCCACGGAAGCGGCGGCGCCGCCGGCGGCCAGCATCCTGAGTGCGCTGCGACGGGTGTGCAGGGTCATGGTTGTCTCCTGGTTGTGAATGCGCGCCGCTGCTGCCGGTCGCGCGGGGTTGAAATCAAGATGCGGGCACCGGGTCGCGGTCCATCGGGCCCGGCACGGCTGCGGCTGCGGCTGCGGCTGCAGGACCGAAGGCACCGGCGCGCTCCAGTTCGGCGATCTGCCGTTCGTCCAGGCCAAGAGCGTCCCGCAGGACCTCCTGCGTATGCTGCCCCACCGCCGGGGCCGCCACCGGATCGGCCATGGGCGTGGCGGCGTAGCGGATCGGCAAGCGCACGTTCGGAACCCAGCCGAGCACCGGATGGGGGATGCGGGTGACGAGTTCGTGGTCGCGCGCCTCGGGCGAGCGGATCGCCTCGCCCACCGTGCGCACCAATCCGTAGGGCACGCCGGCGGCGCGCATGCGAGCCTGCCAGTGCGCCCAGTCGTGCCGCGCGAACGCTTCGTCGAGGAAGGCGAACAGGCGCTCCCGATGCCGGATGCGCAGGGGACCCGTGGCGTAATCCGCATCGGCGGCCACGTCCGGACGTTCCAGCACCTGCCCCATGAGCCGCTGGAAGATTCTGTCGTTGCCGCTGTTGATGTAGAAGGTGCGGTCGCTGGCGCGGAAGGCGCCCGAGGGGCAGGTGTCGGGGGCGGTGTTGCCGCTGCGTTGCGGCTCCTTGCCGGTGAACAGCGACTGCATGGTCGCATAGCCCGTCATCAGGACGGCCGTGTCGAACAGGGACACCTCCACCCGCTGGCCGCGGCCCAGGCGCTCCCGGGCCAGCAACGCGCCGAGCACGGCGTTGCCCACCATCATGGCGGTGCTGATGTCCATCACCGGCGAGAGCGCCCGCACGCCTTCGCGGTCGGGATAACCGTTCATGGAAACGAAGCCGCTTTCGGCCTGCGCGATGGGATCGAAGCCGAAGCGGTCGGCGAAGGCGCCTTCGCGGCTGTAGGCGGCCACCGAGCAGTAGACCAGGCGCGGGTTCAGGGCAAGGCAGGTCTCGTGGTCCAGCCCCAGGCGACGCATCACGCCCGAGGAGAAGTTCTCGACCAGCACGTCGGCGCGGCAGACGAGGTCGCGCGCCAGCGCCAGCCCCTGCGGGGACTTCAGGTCCAGCGCGATGCTCTTCTTGTTGCGGTTGCTCCAGACGAAGGGTGCGCCCTGGTCCAGTTGCGGGTGCATGGGCGGATAGCGGCGCACGTCGTCGCCGCGGACCGGCGCCTCGACCTTGATCACCTCGGCGCCCATGTCGGCCAGGATCATGGTCGCCAGCGGCCCCGCGATGAAGTGCGAGAAGTCCACCACCCGGATGCCGTCCAGCGCATGGGGTGCGCCGGAGGCCCGTCGCTTGTGCTCCGGAAAGTCGGCTTCGAGGTTCTCCAACATGTCCTGGCCGCCTGCCTGCATCGGAGAACCGCTCACGGCGTGTACCCGAAGCCCTTGCCGAGCTCCGCCTTCATGTAGTCGCGTCCCAGTTCCATCCAGTCGGAACCGGCGGGGATGGTGACGGAGATGGCCCGCATCATGAAGGAAGACGGCTTCGCGGCGGAGACCGGCTCGGCGCCCTCCGCCAGCTTCTTCGCGCTCTCCAGGAGCAGCCGGCGCACGCGCACGATGCCTGCATCGGTGGAGCCCAGGTGCTCCTGCGAACGGTCGCAGATGGTCGCCACGCCCGACTGGCACGCGGCATCCTCCAGCCACAGGCCGGGCATGCCGGTCTGGTAGTCGTAGTTGTAGGCGTTGCCCCGGTTGAACCGGCTCCAGTACCGGTGATAAGGCACCGTCACCGGCCTGGCCTCATAGGCGCCATGCGAATGGTGGCCGGTCTCGCGGCCCTTGTAGCCGTCCTTGAACAGCTTGCGCGACTTCTCGTAGAAGGGCTGGTCCGGCGTGTACGAGAACATGATTGCCAGGGTGTGGTGGTCGTCGATGGGCACCCAGGCATGGCCGCTCAGCTCGGGGTACTGCGTCTGCGGCGGCACCAAGGTCCAGAACGGCATCAGGAACTGGTTGACCCGCACGTAGTTGTGCTCGGTGCCGTCCTTGCGCCGCGCCGCGATGCTGATGCCGGCATCGTGCGGCTGGACCTCGAACTTGGGCGACAGGTCCTGGCCCTGCCGCCACTGCGCGATCGTGCTGCCGTTGCGGCGGCCATGCAGGATGGCGGCATGCGCGGAGTCGACTTCACCTTCCAGTGCCTGCAGCCAGTTGCACTCCTGCACCCGGAAGGTGACGACGGAGTGCGACTCGGGCACCATGTTCCATTCGAGCTCAGGCAGCGGCGGCGGCGTCTCGCGCTTCGGGCCCATGTAGGTCCACAGCACGCCGTTGCGCTCGCGCACGGGATAGGACTTGATGGTCATGCGGCTGGTCATGGCACTGCCCGGGGGTTCCGCCGGGGTCTCCTGGCACTGCCCCGTCACGTCGAACTTCCAGCCGTGGTAGATGCAGCGGATGCCGCCCTCCTCGTTGCGGGCGAACACCATGGGCGCGCCGCGGTGCGGGCAGGCCTGGTCCACCAGGCCGACCTGGCCCTCGCTGTCGCGGAACGCGACCAGGTCCTCGCCCAGCAGGCGCACCCGATGCGGCTGGCCGTCGCGCTCGACATCGGCGGACGCGAGGAAGGGGATCCAGTACAGCCGCATGAGCTGGCCCATCGCGGTACCGGGGCCGACGCGAACGAGCGTCTCGTTGTCTTGGGAATTCAGCATGGCCTTTTAGGGTGAGTGGTTGAACCGAACATCGATTCGCCCGATTCTAGGCAGTGCCGGCCGGCGCGTGATTCGAAAGGCCGCCGCGGTATTGAGAAACCGGAATTGAGCTGGCCCCACAGTGGTGGCAGCGGCCTTCAGGTCCAGTAGGGCTCGATGAGCGACTGCCGGCTCGCGTCGGCGCCAATGCCGGCGGAAGCCACCGTCAGCAGTTCGAGGAACCGCTGCTGGGCCCGCGTGAGGCGCCAGCTCTTGCGCATCGTGGCGCCGACCGTCGGCCTGCTTCCCGCCAGCGGTGCGCCGATGCAGCTGAGCAGGCCGGTGCGCACCTGCAGCGCCACCTGGTCCGGCATGGCGAGCGTCAGCAGGTCGCTGGCGGTCAGCAGGCGGCCGATGATCATGATCGAGCCGCACTCCACCGGCGCCTCGGGGCGGCGATCGGCGAAGAGGCGCTCCCATTCGGCACGCAGCGGCGAGTTCTCCGGCGCGATGATCCAGGGGTAGGAAGCCAGCATCTGCGGCGTGCAACTGCGCCGCGTCGCGAGCGGATGCTGCCGCCCCGCCACCACCACCGGGGCTTCCTCGTAAAGCGGGTGCGTGGCCAGGTCCGGCGCTGCGTCGTCGGGGATCTCGCCGACGATGATGTCGATCACACCGTCCCTGAGCGCCTCCACCAGTTCGCCCCAGCTGCCTTCGTGCACGCGGAACCCCGCGGGAAACCGTTCCGCCACCATCAGCGCCATGGCCTCGGGCACGAGGAAGCCACGTGCCAGGGGGGTCGTGCCGAGAGCGATGGTGGGGTTGTGCGGGTCGCGCCCGAGCTCGGAGAACGCCGCCTGGAGTTCGGCCAGCGCGAGCCTGCAACTGCGGGCAAAACGCCGACCGGCAAAGTTGACGTGCACTCCGCGGCCGCGGCGCTCCACCAGCTTGCGTCCCAGCGCCTCCTCGAGTTCGCGCACGGCCCGGTGCACTGCCGGCTGAGACAGCCCAAGGTCTGCGGCTGCAGCGGAGATGCTGCCGGCCCGCACCAGCGCCACGAAGGCGCGCAGTTGCGTCATGCTGAGCCGGCGATCCGGTTCGAACGCCGTGCCGCCCACCTGGCGGGTGCCCGTTGCCAGGTGGGCCAGGCAGGCCCGCGCCCGGTCCACCACCAGTTCCCCGGCCGCCGTGGGCACGATCCCGTCCGGGCGCCGCTCGAACAGCACCTCTCCCATCAGCTTCTCCAGCTTCAGGATGCCCTGCGTCAGCGCCGGCTGGCTGAGCCCCACCGCGCCAGCGGCCGCACTGATGCTGCCGTGCTCGTGCACGGCCGTCAGGCCGCGCAAGTGGCGCAGGTTCAGCTGGAAGGCCGCCTGTGCCGCGCCGGGCTGCGCGTCCGGCGGAGACTGCGCGTGGTTCATGGTCGCCAAGGAAGAGGAAGCTGGCCAGGCACCACTATAAAGCGCACCCTCGTCGGGGCTTCCGCTTGTTGAATTGACCGCCGGTGCCGCCACCCTTGGCGCTGAGGCGCCGGTACTTACTTTCCGCGGGTCAGCAGACGCATTTGCGCGTAATTTCCGGGCTGCGTTTCGAGGTGCCTAGAACGTGCTTGCGGGGACGCCGAGCAGCGCGAGCACTTTGCGCTGCAGGTCGGTGAGTGTGAGGTTGAATGCCTGAACGGTGCGGCCGTGTTGACGCAGTTGATGGCGCTCGGCCAGGCTGAACAGGCGCAGCACCTGCTCGGTGGTGGGATGCGCGCACTGGCGCTGCTCGGGGTAGATGGGCAGTTCCTCGATGGCTTCGTGCGCCATGGCCTGGCGCAGCTCGCGCTCGATGAGGGCCTGCACCAGCAGTGCGATCGCGTACAGGGTGAACAGTGCCTCGATGCGACCCTCGTCCTTGAGGAACACCGGGGCGATCTGGTGTACGGTCTTGATCTGCTCGAAGCGCTTCTCGATCATGGGCTGGCCTTTGTGGGCCTGCAGGACCTGTGCGGCGCTGAGCTTGCGGTCGTTCGTCATCAACGGGTACATGCCGTCGCTTCGCCGGTCGTAGGCGATGGCCTGCTCGTCGGTGCTCCATTGCACGTCGAAGCGTCGCTTGGTGATCTTGCGGTAGGCCGTGTCGGGGCCCGGGCGGCCACGGCGGGTTTGCTTGAAGACGTGCTCTTCGCGAACGACGCGGCGAACCTTGAGGTAGCGACCCACATGGTGCCTGTCCACGATGAGCTTGATCTGCAGGTCGATCTCGGGGGCGCCGCGCAGCCGGGTCTTGGCGGAGGCCAGGCGCTGGCGCAACCGCTCGAACTCTTCGATGGCAGCGGCGATGTTGCGTAGCCGCCGGGCATGCTGGCGCAGCGTCAGCAGCGTGCTCCAGACCCACACGATGGACCAGGCTTCCATGGAGGGTAGCGGCGCCCGATGGACGTACCAGCAGTCGCGCGGCCCGTCGCTGTAGCGCGGGTTGGGCCGATCCCACACCAGGGACCACTCGGGCGTGTGGGTTTGCAGCCATTCGCGAAACTGCGCATCCTCAAGCCGGCTGCGTGGCATCACGGTGACGAAGCGGCCCCCTGCGCGGTCGATGTGATCCATGTTCTCGCGCGAACACAGTTTGCTGTCGGCCACGTACAGGAAGTCGCTCCTGCCGGCCACCGCCCTGAGCGTCTCCCAGGTCTGCACGTGGGTGACCGAGTCGCTGGTGTTGCCGTCGGTGCAGCGAAACGCCACCGGCACGTTGCCGTCGGCGCTCATGGTCAGAATGAACAGCAGTTGCTTGAGGTCCGGCCTGTGCGCCTTCGAATGCCCGAAGGTGATCGCGGGCGCGGTGCGAGCGCGAATCTGGCGGCCTCGGGCGCGGCGGTAGCCGCCGCAGAAGCTGATCGATGTGGAGTCGTTGTGGAACTCCTCGAAACGCACCCCGAAGCGCTGCCCAACGGCCAACACGAGCTCAGTCAGCAACGCCGTGCGATCGGCATCGAACAGCCGGTCCAAGGCGCGCCCGAGGCGGTCGTCGCTCAGGTGCTCCATCTCCTGGGCACTGATGCCGAACATGCCATCGGCGAAGCCGTGCACGGTCTCGTGCTGGCGGTAGATCGGTTCGCGCTCCACGATGATCGATCGCAGCAGCACGCCCAGCGCGCTGGCATGGGTGATGCTGCAGCGAGCGTCCGAGGGGATGTGGCGCGACAGGGTGTCGTGCAGGCCGATGCGCTCGATGAAGTGGTTGATCAGGGGCAGCGGGCCCAGGCGCTCGGTGTGAAGAGTGAAGCCTGCCGCCTCCTTGGTGGAAGTCGGGGCTTGCGAGCTTGGCATTCTGGCGCTACTATTAACGACAGAATCGCAAAAGTCAAGCACTCATGCCGCGTTCACTCGCACAAAACATCAAGCAGGTCCGAGACAAGATCGGCGGCGTCCGGGCGGCCCTGGCCGACATCGAGTACCTGTGCTCGGGCACGTTGCACATGCGCATGAAGGTGTGCGGCAAGCCCGGGTGCCGTTGCGCCCAGGATCCGCAGGCCCGTCATGGCCCGTACTACGAATGGGGGCACATGATCGGCGGCAAGCTCGTGCATCGCATGGTCACGCCAGCGCAGGCCGAGCTTCTACAACACGCGATCGACAACCACCGCCGTGCCAAGCAGCTTATGCGTGAGTGGGAGGAGCAGACCGAGCGTCTCATCGACTTGGAAGTACCGCGCCAACCTTGACCTTCCCGCGACCGGGAAATTACGCGCAAATGCGTCTGGCGACCTGCGGAAAGTAAGCCGGTATGCCGATCCTTCCGGTTATTGAATGTCGCCGGCGCGCTTCGAATCACGCGGCGCCGCGTCTGCTCCTACGATCAGTGCACTGGCCCGGAAGTCTCCGGGCCCCTCACCATCCATCGCGGCATGCACCGCGGCAAGGGCATTCATGAAAGCGCAAGACAGCACCGACCTGACGCGGGTGGGTCCCGGAACCGTCATGGGAGAGTTCATGCGGCAGTACTGGATACCCGCGGCGCTCTCCTCCGAGTTGCAGGCGGACGGCGATCCCATGCGGCTGATGCTGCTGGGCGAGAAGCTCGTCGCCTTTCGCGACTCGCAGGGATGCGTCGGCATCTTCGACCACCGCTGCCCGCATCGCTGCGCCTCGCTCTACCTGGGCCGCAACGAGGAAAGCGGCATCCGCTGCGTCTACCACGGCTGGAAGTTCGACGTGCGAGGGAACTGCGTGGACATGCCCAACGTGCCGGCGCGCCAGGAATTCAAGGACAAGGTGCATGCCAAGGCCTATCGCACGACCGAACGCAACGGCCTGGTGTGGGTGTACATGGGCCGGCAGCAGGAATCGCCCCCGCCCTTGCCCAACATCGAGGCCAACCTGATCCCCGGCAACGAGATCTGGTGCCTGCAGCGGGAGTGCAACTGGCTGCAGGCGCTGGAGGGCGACATCGACACCTCTCACGTGGGTTTCCTGCACGTGGGGATGCTCAAGCCCGAGGACCTCGACGACGACCATCCGATGCGCCCCACCGTCATCAACCGCGCTCCCGAGTATGAGGTGCGCAACACCGACTGGGGCACGATGTACGGGGGATTCCGCACGAACGACGACGGCCAGATGTCCTGGCGCGTCGCCCACTTCATGTACCCGTTCTGGACCCAGACGCCCAACGCACGCTTCTCCAGCCGCGCCATCGCGCGCGCCTGGGTGCCGATGGACGACCACCACAGCATGCTGTTCGACATCTCGGGCGGGGTCGACGAAGGTAACCCTGCCTACGTGTCCAAGCGCAGGAACGGGCAGCCGCTGTACGAGAAGTTCGAGTACGAGCCGAACACCAACGACTGGCATGGCCGCTGGCGCTGCCGTGACCGGGCGCACAACGACTGGGGCCTGGATCGCCAGTCGCAGCGCGACGGGACGCAATACACCGGCATCGGCAACATCACCATCCAGGACCAGGCGGTGACCGAGAGCATGGGGCCCATCACGGACCATGACTGGGAACATCTCGCGCCGACCGACCAGATGATCGCCCGCACCCGCCGTCGCCTGCTGCTCGCGGCCCGTGCTTATCGCGACAGCGGCGAACTGCCGCCGGGCGCCAGCGACCCGGACACCTTCATGGGCGCACGCGCCGGCTCCTTCCTGTTCGCCCCCGACGCGCCGCTGGAACAGGCTTACCAGGCGCAACTGGAAAAGGCGGTGCGCTGGACGGCGCAGCCCGAGGAGCGGGCATGAAGGCGAGGGTTCGATCGGTCCGCTGGGAGGCACAGGACATCCTGGGCTTCCGGCTGGAGCCACTGCCCGGGGCGCACCTGGCACCCTTCACCGCCGGTGCCCACGTCGACGTGGCGCTGCGTCCTGGCCTCACCCGCAGCTATTCCCTGCTGAACGACCCCAGGGAGCACGGCGCCTACGAGATCGCCGTGCAACTGGACCCCGCCACCCGCGGCGGCTCGCGCCACATCCACGAGGAATGGCGTGCCGGGCAGCTGGTGGAAGTCTCGGAACCGCGCAACAACTTTCCGCTGGAGGAGAACTCAGCTCACACTGTGCTGGTCGCCGGCGGCATCGGCATCACGCCCATGCTGTCGATGATCGCGAGACTGCAACGCCTGGGATCTTCCTGGGAGCTGCATTACGCCGTGCGCACGCGGGCCCGTGCAGCTTTCCTCGACCAGCTGGCGGCATTCGCGCAGGTACATGTGACCATCGACGATGAGCCGAGCACGCCGCGGCTCGACCTGCAGCGCCTGCTCGGCTCGCTGGCGCCGCAGGCGCATGCCTACTGTTGCGGGCCCGCCGGCATGCTGGCCGCGTACCGCGAGCATGGCGCCCACCTGGGCAAGCGCCTGCACTTCGAGTATTTCTCGGCGGACACGCAGCCTGCATGCCAGGGCGGCTACCGGCTGGAACTCCAGCGCAGCGGCAAGACCCTCGAGGTCAAGGCCGGCGAGACCATGCTGGACGCGTTGCTCAACGCCGGTGTCGACGTGGGCTTCGCCTGCACCGAAGGCGTCTGCGGCAGCTGCCGCGTGCCTGTGCTCCATGGCGTGCCGGACCACCGCGACGTCTTCCTCACCCAGGACGAACGCGATGCGAACGACGCCGTGATGGTGTGCTGTTCCGGGGCACGCACCCCGTCCCTTACCCTGGACCTCTAGATGGACATGCCGACCGGCAACAAGAGCACCGTGAATTTCGACTTCCACGGCCGCACGGCACTGGTCACCGGCGCCGGCCGCGGCGTGGGCGAGGAGATCGCCCGCCTGTTCCACGCCTCCGGCGCGCGCGTCGCGGTGAGCGACATCGACGGGCAAGCCGCGCGGCAGCTGGCGGATCGCCTGGACGATTCCGGCGTCTCTGCGATGGCCCTGACACTCGACGTGCGCAGCAAACGGGCGTTCGAGGATGCGCGGGACCGCATCGCCAGCGCCTGGGGCCGTACCGACATCGTGGTCAACAATGCCGGTTACGCCAAGCGCACGCCGGTGCAGGACATCACGACCGAGGAGTTCGACGACATCGTGGCAATCAACATGCGCAGCGTCTTCCTCAGCTGCCAGGTCTTTGCCGATCACATGCGCTCCAACGGCTGGGGCCGCATCGTCAACATCACTTCGCTGGCCGGGCAGAACGGCGGCACGGTCGCGTCGGCGCACTACGCGGCAGCCAAGGCGGGGGCGACCATGCTGTCGAAGTACTTCGCACAGCAGCTCGCGGGCACCGGCGTCACCGTCAACGCCATCGCGCCGGGCCCGATCTCCACGGCCAAGGGGCGGCTGTCGCAGGAACAGATCGAGCGCATCGAGAAGCTGGTGCCGATCGGCCGATTCGGAGAAGCCTCCGAGTTCGCCGCCGCGGTGGCGCTACTGGCGTCCGACCAGGGCGGGTTCTTCGTCGGGGCGACTCTGGACATGAACGGCGGGCTCTTCATGCGCTGAGAAAAGCCGGCTATCGTTCCCGCCTTACTCCCGATTCCTGAATTGCAGCTCGACGCCGCCCAGCCATGACAGAAGCACCCGCTCTCGGAGATCCCACACTCGATGCTGACCACGCGAAGCTGGCCGACCTCGTCGACCGCCTCGCCGCTGCCAAAGGCGCAGACGTGCTCGCCAGCCTCGACGCGCTTCAGGCGCACGCCAGCGAACACTTCGCGCTGGAGGACCAGGAATTGCGGCAGATGCGTGACGGCAACGCCAGCTGCCACCTGGACGAGCACGCGGCCGTGCTCAAGTCGATGGACGAGGTGCGCGGCATCGTCGCGGCCGGTCCGGACTCGACCGAGTCCGCCCATCTGGTGGCGCGGCTGACGGCCGAGCTGCGCCGCTGGCTGCCCGAGCACGTGACGGCCATGGATGCAGGCGTCGCGCATACCCGCACCCGCAGTCGCCTGGGTGGGGCGCCGGTGGTGCTCACTCGCCGGTCTTCGCCTCCGGGCTGATCGGCGCCACCTCACCACGCATACCTAGGACCGCAGGGAAAACTCTCTCCGGTCGCCGCCCGGCCCGGATCACAGTGTGGACGTGTCCACACCGTCCCGCCGGCCCCGCTCCGCCGAGTCCTGCCCCTGGCAGGCCGACGGTCGCTTCGCTGCCGACCTGCCGCTGGAGGACTATCCCAGCACCATGCTGCTGCGGCTCGCCCAGGCGATCCAGCAGCAGGTCAGCGCCACCTACGCACGTGCGCACGGCCTGTCGGTGGCCGAGTGGCGCATGCTGGCACGGCTGAATTCGGAAGGCTCCGTGCAACTGGCCACGCTGTGCCGCGCGCTGGCGATGGACAAGGCGTACGCGGGGCGGCTGCTGCGCTCCCTCGGCGCACAGTCGCTGGTCACGGTCGAAGCCGATCCGGCCCACGGCCGCCGGCTGATGGTGGCGATCACCCCCGCCGGCCGCGCGCTGGCGCGCCGCATCCTGCCGCAGGCGCGCGCAAGCCAGGAGCAGTTGCTGCAGGTGCTGGATCCGCAGGAGCGCGCCGCGCTGTACGCATCGCTGAAGAAGCTGCAGGCCGCGCTGGACGATACCGCGCCCCAGCCCGCCAGCCACGCGACCGAGCAGCCCGCCCAGCAGCTTGCGGCCCGCCTGTTCGAGGTACTGCGAGGTCAACCCCACGCCCACGGTGGCGAGGAAATCCTTGACGTGCCCGGAGTCGAGTTCGTAGCCGTAGGCCTGGCCGATGCGGTAGACCAGCCGCATCTGCAGCGGGATGATCGCCATGGTCGACAGCGTCTCCGGCAGCAGTTCCAGCGCGCCGTTGGTGATGGCGGCGTTGAGGATGGTCTGGTCGAGCTCCTGCTCGCTGACGTTGGGCGTGCGCACGCCCACGCCCACGCCAGCCACGCCCGCCGTGGGCACGGGCGGAGGCTCGACACTGCCGCCCGGCGCCGGCACCGGGCCGGCCATGGGCGCGGCGGCGACGGATTCGGCGTCTTCGGTGAACTGCCGCGCCCGGCCCGCATCCAGGCCCAGGGTGCTGCGCAGT
>DAOOCX010000047.1:11980-15932 GCA_035408605.1 Thermomonas sp. | reverse complement strand
CCACCGCCAACAGCGCGGTGCGCGACCGACTGCGCATCGCCATCCAGAAATCCGGCCGCCTCAGCGAACCGGCGCGCGCCCTGCTGGCCTCGTCGGGGCTGAGCTGGCGCGAGAGCCGCGACAAGCTGTTCTGCTACGGCGAATCGCTGCCGGTCGACCTGCTGCTGGTTCGCGACGACGACATCCCGGGCCTGATCGCGGATGGCGTCTGCGACCTCGGCATCGTCGGCCGCAACGTGCTGGCGGAGCAGGCCGGCGAACGCGCCGAAGCCGGCAAGCCCGAGGTGTTCCGCGAGTGGCGCGCGCTCGGCTTCGGCGGGTGCAAGCTGTCGCTGGCGGTGCCGGACGATTGGGACTGGCAGGGCCCGCAGCAACTCGCGGGCAAGCGCATCGCGACCACCTACCCGAACCAGTTGCGCGCGTGGCTGCGCACGCAGGGGGTCGATGCCGAGGCGGTGGTACTCAATGGCTCGGTGGAAATCGCGCCGCGCCTTGGCCAGGCCGATGCGGTCTGCGACCTGGTGTCCAGCGGCGCCACCCTGGCCGCCAACCAGCTCAAGCCGGTGCTCGACATCATGCGCAGCGAAGCCGTGCTGGCCGGTCCGGCGCAACCGTTCGGCGACGTGCGCGCGGAACTGGCCGACCTGCTGCTGCGGCGCATGGACGGCGTGCTGCGCATCCGCGACAGCAAGCTGCTGATGTTCCAGGCCCCCCGTGATGCCGTGGACCAACTGCTGCAATTGCTGCCCGATGCCGAACCGCCCACGGTCTGCGCGGTCGACGGCGCTGACACGCTCGCGTTGCAGGCGCTCTGCCACGGCGCGATGACCTGGCAGCGCCTGGAAGACCTCAAGCGTGCGGGTGCGCGCGGGCTGATGGTGCTGCCGGTGGAGCGGATGCTGGCATGAAGCGGATCGACTGGAACGCGCTGGACGAGCGCGAGCGCGAAGCCGTGCTGCGCCGCCCGGTGCAGGCGGTGTCGGATGCGGTACGCGACCGCGTGGAGGCGATCTTCGAGGATGTCGCCGCGCGTGGCGATGATGCGTTGCGCGACTACACGGCGAAATTTGACGGTGTGACATTGGCAGACTTCGAAGTCGGTACCGATGAATTCGCCGCGGCGCGTGCCGCGGTGCCAGCCGACGTGCAATCGGCGATTGCCGAAGCGGCATCGCGCATCGAGGCGTTCCACCGTGCCGGCGTCGCCGCACCGTACGAACTCGAGACCGCGCCGGGGTTGTTGTGCCAACGCGTGCAGCGGCCGATCGCGCGAGTCGGTTTGTATGTGCCCGCAGGCAGCGCGCCACTGCCATCGACCGCGCTGATGCTGGCCATCCCGGCGCAGCTGGCTGGCTGTCGCGAGATCATCCTGTGCACGCCCCCGCGCAAGGACGGCAGCGCCGATCCCGCGGTACTGCTCGCGGCGCAACAGGCGCCGGGCGTACGCGTCTTCAAGCTGGGTGGCGCGCAGGCGATCGCCGCCATGGCGCTCGGTACCGGCAGCATGCCCCGTTGCGACAAATTGTTCGGGCCCGGCAACAGTTGGGTCGACGAAGCCAAGCGGCAGGCGTTGCAGCGGCCGGGCGGGATCGCCATCGACATGCCCGCCGGTCCGTCGGAAGTCCTGGTGATCGCCGATGCCGGCGCCGATCCCGCGTTCGTCGCGTCCGACCTGTTGTCGCAGGCCGAACATGGCCCGGATTCGCAGGTGCTGCTCGTCTCCGACAACGACGCGTTGCTCGATGCCGTGGCCGTCGAAGTCGAGTTGCAGCTTGCCCGGCTACCGCGTGCCGCAATCGCCACGCAGGCCCTGGCGGCGTCGCGGTTGGTGCGGGTGGGCGACATCGCCCAGGCGATCGAGGTCAGCGATGCATATGCACCCGAGCACCTGATCCTGGCCGTGCGTGAACCGCGCGACTGGCTGGATCGCGTGCAAAACGCCGGCAGCATTTTCCTGGGCGACTGGACGCCGGAAGCGCTGGGCGACTACTGCAGCGGCAGCAACCACGTGCTGCCGACCGGCGGTGCCGCGCGTGCGTGGAGCGGGTTGTCGGTGGCCAGTTTCCAGAAGGCGATCACCGTGCAGGATGCCAGCCGCGCCGGCATTGCCGCTGCCGGCCCCTGCGCGGCGACGCTGGCGCATGCGGAAGGCCTGCAGGCGCATGCGCGCGCGGTCGAACTGCGCCTGGAGCGTGCGGCATGAACGCGACCGTGAATGCGCTCCTGCGCGCGGACCTGCGCGATTTCGGCGGTTACAAGTCCGCACGCAGCGACCTGGTCGATGGCAATGTCTGGCTCAATGCCAACGAATCGGCCTGGGCCAATCCTTCCGATGCCGACGCCACCCTGCGCCGCTATCCGGATCCGCAGCCACGCGCCCTGCGCTCGCGGCTGGCCGCGCTGTACGACGTCGAGCCCGCGCAATTGCTGGTCGGTCGTGGCAGCGACGAGGCCATCGACCTGCTGGTCCGCGCGTTCTGCGCGCCGGGGCAGGGCGCCATCGCGATCGCGCCGCCGGTCTTCGGCATGTATGCGGTCTGCGCACGCCTGCATGGCGCGCGCGTCATCGACGTGCCGCTGGTCGATGGCGAGCAGGGCCTGCGGGTGGACCTGCAGGCGCTCGGCGATGCCGCACTGGCCAACGGCGCGAGCCTCGTCTTCCTGTGCACGCCGGGCAATCCGTCCGGCGAAGCCTTGCCGCTGATCGAGATCGCGTCGCTCGCGGTGCGGCTACGCGGCAAGGCGCTGGTGGTGGTGGACGAGGCGTATGCCGAGTATTCCGACGTGCCCTCGGCGACGGCGCTGTTCCCCGCGCACGAGAACATCGCCGTGCTGCGCACGCTGTCGAAAGCGCATGCGCTGGCGGCGGCGCGCGTGGGTTGCGTGCTGGGGGCGCCAGCACTGATCGAGGCCTTGCGTCGCTGCCAGGCGCCGTATCCGATGCCGCAACCGGTGACCGAGGCCGCGCTCAAGGCCATGGCGCCACAGGCGCTGGCCAGTACCGCCGCGCGCGTCGCGGAAACCCGCGAGTGGCGCGAACGGCTGGCGGGCGGCCTGCGCCGGCTGCCGCAGGTGCTGCGCGTGTATCCCTCGTCGGGGAATTTCCTGCTGGTCCGTTTCATCGATGCCGATGCCGCGTTCGCGCAATTGCTGGAGGCCGGCGTGGTGGTGCGCGACATGCGGGCGATGCCGCAACTCGGCGACGCGCTGCGCATCACCGTCGGCATGCCGGACGAATGCCGGCGCGTGCTGGCGGCGCTGGATGCGGATGCGGTGGAGGTGGCGGCATGAGCGGGACGCCGATCCTGTTCGTCGATCGCGACGGCACCCTGATCGAGGAGCCGGAGGATTTCCAGATCGACGCCTATCCGAAGCTGCGCTTCGTCCGGGACGTGATCCCGGCGATGCTGAAACTGCGCGATGCGGGCTATGAGTTCGTCATCGTCAGCAACCAGGACGGACTGGGCACCGAAGCCTATCCGCGCGAAAGCTTCCAGGGTCCGCACGACCTGATGATGCAGGTGTTCGAGAGCCAGGGCATCCGTTTCCGCGAAGTGCTGATCGACGAGAGTTTCCCGCACGACAACAAGCCGACCCGCAAGCCGGGCCTGGGCATGATGGTGGGGTACCTGCAGGATCGCGGCATCGACTGGTCGCGTTCCGGGATGGTCGGCGACCGTCCCACCGACATCGAGTTCGCGGACAACCTCAAGATCCGCGGCTTCCAGCTGAAGACCGCGCAATTCGGCGGCGAGTGGGACTGGGCCGGCATCGCCCACGAACTCGCGGATGCGCCGCGCCGCGCGGTGGTCCAGCGCAACACCAAGGAAACGAAGATCCGCGTCGAGGTCGACCTGGATCGCGTCGCCGAGCCGCGCGTCCACACTGGCCTGCCGTTCTTCGACCACATGCTGGAACAGATCGGCAAGCACGGCGGCTTCGCGCTGGACGT
>DAOOCX010000047.1:0-11880 GCA_035408605.1 Thermomonas sp. | reverse complement strand
TCTTCGACCACATGCTGGAACAGATCGGCAAGCACGGCGGCTTCGCGCTGGACGTCCGCACCGACGGCGACCTGCACATCGACGAGCACCACACGGTCGAAGACACCGGGCTTGCGATCGGGCAGGCGCTGAAGGAAGCACTGGGCGACAAGCGCGGCATCGGGCGCTACGGCTTCACCCTGCCGATGGATGAAACCCTCGCCAGTGCCGCGCTGGATTTCAGCGGACGGCCGTATTTCGTGTTCGAGGGCGAGTTCAAGCGTGAGCGCGTGGGCGACCTGCCGACCGAACTGGTCCCGCACTTCTTCCGCTCGGTCTGCGATGCATCGGGACTGAACCTCAACCTGAAGGTGCAGGGTGACAACGACCACCACAAGGTCGAGGCCTCCTTCAAGGCGCTGGCGCGCGCGCTGCGCCAGGCGATCAAGCGCGAAGGCGCTGAATTGCCATCGACCAAGGGCACCCTGTGACCACGCTGGCCCTGGTCGATGCCGGCGGTGCCAACCTCGGCTCGGTGCGTTACGCGCTGGAACGACTTGGCGTTGAGGCGCGCATCGTCCGTGATGGCGATGGCCTGTGCGATGCCGGGCGCATCATCCTGCCGGGGGTTGGCGCAGCGGCGCCGGCGATGGCCCTGCTGCGCGAGCGCGGACTGGTCGAGCCGTTGCGCGCGGCCACGGTGCCGTTGCTGGGCATCTGCCTGGGCATGCAACTCCTTTTTGAGTCGTCCGACGAGGGCGACGTCGCATGCCTTGGCCTGTTGCCGGGGCGCGTGCGCAAGCTGCGCGGCGGTCCTGGCTTGCGGGTGCCGCACATGGGCTGGAACGGCCTGGAGCACGTGCGCGACTCGGCCTTGCTCGACGGCGTTGCGGATGGCGCGAGTACCTACTTCGTGCATGGCTATGCTGCGCCGGTCACCGCGGATTGCGTCGCCGCCTGCACGCATGGCGAGCGCTTCGCGGCGATGGTGCAGCGTGGCAACGTGGCCGGTGCGCAATTCCACCCCGAGCGGTCGGCCACGGTCGGTGCGCAATTGTTGTCCAACTTCCTGCAATGGAACGGCGCATGAGTTTCATCGTCTATCCCGCCATCGACGTGCGCGAGGGCCGCGTGGTGCGCCTGCGGCAAGGCGATTTCGCCGAGGAAACCCGCTATGGCGAGGACCCGCTGGCCTTCGCGCAACGGTACGCCGATGCCGGCGCGGCGTGGCTGCACCTGGTCGACCTGGATGCCGCCAAGGCCGGCGGCTACACCTTGCAGCCCCTGCTGCGCGGCATCGCCGCGACCACGAGCTTGCAGGTGCAGACCGGCGGTGGCGTGCGCACGCGTGACGACGTGGCCGCGATCCTCGATGCCGGGGCGTCGCGCGTGGTGATCGGGTCGCTGGCGGTTCGCGATTCCGCCAGCGTCCTCGCGTGGCTCGGCGAATTCGGCAGCGAGCGGATCACCGTCGCCCTCGACACGCGCCGCGATGCCGACGGCATCTGGCGCCTGCCGGTGCATGGCTGGACCGAGACCGCCGCGGAAACCCTCGACGACTTGCTGCGGCGTTACGCCGATGGCGGCTTGCGCCACCTGCTGTGCACCGACATCGACCGCGACGGCATGCTGACGGGTCCGAACATCGCGCTGTATCGGGAGATCCGTGCCGCGCATCCCGGCCTGCAACTGCAAGCGAGCGGCGGCGTGCGCGACGTGGCCGACGTGGTCGCCGCACGCGGGGCCGGTTGTGCCGGTGCGGTCCTCGGCAAGGCCTTGCTGGAAGGGCGGCTGTCGCTGCCAGGGGCGCTGCAATGCTGAGCCGGCGGATCATTCCCTGCCTGGACGTGCGCGAGGGCCGCGTGGTCAAGGGCGTGAAATTCCGCGACCACGTCGACATGGGCGACATCGTCGAACTGGCGATGCGCTACCGCGACCAGGGTGCCGACGAGCTGGTGTTCTACGACATCACCGCCAGCCCGCAGGGGCGCAGCGTGGATCGTGGCTGGGTGGAGCGGGTGGCGCGGGTCATCGACATCCCCTTTTGCGTTGCCGGCGGCATCCGCCGCGTGGACGACGCACGCGCGATCCTGCTGGCCGGTGCCGACAAGGTGTCGGTCAACACGCCGGCACTTGAACGCCCCGCGCTGATCTCCGAACTGGCCGAAGCCTTCGGCGTGCAATGCGTGGTGGTCGGCATCGATTCGGTACTCGACGCCGACGGCGAATGGCGCGTGCGCAGCCACACCGGCGATCCGGATGCGATGCGCGCGCCGGGCAAGCGCACGCTGGACTGGGTGGTCGAGGCGCAAGCGCTGGGTGCCGGCGAACTCGTGCTCAATTGCATGGGCAGCGACGGCGTGCGCGGCGGCTACGACATCGACCAGCTGCGCGCGGTGCGTGCCCGTTGCGGGGTGCCGCTGGTCGCGTCCGGTGGTGCCGGCGAGCCCGCGCATTTCACCGAGGTGTTCCGGCAGGCCGATGTCGATGCCGCGCTGGCGGCGAGCATCTTCCATTCCGGCGCGGTGGCGATCCCCGCGCTCAAGCAGGCCCTGCGCGTGCAGGGCATCGAGGTGCGGTTGTGACGCGAACCATCGACTTCGACTTCGACATCGAGGCCTTGGCCTGGGACAAGCAGGGCGGATTGTTGCCGGCGATCGTGCAGGAAGCGGACACCCTGCGCGTGCTGATGCTCGGCTACATGGGTCGCGAGGCACTGCAGGCCACGCTCGACAGCGGCAAGGTCACCTTCTTCAGCCGCAGCAAGCAGCGCCTGTGGATGAAGGGCGAAACCTCCGGCGACGTGCTGGATCTCGTCCACATCGAAACCGACTGCGACGCGGATACCCTGCTGGTGCAGGCGCGCCCGCACGGCCCGACCTGCCACCTGCAACGCGCCAGTTGTTTCCCGAACGCGCCCGCGGACACGCTGGCGGCACTCGATGGATTGGTCGCCACCCGCGAGCGCGATCGTCCCGCAGGCAGTTACACCACGCGCCTGTTCGAGGGCGGTGTGCGCCGCATCGCGCAGAAGGTGGGCGAGGAGGGCGTGGAGACCGCGCTGGCTGGGGTGGTGCAGGACGACGACGCGTTGCTCGGCGAAGCCGCCGACCTGCTGTTCCACCTGATCGTGCTGTTGCGCGCGCGCGGGTTGTCGCTGGCCGATGCGAAGCGCGTGCTGGAATCGCGGCGCGGCTGAGGGCCAGGCTTGCTTGTCGGCCGCGCATCCGTTGGTGGTGCGCTTCTCGAACCACAACGCATGCTCCCGTTTGCCCGCTCATGGTTCGACGGGCGCATCACCAACGACAAACGGACTCACCACGGACCGGCTGGCTGCAAATGAGCGTCAGACCAGGCTGACCGAATGCCGCACGCAGTTGCGGCCGTCGTCCTTGGCCCGGTACAGGGCTTCGTCGGCGAGTCGGATCACATCTTCAGGCGTCGCCCGTTCCCCGGTCGCGGTATGCACGCCGATGCTGGCGCTGAGGTGGATGCTGCGGCCGTCGCTGTCGACCGGCGTCTGGTGGATGCGCAGGCGCACCGCCTCGGCGAGCTGCAGCGCCTGCTGCGCATCCAGTCCGGGCAGCACCGCGACGAATTCCTCGCCGCCGAAGCGGGCCACGATCCCGCCGCGCGGCACCACGACGTCCTCGATGCAGCGCGCCGCCACGTTCAGGCAGTCGTCGCCGACCAGGTGGCCATGGGTGTCGTTGATCTTCTTGAAATGGTCCAGGTCGAGCAGCAGCAGGGCGACCGGCTGGTCGCTGGCCTGGCGCAGCTCCAGCGCCTGCGACAGCGCCTCGCGGAAGTGCCGGCGGTTGTAGACGCCGGTCAGCGGGTCGCGCTGGCTGTATTCGCGCAACTGCACGTTGGCCTCGCCGAGTTGCGCCATCGCCGTGCGCAGCTGACGCGTGCGGTCGATGACGCTGCGTTCCAGTCGCTCGTTGTTTTCCTGCACGATCCGGATGTTCTCGATGCGCAGGCCGGCATAGCGCGATCCCAGGGCGAGCGAGAGCAACAACATCTCCAGCGCCGAGCCGATCTGCACGCCATTGAGCGTCCAGAAATTCGGCGGTACCAGGCCGAAGGCAAGCAGGGTGAACGCGGTGGTGCCGGCCAGGAACAGCGACCACGCCAGCAGCAGCAGGCGCGCCGGCTTGTACCCGCGGCGCAGCATCACCACCGTCGCGACCATGATCCAGACCACGCCCGCCAGCACGGCCCGCGAGGCCAGCGGCGTCGCCGTGCTGTAGGGCAGCCAGAACGAGGCGATGCCCAGCACCACGAAGAAGCCGGTGACCATCAGGCTGACCAGGTTGCCCCGTGGCCAGCGTTCCTGCAGTTCCAGGAAGCTGCGGGTGAACAGCTGCATGCCGACCAGCGCCAGGCAGATCGACAGCGGCACCGAGGCATCCGCAAGCCATGCCGAATTCGGCCAGAAATATTCGAAGCCGTAGCCGTTCAGGGTGAACAGCACCAGTCCGAAGGCACCGGTGTGCAGCAGGTACCAGAAGTAGCCGGAGTCGCGCAGCATCAGCCACAACACCAGGTTGTAGAACAGCAGGGCGAGCACGATCCCGTAATACAGGCCGGTGGAGAACTGCGCGTCGCGCATGACCTCGGCGAAGGCGCGTGGCGTGTACAGCACCAGCGGCACCTGCATCGAACTCTGGCTCTGCACGCGCACCAGCAGTTCCACCTGCTGGCCATGCGGCAGGTCCAGGCGGAAGTTGGGATGGCGATAGCGGATGTAGCGACTGTTGAACGGCACGTGGTCGCCGCTGGCGTGGTGCTCGACGCGCCCGTCGGGGTAGCGCAGGTACAGGTCGAGCTGGTCGCTCAGGGCGTACTGCTGCACCAGCAGCCAGCGCGGTTCGTCCCGCTGCGTGTTCACCAGCGGCAGGTAGAACCAGTACGCACCGGCCTGGAACCCGAAGTTCGGGCTGCCGCCGGGCAGCGGCGAGAACCGCCCGGCACGGGCATGGGCAAAGGCCTCGGTGGCACCATCGCTGGCGTGCACGTCATGCCGGTAGGCGATCACCTGGTTGAGCGGGATCGCGCGCTCTCCGGCCAGCCGCAGCGGTTCCACGGCACCCGCCGGCCAGGCCGAGGCCAGCAGGATCATCACTGCCGCCAACAGCCATGCCTGCATCCTGCTGCCCGTGGTTGCGCGCAAACGACCCCCGTTCGATCGGTCCCCGTGCGGCGATTCTAGTCCAGCCGCCGGATCCTTGCGGCAGGCGATAATGCGGCATGCACTCCCTCCTGCTGGCCACCATGCTCGCCCTCGGCGCACCCGTCGAGGTTTCCACTCCTGCCTGCGTGCCGGTACAGGTCGAAGCGCCGCTGCCGTTGCCGCGTTCGGACCGCAGCGGCCCGGGTTGCATCGCCTACCAACGCACGACGCGCGCGGGCCATGGTGATGCGCTGCGCGTGCTGGTCTTCGGCGATCCGCAGGTGAAGTCCGCGCGCGATGTCGACTACTTCCGCCGCGACATCGTCGCACCGCTCATCGGCACCCACGATGCATCGCTCGGCATCACCCTGGGCGACCTGGTCGATGACCAGCCAGCGCTGCTGCCGTCCGTCAAGGCGGTCACCGCCGAACTCGGCGTGCCGTGGCTGCATGCGCCCGGCAACCATGACGTCGATCCGGACGCCACCAGCGACGCCGATTCGCTGGGTGCTTTCCATCGCGCGATCGGGCCGGACACCTTCGCCCGGCAGACGGCGCTGGCCAACCTCGCGGTGCTGGACGACGTGATCGCCATGCCGGGCCGGAAGCCGGCCTACATCGGTGGCCTGCGCGAGGACCAGTTCGCCTTCCTCGAGCGCTGGCTGCCGACGCTGGCGAAGGATCGCCTGCTGGTGCTGGCGATGCACATCCACCTGTTCGACGAGGCCGGCAAGGACAGCTTCCGCGATGCCGACCGCGAGCGCCTGTTCGCCCTGCTCAAGCCGTTCCCGCACGTGCTGGTGCTGAGCGCGCACAGCCACACCCAGCGCCACGTGTTCCACGACGCCGCCACCGGCTGGCATGGCGCGAATCCCTTGCACGAATACAACGTCGGCACCGCCTGCGGTGCCTACTGGTCCGGTGCCGCCGATCGGCAGGGCATTCCCGCCGCGACGATGCCCGACGGCACCCCGAATGGCTACGCGGTCTTGACGGTGAAGCAGGGCGGCGACTACGCACTGGCCTGGCACAACGCGCGCGACCCGGACGACCGCCAGGTCGGCCTGCATGCGCCCAAGGCCCTGCGTCGTGGGGCCTATCCGGCCTGGGGCGTGTTCGCCAACGTGTACATGGGCATGGACGACACCCGCGTCGAATTCCGCGTGGACGGCGGCGAGTGGATGCCGATGAAGAAGGTGTTGCAGCCGGATCCCGCGCTGCTCGCCGAGAATGCGCTGGACGACGCCAGCGACGTGCTGCGTGGCTTCGATCGTTCGCCCGAAGCGGAGGCATCGACCCATCTCTGGCGCGGTGCGCTGCCGACGAAACTCGCGGCCGGCGAACACGTGGTCGAGGTCCGCGCGTTCGATCGCTGGCGCGGTGAAACCCGCGCGCAGACCACGTATCGCTTGATCGACGCCGGGCCGTGACGCTTACGGCGTGACCTGGCTGAAGGCTTCGGCGCGCGCGTGCCCGTGCGTTGCGTCGTCCGTGATGCGCGGCTGCGGATAGTCTTCGATGCGATCCAGCAGCACGGTGCGCATTCCCGCCTCGCGCGCGGCATCGAGTTCGGCGACGACATCGGACAGGAACAGGATGTCGCCCGGGCTGCGGTCCAGCCGGTCGGCGATCAGCCGGTAACTGTCGGCATCGCGCTTGTGGCCGATCTCGGTATCGAAGAAGTCGCGGAACAGCGGCACCAGGTCGCCGGCGTCGGTATGCGAGAACAGCAGCTTCTGCGCCGGCACGGAACCGCTGGAATACACCGCCAGCCCGTGACCGGCCGCGTGCCAGGCACGCAGGGCCGGGGCCACGTCGGGATACAGCGGCGCGGTGAAGTCGCCCTCGCGATAGCCGGCTTCCCAGATCAGGCCCTGCAGCGCCTTCAGCGCAGTGTGCTTGCGGTCCTGGTCGATCCAGCCCTGCAGGGTCTCGGCGATCATCGCGTCCTGGCACAGGCCGCCGTTTTCCACGGCGACGACGTCCAGCCAGTGGCGCACCCTGGGGTCGTGGCCATGTTCGCGCACGAAATCCGGCAGGGCGTCGCGTGCATACGGGAACAGCACGTCGCGGACGAAGGAAATCGAACTGGTCGTGCCTTCGATGTCGGTGAGGATGGTCGTCTTCATGATTCTCTCCCTGGCCCGCCTCGCGGCGGGGGGTTGGGGCGAGGTTGGCTCAAATCGCCTGCCCGATTTCGTAGCGCGGGAATTTCTGCGCGATGTCGGTGCCGGTGAAGTGGCCGACCCAGCCATCCGGCTCGGTGAAGAAGCGGATCGCGACGAAGCTCGGCTCCGGGCCCATGTCGAACCAGTGGGTCATGCTGTCCGGGACCGCGATCAGGTCGCCGGCCTCGCACAGCACCTCGTAGACCTTGCCGCCGACGTGCAGGGTGAACAGGCCGGAGCCCGCCACGAAGAAACGCACTTCGTCTTCCTTGTGGAAGTGCTCGTCGAGGAACTTGCCGCGCATCGCCTCCCGATTGGGGTTGTCCGGGGCGATGCTGACCACGTCGACCGACCTGAAGCCGTGGGCTTCGACCAGGCGGTCGATGTCGGCCCGGTAGGCCGCCATGATCGCCTCGGGTGCGTCGCCGGGCTGCACGGCATGCGCCGGTTCCCACTGCTCCAAATGGACGCCGATCTTCGCCAGTTCGGCGCCCATCCCAGCGCGGTCGGACGTGGCCAGCAGCGGTGCGCCGGGTGCATGGTCGTCGAAGATGCGCAGGCGGCTCATTGCAGTTTCCTCAGTTCCAGTTCGCAGCCCAGCAGGAATTCGAAGGCTTCCAGGTGGCGGCGTGCCTCGGCCATGTCGCGGCCCCAGGCGTACAGGCCATGGCCGTCGATCAGGTAGCCCCACATCGGCTGCGCGTCGAGCGCGGTCTCGACCCAGCCCGCGAGTTGGTGCATGTCCTGGGTGTTCGGGAATACCGGGACGTCCATCGCGCCTTCGTGGGTGGTATTGCCGAAGAACGCCTTCTGCAACTCGTAGCCCTCGAAGCGGACGCGGCCGGCGGGCGCGTACAGGCGCGATGCCACCGTCTGCGTCCGCGAGTGCGTGTGCAGCACGCAGCCGATTTCCGGGAACCGCCGGTACAGCTGGGTGTGCAGCAGGGTCTCCGCCGACGGACGCTTGTCGTTGCCGACCGGATTGCCGTCGAAGTCCACGACCATGATGTCGGCTTCGGTCAGGCGTCCCTTGTCGCGGCCTGAAACGGTGATCGCGGCATGGCGATCATCCAGGCGACGCGAGAAATTGCTGCTGGTCGCGGGCGTCCAGCCGGCATGCGCGAGCTCACGCACGTTGGTGATGATCTCGCCGGCCAGGTGGCGCAGGTGCTGGGCGTCGTAGGGAAGGGTTTGCATGCGCGGAAGTGTAGCGAATCGGTGTCCACGCATCGTCGAATCGCGGGCAAGCAAAAACCCGGCCGGAGCCGGGTTTTCGTCAGTTGTCGAGAAGGCTCGTTACTGGATCGGCGGAACCGGCGGCGGCGGGATGTCGCTGTCCGTTTCATGCACTTCCAGGTTGCCACGGGCGAGGTGGCTCTTGCGATAGCCGTACATGAAGTAGAACAGGAGGCCGATGCCGCCCCAGATCGGCAGCACGATCTTCGCTTCGAACGGCAGGTTGAAGAACAGGAACAGGGTACCGAAGATCGCCAAGGGCGCGACCACCCAGACGAAGGGCGTGCGGAACGGACGATGCCTGGTCGGGTCCTTGACGCGGAGAATGAGAACCGCGATCGCGACCATGAAGAACGCGAAGAGGGTGCCGGAGTTCGAGATGTCGGCGAGCTGGCCGACCGGGAACAGGGCCGCCGCGATCGCGACGAAGATGCCGGTGATCAGGGTGACCTTGTAGGGTGTCTTCCACTTCGGGTGCACTTGGGCCAGGCTCTGTGGCAGCAGCCCATCACGCGCCATCACGAAGAAGATGCGGGTCTGACCGTACAGCATCATGAGGATCACGGACGGCAACGCCAAGTTGGCGGCCAGGCCGACCATGTCGCCGGCACGCTCATGGCCAATCACGCGCAGGACATGCGCAAGCGCTTCATTGGAGCAGACCAGAGGTTCCTGGCCTTGGGCCAGCAGCGCCTGGCACTGGGCGACGAATTCCGGCGAGCCCGGCTGGACGCCAAGCGCCGTGGGTTGCGCGCCGATCGCACCGACCGCACCGGCGGCGACCAACAGGTAGAAGACGGTGCAGAGCGCGAGACTGCCAATCAGTCCGATCGGGACGTTGCGCTGAGGATTCTTGGTTTCTTCAGCGGCGGTGGACACGGCATCAAAGCCCACGTACGCGAAGAAGATCGACGCGGCCGCGCCCACGATCCCGAGTCCGGATCCCCCGTCGTTGCCGAACCATCCGTTGGGGGCGAGCGGTTCAAAGTGCGCCCCGTTGATCACCGGAACAGTCAGTGCGACGAAGGCTGACAGCGCGAGGATCTTGATTGCCACCAGGATGGCATTGACTCGCGCGCTTTCGGTGGTGCCGATCATCAGCAACCAGGTCACGGCGAGCGCGATCACCACGGCCGGCAGGTTGAAGACGCCATGGCTGAAGTCGACGCTGGGGATGCCACCTGCGAACGACCAGGCTGGCCCTGCTGACAGCAATGCAGGCAACTCGAAGCCGGTTGCGCTTTTTACCAGTCCCATGAAATAGCCGGACCAGCCGACCGACACCGCGGACGCAGCGACGGCGTATTCAAGGATGAGCGCCCAGCCCACCATCCACGCCAAGATCTCGCCCATCACAGCATAGGTGTATGTGTAGGCGGAGCCGGATACCGGCACCATGGAAGCGATTTCGGAATAGCACAGTGCCGCTACCGCGCAGACCAAGCCCGCGATCACGAAGCTCCACATCATGCCGGGGCCGGCTTTCTGCGCTGCAGCCGCGGTGAGCACGAAGATGCCGGTGCCGATGATGGCGCCGACCCCCAGCAAGGTCAGTTGCAGCGCCCCCAATTGGCGGACAAGCGCGTTCTTCTGGGCAGTTTCAAGAATCTTGTCGAGCGGCTTGATTCGCTGGAACAGCATCAGGTGATCCCCCGGGTTCTAGTTCATGAGACGAACCTGCCGAGGGCAGGCCGCAAGCCCGCGACCTTAAACGGTCACATGCGCCGCGCACAAGCGCCGCGGGTCATCCTGCGGCGATAATCGCCCGCTCCCACGGGCTCCTGCGACGCAACATGGCCGAATTCGATGATCTTGTCCTTGCATCCGCGCTGGCTGAATACGCGGCAAGGTGGCCGGAGGAAGGCACAACCGTCGATGTCTTCAAGGAGTTGCTGGGCGATGCCGCCAATCCCTTCGTTCGCGACCGCCTCGCCGGGCACTTCACCGCGTCCTGCTGGCTGGTCGATCGCAGCGGCGCGCGCACCCTGCTGACCCACCACCGCAAGCTGGGGCTGTGGCTGCAACTCGGCGGCCATGCCGATGGCGAGCGTGACCTGCGCATCGCCGCCCTGAGGGAGGCGGAAGAGGAGTCCGGCCTGCGCGGCCTGCGCATCGAGCCCGCGATCTTCGACCTGGACCGCCACTGGATCCCCGAGCACAAGGGCGTTGCCGCGCACTGGCACTACGACGTGCGCTACGTCGTCCACGCCGGCGAGGACGAGGCCTACACCGTCAGCGACGAGTCCCACGACCTGGCCTGGCGTCGGATCGCAGAGCTGGCGGCCGAAGCCGGCACCGACCCGTCCGTGCAGCGGATGGCGCGCAAGTGGATGGCGCGCTGACGAAGCCCCTCCCACGGAAGCCCGGCGTGGCTAAACGACAGCCGCTCCCACGATGGACTGCAACTTCAACAGCAAGCGGATCAATACAGCACGCGCGTCCGCAAGGTCCCCGGGATCGCCGACAGCGCCGCGCGCAACTCGCTGGCCTGCGCGTCGTCGGCGGCCACATCGATCACCACGTAACCCACGTTGGCGTCGGTACGCAGGAACTGGCCGTCGATGTTGATGCCGCGCTGGCCGAACAGTTCGTTGATCCGCGACAGCACGCCGGGCACGTTGCGGTGGATGTGCAGCAGGCGATGGCTGCCGGCATGTTCGGGCAGGGTGACTTCCGGGAAGTTCACCGCACTCAGGGTGCTGCCGTTGTCGCTGTAGCGGACCAGCTTGGCCGCCACCTCGATGCCGATGTTGTCCTGCGCTTCCAGCGTGCTTCCGCCGACGTGCGGGGTCAGGATCACGTTGTCGATGCCGAGCAGCGGCGAGACCAGCGGATCGTCGTTGCCCTTCGGTTCCTCCGGGAACACATCGACCGCTGCGCCGCCGATATGGCCGGATTGCAGGGCCGCCGCAAGCGCGTCGATGTCGACCACGGTGCCGCGCGCCGCGTTGATCAGGTGCGCGCCGGGCTTCATCTTCGCCAACTGCGCGGCACCGATCATCCACTGCGTCGCGGGCGTCTCCGGCACGTGCAAGGTGACCACGTCGGACGCCGCCAGCAGCTCGTCCAGGTCGCGGCTGGCGCGCGCGTTGCCCAGCGAGAGCTTGGTCTCGATGTCGTGGAAGATCACATGCATGCCCAGGCCTTCGGCGAGCACGCCGACCTGGGTGCCGATGTGGCCGTAGCCGACGATGCCCAGGGTCTTGCCGCGCGCCTCGCGGCTCCCCGCGGCGGATTTGCTCCAGCCGCCGCGATGGCACTGCGCCGACTTCTGCGGGATCCCGCGCAACAGCATGATCGCCTCCGCCAGGACCAGCTCGG
>DAOOCX010000046.1:10502-15935 GCA_035408605.1 Thermomonas sp. | reverse complement strand
AGATCCCCGAAGTGGTCGCGCACGCGGCATCCCTGCACATCGACGTGGTGCCCGAGGTCGACATTCCCGGTCACGCCACCGCGGCGATCTCCGCGTATCCGCAGCTCGGCGTGTCAGGAAATCCGATCGCGGTGTCCAACGAATGGGGCGTCAACGTCAACCTGTTCAATGCTGATGACGCCACCATGCGGTTCCTCGAGGACGTGATGGGCCAGCTGGTGAACCTGTTCCCCGGCCGCTATGTGCATATCGGCGGCGACGAGGCCGTCAAGGACCAGTGGAAGGCCTCGCCGAAGATGCAGGCGAGGATCCGCGAGCTCGGGGTCAAGGACGAGGCCGGCCTGCAGGCGTGGATGGTCGCGCGGCTGGAACGTTACCTGTCCGCCAACGACCGCCGCCTGATCGGCTGGGACGAAATCCTGGACGGCGACTTGCCGGAATCGGCGGCGGTGATGTCGTGGCGCGGCACCGAGGGCGGCATCGCCGCGGCGAAGCGTGGCCACGACGTGGTGATGGCGCCGTGGGACAAGCTGTACCTGGACTACCTGCAGACGATGTCGCCGACCGAGGAACCGGGGCGTCCCACCCAGGTCACGCTGGAAACGGTGTATGCGTTCGAGCCGGTGCCGGCGGTGCTGGATGCGACCCAGGCGAAACACATCCTTGGCGTGCAGGCGAACGTGTGGACCGAGCACATGCGCAGCTTCGCCCGCGTGCAGCACGCGGTGTTCCCGCGCATCGCCGCGCTGGCGGAAAGTGCGTGGTCGTCGCGCGAGGGCAAGGACTATGCCGGCTTCCTGCAGCGGCTGCCGCTGCTGCTGCCGCGCTGGGACGCGCGCGGCATCGCCTATGCGAAGACGCCGTTCCAGCCGCTGGTCGACGTCGCGCAGGCGGATGCGCGGGGCAAGGCCACGGTCACGCTGTCGCAGCCGCTGGGCTATGCAATCCGCTACACCACCGATGGCAGCACGCCGACCGCGCGCTCGCCGCTGTATGCGCAGCCGCTCTCGCTGGCGTTGCCGGCGACGCTGCAGGCGGGTGCGTTCTTCGATGGCGTGGCCTTGGCACCACCGGTCGCGCGCGAACTCAGTGCCGCATCGCTGCTGAGTCGCAGCGACGAGGAACTGGCGATGTGCACCGGCCAGCTGATGCTGCGGCTGGAGGACGACGGCCCGCGCGACGGCGCGCGGGCGATCTACAACGTCGACATCTTCAATCCGTGCTGGTCGTGGAAGCAGGCGCCGCTGGCCGGGATCGGCGCGGTCGAGGTGCGGGCCGGGCGCATCCCGTATTTCTTCCAGCTGGCCCACGACGAGCCGGCGCGCACGTTCAAGCCGGCAAAGACCGCGCATGGCGAACTGCAACTGCATGCCGGCTGCGACGGCCCGTTGCTGGCCACCGTGCCGCTGCCGGAAACCACCGATGCCGACGGTTTCGTGACCCTGCGCGCGCCGTTGCCCGATGCGCCGGCATCGACCGACCTGTGCCTGTGGTTCACCGGCGATACTCGCCCGGCGATGTGGGTACTCGACCGCGCGACCCTGGTGCCGGCCACGCCCTGACCCGCGCGTCATTCGCGGGCGGCACGGCGGCTGCGCGCGCAAGCCGCCAGCGGCTGCGGTAGGCTTGGCGTTCGACGCCTGCATCGGGGAGATGGCATGAGCGGATCGGAACTGCAGGTCATGGTGGTGGAGGATCACGGCTTCCAGCGCCGGATCGCCCTGCGCCTGCTGTCCGAGCTCGGCATCGAGCGCGTGCTCGAGGGTGCCGATGGCCTGCATGCGCTCGAGGTGCTGCGCAAGCAGGCGACGCCGCCGGACGTGGTGCTGGTGGACCTGGACATGCCGGGCATGGACGGCATCGAGTGCATCGGCCACATCGCCCAGGAACGGCTGGCGCGCGCGGTGGTGGTGGTCAGTGCGCTCGACCCGGCGTTGCTCAATACCGTGCAGACCATGGCCCGTGCCTATGGCCTGCGCGTGCTGGGCAGCGTGGAGAAGCCGCTGACCCGCGACAAGCTGGAAGCCACGCTCAACCGTTTCGAAGACAACGCCGGCGAAGAACAGGACGACGGCGAGGCCGACTTCAGCCTGCAGGCACTGGCCGACGCGCTGGAGCGCGGCGAGATCGTGCCGTGGTTCCAGCCGCAGGTGGAATTCGGCAACGGCAAGGTGATCGGCGTCGAAGCGCTGGCGCGCTGGGAGCGCCCCGACGGCAGCCTGGTGCGGCCGAACCTGTTCGTGCCGATGCTGGAGCGCGAAGGCCTGGCCAACAAGCTGACCGACCGCATGCTGGATGCCGCGTGCCGCTGGAAACAGGGCTGGGACCAGCACGGCCACCGGCTGAAGCTGTCGGTGAACGTCTCCGCGGCCTCGCTGGCGGATCCGTCGGCGGCCGATCGCTACCAGGAGATCGTCGAGAGCTACGGCGTGGAGCCGGAAGACGTGATCCTGGAGATCACCGAGAGCTCGGTGATGTCGGATGCCGCGCGCGGGCTGGGCCTGCTGGCGCGTCTGCGCCTGAAGGGCTTCGGCCTGTCGATCGACGATTTCGGCACCGGCTATTCTTCGCTGGCGCAGCTCTCGCAGATTCCGTTCACCGAACTCAAGATCGACCAGGGCTTCGTGTTCGGCGCGCATGCGCAGCCGCGCAAGCGCGCGGTGGTCGAAGCCAGCCTGGACCTGGCCCGCAAGCTCGGCCTGACCGCGGTGGCCGAGGGCGTGGAGGACATGGAGGACTGGCAGATGCTGGCCGAACTCGGCTGCGACATCGCCCAGGGCTACCTGATCGGGCGCCCGGTGCCGGGCAGCGAACTGCAGGCCGCGATCGCGCGCTGGCGCCGGCCCGCGCACTGAGCATGTGCGGCAGGCCTCCGCCCGCCGTCGTGGATCTCCCGCATGCGGTTTGACCTGTCGCGCTTCGGCCTTCGCCACCAGTTGCTGGGCCTGTTCGGCCTGTTCCTGATCACCTGCGCGCTGGTCCTTTCGATCGACGAGATCGGCCAGCACTACACCCAGCGCTCGCTGGCTGCGATGAAGGACGACGTGCTGGCGGGCATGGGCCGCATCCGCCGCCTCACCGATGCCTACGCGCAGGACGTGGTGGACACCACCTTCCGCACCCGCAACCACCTGCTCGACTGGGACGAAGGCGTGGCGGTGGTGACGGCGGCCAGGAACAGTGCCGCGCAGGAATGGCACGCGTTGCAGGCGCTGCCGCTGGAAGGCGAGGACAAGGCGTTGCTGGATCAGGCCTTGCAGGCGCGGGTGCGCGCCGACCAGGCCGCAGAAACCCTGCAGCGCATCCTGCAGGCAAAAGACATCCGCGCGCTCGGCCAGTTCGCGGACCGCGAGCTGTATCCCGCGGTCGATCCGCTGGTGGAACGCCTCGACCGCATCAGCGAGCACGGGCAACTGCGCGCCGAGGCGCTGGTGCAGGCGGAACTCACCCGCAGCAAGTGGGTCGGGCGCATCCGCATTGTGTTGTCGCTGCTGTGCTTCCTGCTGGTGGCGCTGTTCGGCCGGCGGATCCTGCGCAACGGCTATCGCGGCGTGGAAAGCCTGCACGGGCTGGCACGACGGATGGCCCAGCACGACTACACCGCGGAGCCCCACTACACGCCCAGCGGCGAACTGGGCGAGGTGATGGACAGTTTCCTGCGCATGCGCAACCACGTGCGCCGCATCGAGACCCAGCTGACCGACCAGCTGGCCAGCAACGACCGCGTGCGCGAGGCGCTGGAGCGCCGCGAGCATTTCCAGCGGCTGCTGCTGGAGGCGGCGCAGACCGCGATCTTCGCGGTCGACGAGGAGGGCGTGTTCTCGCAGGTGAATCCCTTCGGCGAGCAGTTGCTGGGCTGGCCGCCGGGCTCGCTGCTCGGGCGCGAGTCGATGGACGCGATCCTCGACCCGGAGGCCTTGCAGTCGCTGGCGCGCTCGCTGAGCGAGGCCTACGGGCAGCGCATCGCGCCAGACTGGACCGCGTTGCGCGCGCTCGCCCAGCATCGCGAGCCGCCGCGCGAATTCGTGCTGCGCCACCAGCGCGGGCGCACCCTGCCGGTGCTGCTGGCGCTGTCGGCGATGCGCGACGACACCGGCGCGATGGTCGGCCTGCTGGCGGTGGCGACCGACCTGACCGTGCTGAAGCGGCTGGAACGCGCGCTGCGCGACAGCGAGACCCGCGCGCGCGACGCCAACCACGCCAAGAGCGCCTTCCTGGCGGCGATGAGCCACGAGATCCGCACGCCGATGATCGGCGTCACCGGGATGATCGAGGTGCTTTCGCACACCGACCTCGACATCGAGCAGCGGCGCTCGCTCAACGTGATCCAGGCCTCGGCCGAGGCGTTGCTGCGGATCATCGGCGACATCCTCGACTTCTCGAAGATCGAGGCCGGGCGGATGGAGATCGAGCCGGTGCCGACCTCGCTGCCGGACCTGTTGCGCAGCGTGGTGGCCAACTATGCCGGGTCGGCGTCGAGCAAGGGCCTGGCGCTGTCCTGCCAGGTCGACCCGCGGATCGCGCCGGCGCACTACGCGGATCCGCTGCGGATCCGCCAGGTGGTCGGCAACTTCGTGTCCAACGCGATCAAGTTCACCGAACACGGCGGCGTCACCGTGGCGGTGGAGCCGGGCCGGCATGATCCCGCCGACGGCGCGCTGGGCAGCGACGCACTGGTGATCCGGGTGACCGACACCGGCATCGGCATCAGCGAGCAGGCGCAGGCGCGGCTGTTCCAGCCGTTCTCGCAGGCGGAAGTCGATACCACCCGGCGTTTCGGCGGTACCGGCCTGGGCCTGGCGATCAGCCGGCGCATCGGCGAACTGATGGGCGGCCGGGTGGACATGGAATCCACCCCCGGGGCGGGCACCACCATGCGCCTGGCGCTCACCCTGCAACGCGCACCGCCGGACGAATTGCCCGACCTGCTGTTGCCGGGCAAGCCGGTGGCCGGCTTCACCCCGCGCCGCCTGCCCACGGTCAGCGAGGCCGAAGCCGAGCGCAGCCTGGTGCTGCTGGTCGACGACCATGCCACCAACCGCCAGGTGATCCAGCGCCAGCTGGCGCTGGCCGGCTATGCGTCGGAATCCGCGGAGGACGGCGTCGAAGGCCTGGAGCGCTGGCGCAGCGGTCGTTACGCGCTGCTGCTGAGCGACGTGCACATGCCGCGGATGGACGGTTACCAGCTGGCCCGCGCGATCCGCGAGGAAGCGGCCCGGCGCGGGTTGCCGCCGACCCCGATCGTGGCGCTCACCGCCTCGGCGCTGAAAGGCGAGGCCGAGCGGTGCCTGGCCGCGGGGATGGACGACTACCTGGCCAAGCCGGTCGGCATTGCCACCCTGGGTGCCTGCCTGCAGCGCTGGCTGCCGCATACCGCCGGCAGCGGGATGGTCGGCGCCGAACAGGGCGCGCGTATCCAGAGCGCCAACAACC
>DAOOCX010000046.1:4823-10402 GCA_035408605.1 Thermomonas sp. | reverse complement strand
GGCAGCGGGATGGTCGGCGCCGAACAGGGCGCGCGTATCCAGAGCGCCAACAACCGGCAGGCAGTCGCGACCGAGGCCGGGCTGCCGCAGCTGGAAGATCCGCCGACCCTGCAGGTGTCGGTGCTGGAGGATCTCATCGGCGGCAACGTCGGCGAGGCCCGCGCGCTGCTGGAGGATTTCCTGGGCAGTACCGACGAAGACCTGGCGGTGCTGGAGCAACTGCGCGGCGCCGGTGACCTGCACGGCCTGACCCGCCAGGCGCACAAGGTGAAGGGCGCGGCGCGGCTGGTCGGTGCGCTGGAGCTTGCCGAGGCCGCGGCGGCGCTGGAAGGCGCCGGCCGCGGTGGCGACTGGGCCAGCGTGCTGCCGCTGGCGGTGGACGTGCATACCGCCGCCGCGCGCCTGCGGCTGGACGTGGCGCAGCGCTATCCGGCCTGAACACATCGCATGCAGGGGCCATCCGCCGCGTGTACGCTGGGGCCGTCCCGCAACGGAGCAGCGCGATGAAGACATGGCTGGTGGCCTGTTCGAAGGGTGGCGTCGGCAAGACCACGATCGCCACCCAGCTGGCGGCGAATGCCGCGTTGTCGGGCCTGCGCACGGTGCTGGTGGATGCCGACCCGCAGGGCTCGGCGACCCGCTGGTGCGAGCGCCGCGCCGGCCTGGCCAGCGCGGTGCTGCCGCTCGACGGCACCCGCAAGGCCTGGCGCAAGCGCGTCCCGGACGATGCCCAGCGGCTGATCGTCGACGCGCCGGCCGGCGCGATGGCCGACGACCTGGACGAGGTGCTGGAGACCGCCGATGCGGTGATCGTGCCAGTGCAGCCCTCGGCGCTCGACATCGAGGCCAGCGTGCGCTTCCTGGAATCGCTGGGCCGGCACCCGCGCGTGCGCAAGGGCAAGTTGCGGGTGGGACTGGTGGGCAACCGCCTCAAACCGAATACCAATGCCTCGCAGCAGGCGATGGACGTGTTGCGCAGCTGGCCGTTCCCGCTGGTCGCGCAACTGCGCGACAGCCAGGCCTACGTGGTGCTGACCGGGCTGGGCAAGAGCCTGTTCGACTACCACTCGGCGCAGGTCCGCGACCACCAGGCCGACTGGCAACCGCTGCTGCACTGGCTGAAGAAAGACTGAGCCCGCGAGGGCGACCAAGGAGTGTCCATGCGTGAACTGATCCTGCTCCGCCATGCCCATGCCGAATCCGCCACCGCGGGCCAGGACGACATCGCCCGCCCGCTGTCCGCGACCGGCCTGGCGGAGGCGCGCGCCGCCGGCGACTGGCTGCGCGAACACGGGCTGCGACCCGACCGCGTGCTGTGCTCCACCGCCACGCGCACCCGCGACACCCTGGCTGCGCTGGGCGACATCGGCGGTGCCGAAGTGCATGAGGACGCGTCCATCTACGACGCCAGCCCGGGCACCCTGGTGGCACTGGCCGATGCCAACCGCGACGCCGAACGCTTGCTGCTGGTGGGCCACAACCCCGGCCTGGAGCAACTGGCGGCGCTGGTGCACAGCGGCCAGACCGGCGACTACCGCGGCATGCCGCCGGGGGGGATCGCGGTGTTGCGGCTGCCGATGGACGTGAACATCGAACCCGGCATCGCCACCCTGACCCAGTTCTGGTGGCCATGACCTGAAAAGGGGCCAGAGTGAATTCTGCGCTGCCCGACATCGGCAACACCCGCAAGGCTCGCCGCAAAACTTCACTCTGGCCCCTTTTCAGGCGGGTGCTGGCGGGCGCGTGTGCGCTGTTGCTGGCCGGCTGCGCCACCCTCTCCGTCGAGCAGCGCGACGAAGCCGCCGGCATCGCCCGCGCCGCCCGCAGCAGCCAGGTCGATTGCACGCGGGCGGATGCCTGCGCGCTGGCGTCGCCGCTGCGCGCGCTCGGCCGGCAGGCGCTCGCCGCGTCCACCCCGGCCGCCCCGCGCCATGTCGCCCTGATCCTGGACGACGCGCCGGATGCGCTGCTGGTGCGCATCCACCTGATCCGCAGCGCGCAACGCAGCATCGACCTGCAGACCTATATCTTCGACGAGGACGACTCCGCCCAACTGGTGCTGGACGAACTGCAGGCCGCCGCGTTCCGGGGCGTGAAGGTGCGGGTGCTGGTCGACCAGCTGGCGGCGCTGCGCCAGGTGGACACCCTGGCCGGGCTGGCGTCGATGCACGCCAATTTCGAGTTGCGCCTCTACAACCCGGTGCTCGACCGCGCGCGCCTGGCGCTGCCGATGTACGCGGTGGCTGCGGCCTGCTGCTGGCGCCAGCTCAACAGCCGCATGCACAACAAGCTGTTGCTGGTCGACGGCGAGGTCGGTATCACCGGCGGGCGCAACTACCAGGACGACTATTACGACTGGGGGGCCGGCTACAACTTCCGCGACCGCGACTTGCTGGTCGCAGGCCCGGTGGCCGGCGAGATGGCCACGAATTTCGAGGCGTTCTGGTCGTCCCCGCGCAGCGTGCCGGCCGAGCAGCTGGGCGACGTCGCCCGCCTGCTGCAGAAGCAGGGCGCGCCGCCGCCACCGCATGCGCCGTACCGCAAGCCGGAGCGCGTGCGCGCGCTACTGGCGATGGTCGATGACGACGCTGCGATTCGCGCGCGTTTCGTCGACCGGGCAATGCCGGTGCAGGGCGTGCAGTTCATCGCCGACCTGCCGGTCAAGCACTGGCAGGGTCGCCCCGCGGAGGCCGACGCCGCTGCCGAGGCCGCCAGCAGCGGCTTGCGCACGCTGATCGCCGGGGCCCACGACGAGGTGCTGCTGCAGACGCCCTACCTGGTGCTGTCCAAGCCTGCCCAGCACCTGTTCCGCGAGTTGCGCCGGCAGGACGATCCGCCGCGCGTGCGCATCTCCACGAACAGCCTGGCCTCGACCGACGCCTTCATCGCCTATGCGATCTCGCACAAGTACAAGCGCCGCTACCTGCGCGACTTCGGCTTCGAGATCCACGAGTTCAAGCCGTTCCCCGCGGATGCCCCGTTCGAACCGGGGGCACTTGGCGCGGACCTCCCCGGCTTCACGGACACCGCGGCATCACCGGCCTTGCCGGCGTCGGCCGGGGCGAGGCCAACCCTGCGCGAGCGCCTGCTGGCGAAGCGCGGCCTGCGCAAGGATCCGGACAGCGAGGCCGGGCGCTTCCGCTCGATCGGATCGGGCGGCATGCCGGTGCGGTTGAAGCAGGCCGGCATGCGCATGGGCCTGCATGCCAAGTCGATGGTGGTGGACGGCCGTGTCGGCGTGGTCGGTACCCACAACTTCGATCCGCGCGGTGACACCTACAACACCGAGAGCGCGGTGGTGATCGAGGATCCCGCCTTCGCCGCGCGACTGGCGGCAAGCATCCAGCGCGACATGGCGCCGGGCAACGCGTGGACGATCGGCCGCCGGGATTCGTCGCCGATCCTCCCGGGGGTCGAGTACACCCTGGCGCGGATTTCCGAGCGCCTGCCGATCTTCGACCTGTGGCCGATCAAGTACGCGACCAGCTACGAATTCGTCCCCGGCCCGGAGTGCCCCACGCCACCGTCGCCGTTCGACCCCCGCTTCCGCGCCTGCCACACCCCGGTCGGCAACTCGCCGGAAGTGGACATCGGCCTGAAATGGCTGGGGGTGCGCGTGTTCACCGCGTTCGGCTCGGGCTTGTCGCCGATCTTGTGAGCGTGGCGCGCGTTCGCGGGCGTAAGACCGGCCTCTTGACGGGGGCGCCTGCGATTGACGCGCTGCGGCGCGGGCCCTAGTCTGCCGGTCTCTTTACGCGCGCCGGATGCCGCCATGTCGATCACCCTGAACTTCGAGCTCAATGACCGCGACCTCGCCCATTTCCAGGAAGCGGCGGAACGCTCCCGCAAGGCGGCGGAGGGCAAGTCCGAGCAGGAGATCGTGGATTGCGCGGTGGGCCTGCTGGCCGATGCGCAGAAGGTGCACATCCCGGACTTCATCAAGGAGCGCCTGCTGCGCCTGGACGACATGATCGCGATGGTGCGCGACACTGGCTGGGCGCTGCCCGACGACGACAAGCAGCGCGTGCTGTCCGCGCTGACCTACTTCTGCGATCCGAATGACGTGATCCCGGACCATGTCGAGGTGCTCGGCTTCCTCGACGACGCGGTGATGATCGAACTGTCGATGCGCGAACTGAAGCACGAGCTGGACGCCTACGACGACTTCTGCGACTACCGCGCGAACGAAGCCAGTCGCCGTGGCGTGGAGCCGGCCACGCTGGGCCGCACCGACTGGCTGGACGGCCGTCGCGACGAACTGATCGAGCGCATGCACCAGCGCCGCGAACGCGACATCGGCGGCGGCTACGGCCGCAGCAGCGGCTACGGCGGCTCCGGCGGTTACGGTGCGCCGGGCGGCAGCAAGTCGTATACGCGCAGCTGGCGCCCCGGTGGTTTCAAGTTCGGCTGAGCCGCGCTTGGCCATCTCGGCATTCAGCTGGCCAGAGGATGCCAGCCTCGACGCGCTGAACGCGCGTTCCACCGGCACCCTGATGGAGGCGCTCGGGATCCGCTTCACCGAGCTGGGTGACGGGTTCCTGCGCGGGACCATGCCGGTGGATGCCCGCACCCATCAGCCGTACGGGCTGTTGCACGGCGGCGCCTCGGTGGCGCTGGCCGAGACCCTGGGCAGCAGCGCCGGCATGCTGGCCGCCCGCGGCGACGCGGTGGTCGGGTTGGAGATCAACGCGAACCACCTGCGTGCGGTGCGCAGCGGCCTCGTCACCGGCACCGCGCGGCCGCTGCATGTCGGCCGCAGCACCCAGGTGTGGGAAATCCGCATCGAAGACGCGGCCGGCAAGCCGGTCTGCATCAGCCGGATCACCTTGGCCGTGTTGCCGAAGCCGCCCGCCAGCGGCCAGGCGTGAGGCCTGTCTAGGCTGACTGCTCCAGCCTTTGCCCGCTAAGGTTCCGGCCCATGCCCGCGACGTCCCCCGCCGTCGAGTTTTTCCTGCGCGCCCTGCGCTACGCCTATCGCCTGCCATTCCTGCTCTGGCATGTGTTCGTGCACCTGCCGGTGCTGCTGGTGCTGATCGCGATCGGCGACGACGGCCGCCGCCCGATCGGCCACGCGGCGATCCGCCTGTGGGCGCGCATGCTGCTCCGGGTGTTCGGGATGCGCGTGCAGGGGATGGGCACGCCGCTGCCCGGGGGGACCCTGTTCGTGGCCAACCACATCAGCTGGGTCGACATCGTCGCCCTGCATTCGCAGCACATGATGGGGTTCATCGCCAAGTCCGAGATCCGAGGCTGGCCGGTGGTCGGCTGGATCACCTCGCATGCGGAGACCATCTACCTGCAGCGCGGCAACGCCAATTCGCTCGGTGACGTGATGGCCGAGATGAGCGCGCGCCTGCGCAGCGGCCGCGCGGTGGCCGCGTTCCCGGAAGGCGGTACCCGCGACGGCCGCGAACTGGGTGCCTTCCACGCGCGCATCTTCGCCGCCGCGGTCGAGGCGGATGCACCGGTGCAGCCGGTGGCGCTCTGCTACGGCGAGGGTTGCGAGGCGCAGCCGATCGTTGCGTTCGCCCGCGGCGAGAGCTTCATGGCCAACTTCTTCCGCTTGCTCGGCGAACCCG
>DAOOCX010000046.1:0-4723 GCA_035408605.1 Thermomonas sp. | reverse complement strand
CGGCATCCGCTTGCACGGCGTGTACAGCACCCTGCCGGCGCGCGCGCCGCGCGGCCTCGCGCTGCTGCTGCATGGCTGGGAGGGCAGCGCGGAATCGGGCTACATGCGGCTGACCTGCGCGCGCCTGCTCGAGCGCGGGTTCGACGTGTTCCGGCTGAATTTCCGCGACCACGGCGATACCCACCACCTCAACGAGGGCCTGTTCCATTCCAACCGCCTGGACGAAGTGCTGCAGGCCGCGCTGGCGGTGTCCCGGCGCTGGCAGCGGCCGGGGCAACCGATGGTCGTCGCCGGCTATTCGCTGGGCGGCAATTTCGCCTTGCGCGTTGCCCTGCATGCGCCGCGCATGGGCTTGCAGCTGGCACGCGTCGCGGCGGTCTGCCCGGCGTTGGATCCCGAACGCACGACCATCGCCATGGAGCGCGGCCTGCCGGTCTACGAGCGCTACTTCCTGAAGAAGTGGACGCGCTCGTTGCGCCGCAAGCGCGAGCTGTTCCCGGAGCGCCATGCGATCGCCGAAGCGCAGCTGCGCAGCCGTCGCCTGCGCGAACTGACTGCGTGGCTGGTGGCGCGGCACACCGGGTTCGCCGACGTCGATGCGTATTTCGATGGCTACCGGATCAGCCGGGACCGCATGCGCGGATTGCAGGTGCCGGCCGACATCCTGACCTCGGCCGACGATCCGGTGATCCCGGTCGAGGATTTCCACGACTGGCAGCTGCCCGCGGACGCGACGGTGGAGATCGCCGCGCATGGCGGCCACTGTGCCTTCCTGCGTGGCGCCAGTCTGCGCGGCTACGCCGAGGATTGGGTGGCGGAGCGCTTGTCGGTCGTGCTCTGAGTTGCTCGCTGCAGCTGGTGGAAAAGGGGCCAGCGGAAAAGGGGCCAGAGTAAATTTTGCGGTGTAGTGGAATGGCATGCCGAACAGGCCTTCCCGCAAAACTTTACTCTGGCCCCTTTTCCGCTTTTCCGCCTTCTTCATGACGCGTCATAGAATCAAAACTCCGCCCGCCGGAGAACCCATATGAAAGTCCACAGCGACAGCTTCGAACACGGCAAGCCGATCCCGTCCGAATTCGCGATGGGCGCGCGCGACGGCGCCAACGGCTTCGGCGGCAACCGCAATCCGCACCTCGCATGGCGCGAGGTACCGGACGGCACGCAATCGTTCGCCCTGCTGTGCATCGATACCGACGCGCCCACCGATGGCGCATTGGTCGCCAACGCGAGCATCGACATCCCGGTCGCGCACCCGCGCGGCGATTTCGTTCATTGGACCGTCATCGACATTCCCGCCGACAGGAACGAGATCGCCGCAGGCAGCTGCAGCGATGGCATCACCCCGCGCGGCAAGCCGGCCGGCAGCGATGAGGGCGGCCGTCGCGGCCTCAACGACTACACCGGCTGGTTCGCCGGCGATGCGGCGATGGGTGGCGACTACTTCGGCTATGACGGGCCGTACCCGCCGCCGCACGACGCGCGCGTGCATCGTTACTTCTTCCGCCTGTTCGCGCTGGACGTCGCCACGCTGGACCTGCCGGCGGCATTCACCGCCGGCGACGTGTTCCGCGCCATGCATGGCCACGTGCTGGCCGAGGCGAGTACCTACGGGACGTACAGCCTCAAGAGGTGACGGTCACGGTGTCGCGCTGGCGTCCGACTCCACCACCATGTCCAGCACATAGGCGTATTTCGACGCATCGGCCGGGACGTCCCTGCGGGTGTAGCGCTGCACCCGCAGCACGTTGCGCACGCCAGGTTCGTGGGTGTAGCCGTCGATGCTGTCGTAGAAATTCCCGAACGCGCCGGGGGTACCGACCTTCAGGCCATGGTCGTCGTAAGCGAGTTCGCGGACCTGCAGGCACTGCATGTCCGGGATCAGCGGATGGCTGCAAGGCTTGGTCTGCGCCGCGACCTCCAGGAACATGCGCTCACCGGGGCCTCCGTAGCGCGTGGCCGCGGTGGGCGTGCCGGCGAACACCAGGCGGTCGCCCACGGTATTCCCCAAGGTCAATTGCGGCGTCTCGCCCGCGACCAGGGCCAGCGATAACGCGCCTTCCAGGCGCTTGCCGACTTCGCCATCCAGCGCCATCAGCTTCGCGTCGGCGCAGGCCATCATGGTCGAAGCCATCCGCCCGACGGTGAGCGTGCCGCCGGCTATGGCGTAACTGCCGCCCATGCGGTTGCAGGTGTTCGAGACCGCCAGCCGGCCCTTGTCGAAGTCGAGCTGCACGGGCTTGTCGGCGCGCGCGAACAGGGCTTCGATGCGGGTGCCGTCCGCGGTCGTGGCCTCCTGCAGGCGCCAGTGGAAGCGCGGCAACTCGGCCGCGATTTCGGGTGCTGCCGGCGCAGCGGGTGGCGCCGGCGGCTCGGGCGCAGCGGGTGCTGCAGGTCCCGGGGTCGACATCGTGCCGGTGCAGGCGGCGAGGGCAATCGGCAACAGCAGGGCGAGCGACGAGATACGCATGGACAGGCTCCGTGGAGGGACGGGACGAGGCGACGTCGCGTCATCCACCCGTGCGGCTTATCCCCCGCTCGGCACCCACAGCAGCAGGGCGATGCCGAGGAGCAGGCGATACACCGCGAAGGCGGTGAAGCGGTGGGTCTCGATGTAGCGTAGCAGCCACTTCACCGCGACGAAGGCGGTGATCGCGGAGGCCACGAAGGCGACGCCCAGCGCGCTCCAGTCCTCGCCGTGCAGGCCGCCGTGGCGGGCCATCGACAGCAGTTCGTAGCCGGTCGCCGCGAACATCGTCGGGATGCCGACCAGGAAGGCGAACTCGGTCGCCGCCGACCGGCTGGTGGTGCCGGCCAGCAAGGCGACGAAGATCGTCGCAGCGCTGCGCGAGGTCCCCGGGAACACGCCGGCCACGACCTGGGCCACGCCGACCAGGATCGCGGTCGTCCAGGAAATCGCCGTGCGTTCGCCGTCCCGCGCGGCGCGCCTGGCCGCCAGTTGTTCGGCGATCACCATCCACACCGCCCCGATGATCAGCGCCCATGCGATCGGCCGCACCGTGTCCGGCAACTCCCAGCCCAACGCCTTGACCGCCAGGCCACCGACGGCGGTCACGCCGAATGCGACCAGAAGCTTGAAGCCGTATTCGCGCGCCAGCTTCGGACTGATGTCGATGCCGAGCGGGTCGTAGGGCGCGGTCATGTCGCGGCCAGCGAACGCGGCCAGCAGGCCGAGCAGGCGGCGGCGGTAGATCAGCACCACGGCCAGGATCGCGCCGGCCTGGATGGCCACGTTGAACAGGTCGCTCCGATGGCCCAGCCAGCGTTCGGCGATCAGCAGGTGGCCGGTGCTGGAGATCGGCAGGAATTCGGTGATGCCTTCGATGATGCCGAGCAGCAGGGCGGCGAGCAGGTCGTTCATGGGTGGCGTGCAGTCGGTGGTGGCGCAGGATAACGCAGGCGCATTCGCACCAAAGAAGTGCATCGATAGCGAAAATTGAACCGAAGCAGTGCTAACGCGTTGGCTGCATTGCAGCAATCCATTGAAAATCAATGGGTTGAAAGTTGGCACGGCGCTTGCGATGTCAACCCACATCCCGGTTATCCCAACCGCCTGTATCGGAGCCTGCCGTGTCGCTCGAGAATGTCGAAAAGCTGATCAAGGACCACAAGGTCGAATTCGTCGACCTGCGTTTCACCGACGTGCGTGGCGTCCAGCACCACGTGACCTTCCCGAAGTCGATCGTCGACGCCAGCCTGTTCGAGGACGGCAAGATGTTCGACGGCTCCTCGATCAGCGGCTGGAAGGGCATCAACGAATCCGACATGGTCCTGTTGCCGGACGCGTCGACCGCGATCATCGATCCGTTCACCGCCGACCCGACGCTGATCCTGACCTGCGACATCCTGGACCCGGCGACCATGCAGGCCTATGCGCGTGACCCGCGCGGCGTGGCCAAGCGCGCCGAGGCCTACCTGAAGTCCAGCGGCATCGCCGACACCGCGTTCTTCGGCCCGGAGCCGGAATTCTTCATCTTCGACAGCGTCCGTTTCGCCAACGAGATGGGCCACACCTTCTTCCACGTCGACTCGGAAGAAGCGGCATGGAACTCCGGCCGCGAATACGAAGGCGGCAACACCGGCTACCGTCCGGGCGTGAAGGGCGGCTACTTCCCGGTCGCGCCGCTGGATTCGCTGCACGACATCCGCGCCGAGATGTGCAAGGAACTCGAAGCCATCGGCATCGAAGTGGAAGTGCACCACCACGAAGTGGCGAACGCCGGCCAGTGCGAGATCGGCACCAAGTTCAACACCCTGGTGCAGAAGGCCGACGAACTGCTGTCGATGAAGTACATCATCAAGAACGTCGCCCACCGCAACGGCAAGACCGCGACCTTCATGCCGAAGCCGATCGTCGGCGACAACGGCAGCGGCATGCACGTGCACATGTCGCTGGCCAAGGACGGCAAGAACCTGTTCTCCGGCGACGGCTACGGTGGCCTGTCGCAGATGGCGCTGTGGTACATCGGCGGCATCTTCAAGCACGCCCGCGCCATCAACGCCTTCGCCAATTCCACCACCAACAGCTACAAGCGCCTGGTGCCGGGCTACGAAGCGCCGGTGATGTTGGCCTATTCGGCGCGCAACCGCTCAGCGAGCTGCCGCATTCCCTTCGTCACCAACCCGAAGGCGCGTCGCATCGAGATCCGTTTCCCGGATCCGATGAACTCCGGCTACCTCACCTTCGCCGCGCTGATGATGGCCG
>DAOOCX010000045.1:0-16104 GCA_035408605.1 Thermomonas sp. | reverse complement strand
GGGAAGAGAAACGAAAAACCCCGCCGGAAGCGGGGTTGCGTGCTGCGCCGTGGTGGCTATGGGTGGACTCGAACCACCGACCCCAGCATTATGAGTGCTGTGCTCTAACCGGCTGAGCTACATAGCCGGCGCAGAACCCGGAATTATTCATGCCGGGCCCGGTCCCGTCAATCCTGACCGGATGGCTTGCCCCCCGCCTGCCACGCTGGCAGAGTCCAAGCATCAGGGCATTGCCCCGGCATTTCGGGAGTCCGCATCGTGATCGATCCGGACGGGTTTCGCCCCAACGTGGGCATCGTGCTGATGCACGAGGATGGACGGCTGTTCTGGGCACGTCGCGTGCACCGGGACGGCTGGCAATTCCCGCAGGGCGGGATGAATACCGACGAGACCCCGCTCGAGGCGATGTATCGCGAACTGCGCGAGGAAACCGGCCTGCTGCCGGAACACGTCGACGTACTCGGGGTCACGCCCGGCTGGCTGCGCTACCGGTTGCCGGCGCGGGCGGTACGCCGGCAGGATCGGCTGGTCTGCATCGGCCAGAAACAGGTGTGGTTCCTGCTCCGGTTCCGCGGCAGGGACGACGACCTGAAGCTGGACCTGACCGACAAACCGGAATTCGACAGCTGGCGCTGGGTCGATTTCTGGTACCCGATGGCGCACGTGGTGACCTTCAAGCGCAGCGTGTATGCGCGTGCGCTCAGCCACCTCGCCCCGTTCGCGCGCGCGGTAGCGGGCCTCGACGCCGTGCCGCATCCGGTCGATGACGCCGGCGCGACGCCGGGGCGGCCCGCCTTGTGGGGTAATCGCCGCGGCGGTACGGGCTGACACATGGGCAGCGGGCGATTGGCTCGATCCTGAACGACGAGCTGCCGTTCGTCGGGCTGATGTTGCACCGCAACATGATCGGCGATATGGTGCACCGCACAAACCGGCAATCCCTGCCGGCGTGACCAGCCAGGAATCCGCCATGTATCAGTTCAACGACCAGTTCACCAAGGCGACCAGCCAGTTCGCCGACGTTGCCGCCAACGCCAACCGCCTCGCCATCGACAACGCCCAGAAGGCGTTCGGCCTGCAGATGGCTGCGTTCGAAGAGAACACCAGCGCCGCCTTCGCGTTCTGGAACGAGCTCATCGAAGTCCGTGACGTCGAAGGCTTCAAGTCGGTGATGCCGAAGGGCGTCCAGATCGCCCGCACCGCCACCGAGCGCAGCCTGGGCACCGCGCAGGAAGTGTTCGCCAACACCGTGAAGACCAACGAAGCCATCGGCGCGCTGGCCAAGGGCCAGTTCGAGAAGGCCACCGCGCAGGCGACCGCCGAAGTCGAGAAGGTCACCAAGGCCGCTTCGAAGAAGTAATCGCATCACGCGCGACATCGCAGGGCACGCTCCCTCCCTCGGGCCCTGCGACCCCCCACCCGGCAGCCCGTCTGCCGGGTTTTTTATTGCCTCGGCGGATGCCTGCCGAGGGGGATCACTTCGGCTCCTGCCGCAGCAGCGAGCCGAAGGTGAGGTACCAGGAATCGGCACCGGCCTGGTTGCGTCCATAGCCCAGGAAGATCGGGCCCAGCGGGGTGTCGAAGCCGGTGAACAGGCTGCCGCCGACCAGCAGCGAACCGAAATCCACGTCGTCGCGGCGATCCCAGGCGTTGCCGGCCTCCAGGCTGCCGCCGACGAACATCGGCATGGCGAAGATGCGCGTGGTGTCGCCCACGCGGCGATAGACCACGGCGCGTGCCAGCGCCGCCTGGTTCCCCACCAGCGAGCGTTCGCCGAAGCCCGAGAGGTTGAGGAAGCCGCCCAGGAAGGTCTGCGCCTGGAAGAAGCCGTCATCCTGCAGCGCGCTGGCCAGGCGCATGCCCAGCAGCAGGTGGTAGCGATCGCGGGAATAGGCCCAGTCCAGCGATGCCCGCGCGACCTCGCCATCCAGAATGGTGGTGCCCCACGGATGCAGGGATACGAGTTCGGCAGTGGCGCGCAGGCCCTTGGTGGGGAAGCTGACGCTGTCCAGTGAATCCCAGGTCGCGTTGACGCGCACGCCGGCGAAGGTTTCGGATCCACCGGCGAAGGTGCTGGAGTCACCCACGATGCGTCGCGCACGATCCCGGCCGCCGATTGCCGCTATCCCGATCCGCCATTCTGGCGATGGCGAATAGCCCGCCTCGATGTCCAGCCCGCGGCGCACCAGCCGGTACTCCGCCACCTGCTCGCCATCCACCGACAGTGGCAGAGAATCAGCGCGGATCTCCAGCGAAGGCTTCAGGTAGAACGCGCCGGCCCGGCCGAACGGCTGCACGAATTCCGAGCGCAACCCGGTCACCCGCCCGAGCTGCAGCAGGTTGCGCCACTTGCCGCCGCTGCGGTTGGCATCGTTGAAGGTGAGTTCCGCCGACAGCAGGTAGTTGTTGCGGCCGTTGAAGTTGTCGTCCAGTTGCAGGCCGATGCGGCCGAACGCCGTCCACGGCTTCTGCGTGGGGATGACTTCCAGGCCGGCCTGTCCGTCCCGTTCGACCAAGCGGTAGCCGATCTGCTCGAAGCGGCCATCGCCATAGGCGCGGCCGACGGCGTGTTCCACCTTGTCCACGTCGAAGGGCTTGCCGGCCAGCCCTTCGGTGGCCCAGGCCACGTGCCGCGTCGCCGAGGGCGTATGCCCGGGCTCCACGTCGAGGAAGGCGACAAGGCCGGGATCGAAGTCGCGGCGATGCTGGCGCGCGCGCAGGGCGGCGTAGCGTTCCGCCGATACCGCATGACGACGCAGCTGCGGCAGCATCGCCTCGGCGGCGCGTTCGCCGACCGCCACGGCCTCCGCCGTGCGATTGAACTGGCCGGACGTGATGTCGCCCAGCTCGGGGCGGACCAGCACGTCGCCGGCACCGAGCGTGGCCAGGCTGCGCTCGGTCTTCTCGGTCATCAGCGCGGTGATCATCTGGTCGAGGATGACCGCGGGATTGGTCAGGTCCTTCTCGCCGAGCAGCTTCGAGCCGACGTCGACCACGATCATCCGCGACACGCCCATCGCGCGCATCTCGTCGATCGGCACGTTCTCGGCCATGCCGCCATCGACCAGCAACTGGTCGCCGACCTTGACCGGCGCGAACGCACCCGGCACCGACATGCTGGCGCGGATCGCCAGGGCCAGGTCGCCGTCATCGAAGACCACTTTCCTGCCGGTGACGATGTCGGCGGAGACCGCGCGGAACGGAATCGGCAGCGCGTCGAAATCCTCCGAACGCCAGGTCGACAGGGTCAGGCGGCGCAACAGCAGCATGAGCTTCTGCCCGCGCACCAAGCCGACCGGGAAGCCCAGGCGCCCGTCCTTGTAGCCGATCTCGAGGTCGAGCAGATGGCGGAAATCCTCGTCCTTGCGCTCCATCGGCAGTTCCTGCCGCGGCGGGTCGTCGACGAACATGTCAGCCCAGTCGATGGCGCCGACGATCTTCTCCAGCTCCTCCGCGTCGTAGCCGGTGGCGTAAAGGCCGCCAACGATGGCGCCCATGCTGGTGCCGGTGACTGCGCAGACCGGGATGCGCTCGCGCTCCAGCACTTTCAGCACGCCGATATGGGCGATGCCGCGCGCACCGCCTCCGCCCAGCACCACGCCCACGCAGTCCGGATCAGGTTGTGCGGGCGGCGCGGCGGTAGCGACGTTCGATATCACGGCCATGCCGGCCAGCGCGATGAGCAGCGCCCACCGGTTGCCCGCGTCTCGCCATGTGCGACACCACTGTGTCCCCATCGTGTTGCTCCTGTCCCCGTTTGCGTGCGTACTTTAATCGGCCGATCGATGTCGAAATGCGCGGCCGCCACGCGTCGCTGATGCACGTGCAGGTACAACCGTGCCGTCAGTCACGATTGCGTCCTGATCGCATTCACGGGCACAATATTGCACTGAACAGTTCAATATCGCCAAGATCCGAGGCCTCCCCATGTCGAAAGCCGCCGCCAAGCGCAAGCCCAACACCACCCTTCGCTGGGTCCTGATGCTGGTCGGCGTCGCCGTGGTGTTCGGCGGCGTGTTCGCGATCAAGGCGTTCTTCGCCAAGCAGACCAACAACTTCTTCGACAACATGCCGCAGCCGGCAGTGGCGGTGAGTTCCTACGTCGCCAAGACCCAGCGCTGGACCGACAACGGCGAGGCGGTGGGCACCTTCGTCGCGATCAACGGCACCGACATCACCACCGAGGCGGGTGGCGTGATCCGCGCGATCGAGTTCGAACCGGGACAGCGCGTCTCCGCCGGCACCGTGCTGTTCCGCCTGAACACCGCCAACGAGGAAGCCACGCTCAACGCGCTGGAAACCTCCGCCAAGCTGGCCAACGTGCAGGCCGAGCGCTGGCAGAAGCTGGGCAAGGACAAGCTGGTCTCGCTGGACGACGTGCAGCAGCGCGTCGCGGCGGCAGCGAGCGCACGCGCGCAGGTCGAGGCGCAGCGCGCGCTGATCGCGCAGAAGACCATCCGCGCGCCGTTCACCGGCGTGCTGGGCCTGCGCAAGGTCAACCTGGGCCAGTACGTGGCGCCGGGCGCGGCGATGGTCAGCCTGCAGCAACTGGATCCGATCTACCTGGACTTCAGCCTGCCGGAGCAGCAGATCGGCAAGATGATCGAAGGCACCGCGGTGCGCGCCAGCGTGGATGCGCTGCCGGGCCAGGCGTTCGAGGGCCGGGTGACCGCGGTCGAGCCGCTGGTCGATGCCAGCACGCGCAACTTCAAGGCGCAGGCGACCTTCGCGAACCCGGACGGCGCGCTGCGCCCCGGCAGTTTCGCCAAGGTCACGTTCGCCCTGGGCGGTGTGCGCGATGTGCTGGTGATTCCGCAAACCGCGGTGAGCTTCAACCCGTACGGCAATGCGGTGTTCGTGATCAGCAAGACCGCGCGCAAGCCGGGCGAGAAGGACATGCAGGGCAAGGAGCTCACCGGCGACAAGTTCATCGTCACCCAGCGCTTCATCAAGACCGGCGCGACCCAGGGCGACCTGATCGTGGTCACCGAGGGCCTGAAGGCCGGCGAGCAGATCGTCACCAGCGGCCTGCTGAAGCTGCGCAACGATGCCGAAGTCACCATCAACGACGCCATCCAGCCGTCCGCGGACGCAAGCCCGACGCCGGAAAACCGGTGATGCGCCAGGGTTGACCGCAGCGCCTGAATCGTCGAACGCCCGGTGGAGCGCCGGGCGTCCCACCGACCCTCGCCGCACGCGGCCGAGCGGGAGAACAAAAGCATGAAATTCACCGATCTCTTCATCCGGAAACCGGTGCTGGCGCTGGTCGTCAGCCTGTTCATCCTGCTGTTCGGCCTGCGCGCCTTCAGCGAACTGAACGTGCGCCAGTACCCGGAGATGCGCAATGCGGTGGTCAACATCAGCACCACGTACTTCGGTGCCGACGCCGACCTGATCCAGGGCTTCATCACCACACCGCTGGAACGCGAGATCGCCAGCGCGGAGGGCATCGACTACCTGACCTCGACCAGCGCGGCCGGCATCAGCACGATCCAGGCCTACATCCAGCTGGACAAGGATCCGAGCGAGGCGCTCACCCAGATCTCGGCCAAGGTCAACAAGATGCGCGGCCAGTTGCCGGCCGAGTCGGAAGCACCGGTGATCGACCTGCAGCAGGGCCAGCAGATCGCGGCGATGTACGTCTCGCTGGCCAGCGAGACCCTGGACAACAACCAGATCACCGACTACATCACCCGCGTCATCCAGCCGAAGCTGGTCACCATCGACGGGGTTCAGCGCGCGGACATCCTCGGCGCCGGCACCTTCGCCATGCGCATCTGGCTGAAGCCGGACCGCATGACCGCGTACAAGGTCACCGCCAGCGACGTGTCCAACGCGCTGTCATCGAACAACGTGCTGGCCGCGGTCGGATCCACCAAGGGCCAGATGGTCGCGATCGACATGACCGCGCGCACCGACCTGCGCAACGCCGAGGAATTCCGCAAGCTGGTGGTGCGCGAACAGGACGGCGCAATCGTGCGCCTGGGCGACATCGCCGACGTGGTGCTGGGCTCCGAGAGCTACGGCACCTCGGTGCGCATCAACGGCGAAGCCGCGACCTTCATGGGTATCTTCGTCGCCCCCGACGCCAACTCGCTGGACGTCATCAAGGACGTGCGCAAGGTGTGGGATGGCGAAATCGTCCCGCAGCTGCCGCAGGGCATCAAGGCGACCATCCCCTACGACAGCACCGAGGCGATCCAGGACGCGATCAACGAGGTCATCAGCACGATCATCGAGGCGCTGATCATCGTGATCGTGGTGATCTTCCTGTTCCTGGGGTCGATGCGCAGTGTGCTGATCCCGGCGGTGACGATCCCGCTGTCGCTGATCGGCGCGCTGTTCCTGATGCTGCTGATGGGCTTCACCATCAACCTGCTCACTTTGCTGGCGATGGTGCTTGCGATCGGGATCGTCGTAGACGACGCGATCATCGTGCTGGAGAACATCCACCGGCATATCGAGGAAGGCATGACGCCGTTCGACGCCTCGATCCGCGGCGCGCGCGAACTGGCGTGGCCGGTGGTGGCGATGACCACCACGCTGATCGCGGTGTACCTGCCGATCGGCTTCCAGGGCGGCCTCACCGGCGTGCTGTTCACCGAGTTCGCGTTCACCCTGGCCGGCGCCGTGCTGCTGTCCGGCGTGATCGCACTGACCCTCACGCCGATGATGAGTTCGCGGATCCTGATCGCGCACGATCCGGACCATCCCAAGGGCAAGCTGGAACTGTGGCTGGACAGCAAGTTCGAGACGCTGCGCCACGGCTACCAGCGCAAGCTGCACGGCGCACTGGACACCAAGGCGGTGATCGCGGTGTTCGGCGCCATCGTGCTGGTGAGCTGCGGCTTCCTCTACACCAGCGCGCCGAAGGAACAGGCGCCGCTGGAAGACGAAGGCTTCATCTTCTCGGTGGCCAGCGCGGATCCCACGGCGACGCTCGACTACGTGGAGCGCTACACCGACGAGATCGCCCGGATGGTGAAGGGCGTGCCCGAGGTGCAGGACTACTTCCTGTTCAACGGCGGCTTCGGCGGCAGCGGTGGTGGTGCCAGCCCGATGGCGATGGCCGGCTTCGTGCTGAAGCCGTGGAGCGAGCGCACGCGCTCGACCAACCAGGTCCTGCAGCAGGACCTGCAGCCGAAGATGTCGCAGGTCACCGGCCTCAACGTGTTCGCGCTGGTCCCGCCATCGCTGCCCAGCGCGGGCGGCGGTGCCGGCGGCGGTGAGTTCATCATCGGCGGCGTGGGCGACCTGAGCCAGCTGGCCGATGTGGCCGACCAGATCCTGGCGAAGGCGATGGCCAGCAAGCGCTTCATCTTCCTGGACAAGGACCTGAAGATCGACAAGCCGCAGATCCAGGTCAACGTGGATCGCGACAAGGCAGCCACGCTGGGCATCGACATGCGCACGCTGGCCGCGGACATGGCGGCGATGCTGTCCGGCGGCTACTCCAACCGCTTCGCGATGCAGAACCGCTCGTACCTGGTGATCCCGCAGGTGCAGCGCAGCGACCGCCTCAACGCCAGCGCGCTGGACAACTACTACACGCGCACCCGCAGCGGCGAACTGATCCCGTTGTCCACCATCGTCTCCCTGAGCGAAACCACCCAGCCGCAATCGTTGAAGCGCTTCCAGCAGCTCAACGCGGTCGCCCTCACCTTCGCGCCGCGCCCCGGCGTGAGCAAGGGCGAGGCGCTGGCGATCCTCGACCAGGCCGCCAAGGACGTGCTGCCGCAGGGCTATTCGGTGGACTACGCCGGCGAATCGCGCCAGTTCAAGCAGGAAGGCCAGGCGATGCTGCTGACCCTGGCGCTTGCGTTGATCGTGATCTTCCTGGTGCTCTCCGCGCAGTTCGAGAGCTTCCGCGATGCGCTGATCATGCTGCTCACCGTGCCGATGGCGATCTGCGGCGCGCTGCTGGCGCTCAACGTGCTGGCGCTGGTGGCCAACGTCTTGAGCTTCAGCGGCATCGAGGCGTTCCCGGGGATGAGCATCAACATCTACACCCAGGTCGGCCTGGTGACGCTGGTCGGCGTGATTTCCAAGCACGGCATCCTGATCGTGGAGTTCGCCAACAAGCTGCAGGAACAGGGCATGTCCAAGCGCGAGGCGATCGAGGAAGCCACCGGCATCCGCCTGCGCCCGGTGCTGATGACCACCGCGGCGCTGGTGTTCGCGATGGTGCCGCTGCTGATCGCCAAGGGCCCTGGCGCGGCCTCGCGCTTCTCGATGGGCGTGGTGATCGTGTCGGGCATGACCATCGGCACGCTGTTCACCCTGTTCGTGCTGCCGGCGTTCTACCTGTACCTGGCCCGCGACCATGCGCACGATGCGGACCACCAGAAGGCGGCCGAAGGCGAGGCGGCATCCTTGCCGCCGCCGGAACCGCAGCACGGTTGATCGTGCGGTATCGCTGCAACGAAAACGCCTGGAAAACCGGGCGTTTTTCGTTTTCAGCCGCAACGCTGCGTGGGCAGTCTTGTCTTGGCGGGGTAGCGTTCGAGCGCGCCATGGATGGCGCGCGGCCGCGCATCGGAGCCGGATGCGGAGCCTAAGCGGCGAACGCTACCCCGCCAAGGCAAGGCTGCTGCGAGTCATTCCGCCAGCATCGGAATTCGCAACAGCGACGCAAGCCGCGCGGGATCCGCAGCCGGCACATGCGGCAACACGCCCCAGCATGGCGCCGGCATGCGCGCGCGCAGCATCGCGATGTTGTCGTCCACGCGCTCCATCTCGGGATCCACGTGCGAGGCGATCCAGCCCGCCAGGTGCACGCCATCGGCGGCAATCGCACGTGCGCTGAGCAGCGCATGGTTGATGCAGCCCAACCGCAGGCCAACCACCAGCAGCACCGGCACGCGCAACGCACGCACCAGGTCCGCCTGCATCAGCGATGCCGACAACGGCGCGGCCCAACCACCCACGCCTTCGACGATCAAGGCGTCGGCCTGTGCCGCGAGCCGAGCATGCGCGGCGAGGATCGGCGGCAAGGACACCTCGATGCCGGCATCGCGCGCGGCCAGTTCGGGGGCGAGCGGATGCTCCAGCGCGAATGGATTGATGTCCGCGTAGGCGATGCCGGGCTGGCCTGCCGCCTGCAGTGCCAGGGCATCGGCGTTTTTCCACTCGCCGTCGATGCAATCGCAACCGCTGGCCACCGGCTTCATGCCGATCGCACGCAGGCCGTGGCCGCGCAGCGCATGCAGCAGCGCACTGCTCGCCAGTGTCTTGCCGATCCCGGTATCGGTGCCGCTGATATAGACCGAGAACATCACGCGCCCCCTTCGATCGGCATGCGCGCCTGCAGGCGCCGCGACCACGCATCCAGCAATGGCGTGGCGATATTGAGGCTGAAATAGAGGAAGCCGGGAAAGCCCAGCCACCAGCCGATGCCGGGCCGGGCCGGAATCAGCAGCGCGGAGGCGATCGACAACAACGCCACCACTGGGACCAGCGCCCATGTCCACAGCTTGACCTGCGTGTCGATGCGTTCGCGGGCGCTGAGGCCGATCTCGTCGCGCCTGCGCCAGGCGTGCGCGTACAGCAGCCACATCACCATGCCAAGCGATCCGAACGCGATGCCGAACACGATGAACAACACGGGCACCTCGCGCAGGCTGGTGATCACGAAGTTGGCCGGCAACCAGCCGAAGGTCAGCGCCGAACACAGGGCACCGAACACCATCTTCATCGGATACACGAACACCAGCACCAGGAACACCAGCAGCAGGCTGAGCCGGCGCGTGGTCGCATCGTCCAGCCCGTAGCGCCGGCTCCAGGCGACGTGCGCGGTCCAGAACTTGAGCATGAGCAGGAAGCCGAGCGCGTACGCAGGCAGGCTCTTCAGCGCCTGCAGCAATTCCTCCACGCTGCCGGGGATGCGGTCGCCGGCGATCACCAGCAGGGTCAACGCGAATGCGAAGGCGGCATCGACGAAAGCCTCCACCCGGGTGGCCTTGTCGCCGCGCTCCAGCGCAGCGATCACGGCGCGGCGTCCCGCGCCGCGGCCAATGCCTGGATGCGCCTGCCATAGCGGATGCTCAGCACCGGCATCGCGATGCCCAGCAACGCGTACACGGACCCGGGAAGCGCCTGCATCCACCCCACGCTGGGGGGAATCACCAGCGCCACCGCGACAGAGAGCACGGCGCAGGCGATCAGCACCAGGTTCAATGCCACCTCGGATTCCGCGGCCAGGCGCTCGGCGGCATCGAGCTGCAACACAGCCGCCTTGCGCAGCGCATGCACGTTCATCCACGCGATGATCGCCGCCAGGATCGCGAAGCCGACGCCGTAGATCACGAAGATCAGGCGGAACTCCAGGAAGCTCTGCACCTTGAATTCGCTGGGCGCCCAGCCGCCGGTGAAGAACCCCATGGCCGCCGACATCACCATCCGCAACGGATACACGTAGAACAGCGTGGCGGCGACCAGCAGCATGCTGGCGAGCACGATGGTGGTGTCCTCCAGCCCGAAGCGACGGCTGAAGCGATGGTGCGCCTGCCAGAACATCGCCAGGATCGCGAAGCCGGCGAGGAATGCCGGCAACCGCCGCAAGGCGTCATAGAGCTGGGCGAAGCTTTCCGGCATGGCATCGAACGAGACCACCAGCAGGGTCATCGCGAATGCGAACGCGGCATCGACGAAGGTTTCCAGCCGGGTGACCTGTTCGCCGCGCTGGCGCACGCCTCCATCGATCGGCAGTGTGGACAGGTCCATCGCATCGTCCCCTGGGGTTCCGCGGCGATGGTAATCCGCATCGACCCGGTTGCTACACTGCGGCCATGAGTTTCTCGACCATCCCGCTCACCGGCAGCAAGCCGGACCAGTACGCGCAATTGCTCGAACAGGCGCGCGCCCTGCTGCATGGCGAACGCGACCGCATCGCCAACGCCGCCAACCTGTCCGCGCTGGTCTACCACGCGCTGCCGGGGCTGAACTGGGTCGGCTTCTATTTCTACGATGGCCATGAACTGGTCGTCGGTCCATTCCAGGGCCTGCCGGCCTGCGTGCGCATCCCGCTGGACAAGGGCGTGTGCGGCGCGGCCGCGCGCACCGGCGAGACCCAACGGATCGAGGACGTGCATGCGTTCCCCGGCCATATCGCCTGCGACTCGGCAAGCAATTCCGAACTGGTGGTGCCGCTGGTCGGCGCGAATGGCGAATTGATCGGCGTGTTCGACCTGGACAGTCCGCTGCACGCGCGTTTTTCCGTTGAAGACCAGCAAGGCCTGGAGGCAATCGCCCGGGCATTCCTGGAGTCGCTGCAGTGAGCACAACCGCCCCCAAGCTGCGCAACATCGGCCCGAAATCCGCGGCCTGGCTGCGCCAGGTCGGCCTGCGTTCGCTGCAGGACGTGGCCGCGATCGGCGCGGTCGACGCCTTCATGAAGGTGCGCCGGGCCGGGTTCAAGCCCAGCCTCAACCTGCTGTACTCGCTGGAAGGCGCCCTGCAGGACTGCCACTGGCAGGAGGTTCCGGAAGCGCGCCGTACGGAACTGGTGCAGGCCGCCGAAGCCGCCATCGCGCTGCTGCCGCCACCGCGCGGACGCCCCGCCGCCACGCCGGTCACCACGACCCAGTACGAAGACACCAGCGTGCCCGCGCTTGCGCTGTTCGATGACGACCGCGGCGGGCCGAACGTCTCGGAGTAACCGTCGCAGGAAGCCGTGGCGCCGTTCCTGGCGAGCCTGTCGATCCATCGGCAGGCTGCGCTGCCCGTCCATGGTTCGACAGGTTCACCACGAACGGTCATGCCTCAAGGCTAAATATCCTTTGCCGCGTCCCGCCCCGCTGCGTACACTGCGCGCGCTTCAAGGTGATCCGACGGCAACCGCCCGAGGATTGAAACGGGAAGCCGGTGACGACGCGCCCTGCGCATCCAGTCCGGCGCTGCCCCCGCAACGGTAAGCGAGATAACCCTGGCATCGGCCACTGTGCCCGCATCGATACGATGCGGCATGGGAAGGCGCCAGGCGGGAATGCAGGCCCTCGATGGGCGTGTCGTTCCGCTCGCCAGCCCGGAGACCGGCCCTGAAGTCTGTTGGTTGCGATGCGGCGGGCATTGCGCGACGTCGCGCATGCGTTGTCCATTCGCCCGTCTCCCGTGTCCGTCGTGCCGCCACCGCCCCTCCCTGTTGGGCGCGCGGGCGTGCGCGCCGGAGAATCGTCATGCAGTCCTGCAATACCCAGCTCCGTTCGAGCGCACTCGCGCTCGCCTTGTCCTTGCCATCGCTCGCATTCGCGCAGAGCGACGAGGCGAAGGACCTCGACAACCTGGTGGTCACCGCCACTCGCACGGCGACCACCGCCGATGCCACGCTGGCGGCGGTCGAAGTGATCGACCGCAGGCAACTGGATGCCAGCAGCGCACGCTCCCTGCCGGAACTGCTGCGCGGACGCGCCGGCATCACCATCGTCAACCAGGGTGGCATGGGCAAGCTCAGCACGCTGTTCCTGCGTGGCACCGAGTCCGACCACACCCTGTTCCTGGTCGACGGCATCCGCGTGGGCAATTCGACCTCCGGCCTGACCTCGCTGCAGGACATCCCGCTGGTGCAGATCGAGCGCATCGAGATCGTGCGCGGTCCGCGTTCCTCGCTGTACGGCGCGGACGCGATCGGCGGGGTGATCCAGGTGTTCACCCGCCGCGGTGCGGGCGGCGAAGGCGTGCACGGGCGCGGCCGCATCGCGGCCGGCAGCCACGGCCTGCGCGAGGCCTCGGCCGGCATCGACCTGCGCGGAGCGCGCGGTGGCGTGGGCGTGGACCTGGCGCACCAGGAAACCGACGGCATCAATGCCTGCACCGGCTTCTACAACCCGCTGACCTTCGCAGGCGCGGGTTGCTTCATCGTTCCCGGCACGCACCTGGACCGCGATGGCTACCGCAACGACAGCGCCACCATGCGCGCCGACTTCGCACCGGGCGAGGCCTGGCAACTCGACGCGCGCGCGTCCCGCGCCGAGGGCCACAACGACTACGACGGCGATTACCAGGACAATTCCGACATCGTCCAGCAGGTCGTGGGCGGCAGCGTGCGCTGGTCGCCATCCGACGCCGTTGCAGTGAAGTTGACCGCGGGCCGCAACACCGACGACTCCGACAATTTCAGCGGCAGCACGTTCGCCAACCGCTACAACACCACCCGCGACAGCGCGACCCTGCAGGGCGACTTCACCGTTTCGCCCGACCACGTCGTGACCGCCGGTTTCGACTGGTTGCGCGATCGCGCCAACGTGGTCGATCCGTGGTCGCCGTTCGCGGCATCGCGCGGCAATCGCGCGGCGTTCGCGCAGTACCAGGGTTCGTTCGGCGCGCACGACCTCCAACTCAGCGCGCGGCGCGACGACAACGACCAGTTCGGCGGCCATGGCACCGGCGGCATCGCCTGGGGCATGGGCTTCGGCGAAGCCTGGCGGGTGACTGCCAGCCATGCCACCGCGTTCAAGGCGCCGAGCTTCAACGAGTTGTACTACCCCGGCTACAGCAACCCGCTACTGAAGCCCGAGGCGTCGCGCAGCACCGAGCTGTCGCTGCGTCACGAGCGCGCCAGCTGGTCGGTGCAGGCCAATGCTTACCAGACCCGGGTCGATGACCTGATCGCCTACGACAGCCGCCTGTTCGCACCCAACAACGTTGAGCAGGCGCGCATTCGCGGGATCGAACTGGTGGCGACCGCGCAACTGGCCGGCTGGGAACTGCGCGGGCAGGTCGGCACGCTCGACGCGCGCAACCTCAGCAGCGGTCCCAACCAGGGCAAGCGCCTGGCGCGGCGTCCGCAACGCAGCGCTCGGCTGGACCTGGATCGCGAGGTCGGCGCGTGGGGCTTCGGCATCAGCGGCATCGCCGAGGCGGCGCGCTGGGACGATGTCGCCAATACCTTGCGCGTCGGTGGTTACGGCACTGTGGATGCGCGCGTGTCCTGGCGCTTCGCCGCCGACTGGACGCTGCAGGCCAACCTGGTCAATGCCTTCGATCGCGACTACGCGACCAGTGCGTGGTATCGCCAGCCCGGCCGCGAATTCGCGCTGAGCCTCCGCTGGCAGCCTAACTGAGGCTTCGCATCAAGGAGCGGTTGCGCAAGGACGCATGGGGCTCGGCAAGGATGCCGGGCCCTTCTTGTGTGTGCGGCGTGGACTGCGTCGTTCAACCCGGGCCAGGAAGATCGGCATCGCGGATGCCCCGCTCCGCCTCCTGCTTCGCCTCCAGGCGCGACGCGCGATCGCGTGCGCGCGTCGCCGCCACCGGATCGCCCAACGCCTGGTAGGCATCCGCCAGGCTGCGATGGAACTCTGGTTCGTCGGGCAACATGCGGATCGCGCGACGGTAGTGGACGATCGCTTCGGCCGGGACACCGGCTTCGGCGCGCGCTTGCCCGATCAGGAACTGCGAGAACGGATCGAGCGCCTGCGCGCGCTGCAAGCGCTTTTCGTAGAAGGCGAGCTGCGCCGCATCGCCGCCGGCGCGATGGAACCCGACCAGGTTGGCCAGCGCCCCGATATGGTCGCGCTGCAGGCTGATGGCGCGAAGATAAGCGCGTTCCGCCTCGTCGCGACGACCGGCGCGCGCATGGATCACCCCCGCATTGCTCCACAGCGTCGCGCTGCCGGCATCCAGCGCCAACGCCGCGGCGATCGCCTCGGCGGCGGCAGCGGCCTCGCCCTGCAACAGGTGCTCGACCGCGTGGTTGTTGTGCAGCAGGGCGACCATCCGCGCATCCGGGATGCGTCGCGGCTTGCGCCCTGCGGCCACGCCGCGCCAGCCGACATCGACCGAATGGTGCTCACCATCGATCAGCACGCCGGCGTTGACATGGGTGGCGCGGAACAACGTGCCGTCCAGCATGCGCATCGACAACGCATTGTCGGATGCCTGCGCGAATGCCTTGAGGCCGGACGCACGCGCCATCGCGACGAACATCATCGTGAACGACAGGCAGTTGACCCGGCGCTGGGCGAAGCTCCCGGCGATGCCGAGCGTCGGCTGTTCCTGGTAGCGCAAGGCCAGGCCCTCGTCGGCGATCATGAAGTCGATCAGTGCCTGCGCGCGGATCGCCTCGTCGATCCGGCGGTTGACCACGTCGGCCGGCAGCATGCGGCGCAGGTCGTCCGGCAACGCCATTGCCGCTTGGACCCCTGCGTCGCCGGCAGGCGCCGCGCGCGCCGCTGCACTGCCCGTGCAGGCGAACAGGAACAGCGACAAGCAGAGCGCCCGCAGCATCGTCCTCGGTCCCGGCATGCCCCGGCGCAACTGCCGGGAGCGGGGCCAGTATGCGCCCCCGAGGGCGCACCGATTAGAGGAATGGCCCTAATGACCTGTGCGAGGTTTAGGCCACGGACCGCAGGGCGGTCCGTGCATGGGGCGATGGCGATGCACAGGGCGCTGCCGCAAGGCGGCATGGATCGACGCAACCGGGGATGACGCAATGACGATGGTGATCTGCAGGGAATGCAAGGCGCAAATCAGCACGCTGGCCGCGGCCTGCCTGCATTGCGGGGCAACGAAGCGCAAGACGGCGAACACCACGTCCGTGGCGATCGCCTTCCTTGGCATCACCCTGCTCGCGAACACGTGGATGCTGTGGCGGCTTTACGACATCGAGTCGCGGATGGCGCAAGGCGTGGTTGCGCAGGGGCACGGCAGCCCGTGAAACGGGACGCCGCGGCTCCCTGATACCGCGGGCCACGCAGGCACGTGGCCCGCGCGGCGGTTACTCGACCGTGACCGACTTGGCCAGGTTGCGCGGTTTGTCGACGTCGGTGCCGCGGGCCAATGCGGTGTGGTACGCCAGCAACTGCACCGGGATGGTGTGCACGATCGGCGACAGCACGCCGACATGCCGCGGCGTGCGGATCACGTGCACCTGCTCGGACTCGCCGAAGTGGCTGTCGGCGTCGGCGAACACGAACATTTCGCCGCCGCGCGCGCGCACTTCCTGGATGTTGGATTTCACCTTCTCCAGCAGCGCATCGTTCGGCGCGATCACCACCACCGGCATGTCGTCATCGACCAGCGCCAGCGGACCGTGCTTGAGCTCGCCGGCCGGATAGGCCTCGGCGTGGATGTAGGAGATTTCCTTGAGCTTGAGCGCGCCTTCCAGCG
>DAOOCX010000044.1:11348-17382 GCA_035408605.1 Thermomonas sp. | reverse complement strand
CGCCCAGCGAATAGCCGGCCAGCACCTGGGCGATCTGCATCACCTGTTCCTGGTACACGATCACGCCGTAGGTCGGCGCCAGCACCTGCTCCAGCGCGGGGTGCGGATAGCTGACATCCTCGATCCCGTGCTTGCGGTCGCACCATTGCTTGTCCATCCCGCTGCCCAGCGGGCCGGGGCGGAACAGTGCGGCCAGCGCGATGATGTCCTCGAAGGTGTCGGGCTTGGCGCGCTTGAGCAGTTCGCGCATGCCGCGCGATTCGAACTGGAACACCGCTACCGAATCGCCGCGCGCGAACAGTTCGTACGTGGCCTTGTCGTCCAGCGGCAGCGACATGATGTCGAATGCGCTTTCGCCCGCGGCGGCGCGGCGCACGTTGATTGCCTTCACCGCCCAGTCGATGATCGTCAGCGTGCGCAGGCCGAGGAAGTCGAACTTCACCAGGCCGATCGATTCGACGTCGTCCTTGTCGAACTGGGTCACCGGGTTGCGGCCCAGGCCGTGGCCGTCGTGTTCCGCGAACAGCGGGCAGAAATCCTGCAGCGGGCTGGGCGCGATCACCACGCCGCCGGCGTGCTTGCCGGCGTTGCGGGTCAGGTCTTCCAGTTGCAGGGCCAGGTCGACCAGGTCGCGGACGTCGTCCTCGGCGTGGTAGCGGTCGCGGAACTCGGTGACGACGCGGTCCGGTTCCTTCTGCGCGCGCTTGCCGATGCCGATCGCGTCTTCCAGCGTCATCGGGTCGGTGGGCTGCAGCGGAATCAACTTGGCCAGGCCATCGACGAAGCCGTACGGGAAACCGAGCACGCGGCCGGCATCGCGCAGCACCGCCTTCGCCGCCATCGTGCCGTAGGTGATGATCTGGCTGACGCGGTCGCGGCCGTACTTCCGCGCGACGTAGTCGATCACTTCGTCGCGCCGGTCCATGCAGAAGTCGATGTCGAAGTCCGGCATCGACACGCGTTCGGGATTGAGGAAGCGCTCGAACAGCAGGTCGTAGGGCAGCGGGTCGAGGTCGGTGATGCCGAGCGCCCACGCCACCAGCGAGCCGGCACCGGAACCGCGGCCGGGGCCGACCGGGATGCCATGCTGCTTCGCCCAGTTGATGAAGTCGGCGACGATCAGGAAGTAGCCGGGGAAGCCCATCTTGACGATGACGTCCAGCTCCAGCTCGAGCCGGGCCTCGTAGTCCGCGCGGGTCTTGCCGGTCGCCAGTGGCGCTTTCTCGAGGCGTTTGACCAGCCCCTCGCGCGACTGGCTGCGGATCCAGCTGTCCAGGGTTTCGTCGCTGGGCACCGGGAACGCCGGCAGGTAATAGGTGCCCAGCCGCAGTCCCAGGTTGCAGCGCTGCGCCAGCGCCACGGTGTTGTCCAGCGCGTCCGGTGCATCGGCGATGAACAGCGCCGCCATCTCGTCGGCGGACTTGAGGTATTGCTGTGGGCTGTAGTCATGCGGCCGGCGGGTGTCGTCCAGCACCCGGCCGCTGGCGATGCACACGCGCGCCTCGTGCGCATCGAAGCCGTCGGCGTCGAGGAATCGCACGTCGTTGCTGGCCAGCAGCGGGATGCTTCGGCGCGCCGACACATCCAGCGCGAACGCGTTGAAGGCGTCCTCGCCGGCGCGACCGGTGCGCAGCAATTCCAGGTGCAGGCGATCGCCGAATTTCGCCTGCAGGTCGGCCAGTGCCTGTTCGGCCAGGTCGTGGCGACCGGATGCGAACAGCTGGCCGGGCTCCGACTGCGGCCCGGCGATTGCGAACAGGCCGGCGTTCTCCGCAAGCCACGCCGGGCGTGCGACCACGCCATCGACGCGATGGCCCTCCATCCACGCGCGCGTGAGGATTTGCGAGAGGCTGAGGTAGCCGTCGTTGTCGCGGCACAGCAGGGTCAGGCGCGAGGGCGCGGCGGTGCCCTCGGCGACCAGCACGTCGGCGCCGGCGATCGGCTTGATCCCGGCCTTTTCCGCCTCCTTGTAGAACTTGACCAGCGCGAACAGGTTGTTCTGGTCGGTGATCGCCACCGCCGGCAGGCCGCGCGCAGCGCAGGCCGCGACGAGCTCCGGGATGCGGATCGTCGAATCGACCAGCGAGTACTCGCTGTGCAGGTGCAGGGGAACGAAACGGGCTGGCATCGCGGATCCGCAGGCTCAAAGGCGAGCGTAGGCCGGCCCCGGGACCCCGGCAAGGCTTGACACGCAGGCAGGCCCGCGCGAGCTCAGCACGGTGCGGTCTGGGCCAGCAAATCCCCTTGCATCGGGGTGCCGCCGCAGTCGCGCACCGGGGCGAAACTGCGCCGATGGTGCGGGCACGGGCCATGCTCCCGCAGTGCCTGCAGGTGCGACGGGCTGGGATAGCCCTTGTGCTGGTCGAAGCCGTAGTGCGGATACAGCAGGTGCAGCTCGCGCATGGCTTGGTCGCGGGCGACCTTGGCCAGGATAGAGGCTGCCATGATCGTGCGGTCGCGTGCATCGCCGCCGATCCAGGCCTCGGCCGGGCAGGGCAGGTCGGGCGGCAGGCGGTTGCCGTCGATGCGGGCCACGTCGGCCATGTGTGCCACGCCCAGCAGCGCCTCGCGCATGCCGTGCAGGGTGGCGTGATAGATGTTGCGTCGGTCGATCTCGGCAGGCGCGATGAACACGATCTTCCACGCGAGCGCGCGCTCGATGATGCGGGGGTAGAGCGCCTCGCGCTTGCGCGCGGTCAACGCCTTGGAATCGTCCAGTCCGTTCACCGGCGTGCGGCCCGGCGGGAACACCACCGCGGCCACCACCACCGGCCCGGCCAAGGGGCCGCGCCCGGCTTCGTCGATCCCGGCGATGCGCTGGATCATGCGGGCGTCCCCACCAATCCGGCGACCGCGTCGGCGGCGCGCGCGGAGGCGTCGCGGCGAAGGGTTTCGTGGATCGCGAGGAACCTCGGTTGCAACGCCTCCACCGCATCGGCATCGCAGAACCAGCGCAGCAGCGCGGCCTGCAAGTTCGCGGGCGTGCAGTCGTCCTGCAGCAACTCGGGCACCAGCGTTTCGCCGGCCAGCACGTTGGGCAGGCTGACATGCGCCGACTTCAGCAGGCCGAACGCCTTGACGATGGCGTAGGTCAGGCCGGAGATGCGATGACCGATCACCATCGGCCGCTTGCACAGCATCGCTTCCAGTGCAGCGGTCCCCGATGCCAGCAAGACGACATCGCTGGCGATCATCGCGCGTTGTGCATTGCCATCGAGCACGCGCATCGCCGGCGCATCGCCAACGATCGCGTCGATCGCGGCACGACATTGCGCATTCGCCGCGGGGATCAGCAGGCGCAGGCCGGGCACATCCGGATGCAGGAGGCGTGCCGCCTCCAGGAACGTCGGCAGCATCCGTTGGATTTCGCCGAGCCGGCTGCCAGGCAGCAACGCGAGGATCGGCCCGTCCCGCGATTCGCCGAGCGCGTGGCGCGCGGCAGCGCGATCCGGCTGCAGCGGGATCGCGTCGGCCAGCGGATGGCCGATGAACACGGCATCGACCCCGTGGCGCGCGTAGATCGGCGGCTCCATCGGGAACAGGCAGAGCACGCGATCTGCGCTGGCGGCGATCTTCGCCGCGCGCGATTCGCGCCAGGCCCACACCGACGGGCTCACGTCGTGCACGGTGCGTACGCCGCGTTGCTTGAGCCAGCGTTCGACGCCGAGGTTGAAGTCGGGCGCGTCGATGCCGATGAAGACGTCGGGCTGCCAGTCCAGCACGCGCTGGCGAAACGTCCTGCGCAACTTCAGGAGACGGGGCAGGTGGGCCAGCACTTCGGCCAGGCCCATCACCGCCAGTTCGCTCGCATCGAACCAGGTGTCCATGCCGGCCGCGCGCATCGCATCGCCGCCGATGCCGGCGAATTCCGCATCGGGGAAATGCGCGCGTAGCGCCTCGATCAATCCGGCGCCGAGCTGGTCGCCGGAGGTCTCGCCGGCGCAGAGGGCGATACGGAGGCTCATGCTTTTCCTCGGATTCGATCCGCGTCGTGCCGGGTGCCGGGGTATTTCCCAAGTCGCTCCCCGATACTCGCTTTGTTGGAAAACACCCCGGCACCCGGCACGACGCTACCTGAGTGGGTCACCGCAGCAGCGGCCGCTCGCCGCGTTCGATGAAGTCCAGCATCGCGCGCACATCGTCGCTGCCGCTAGCCGCGATCTCGCCGAGCTCGGACTTGGCTTCGTCCAGCTTCGCGTCGCCCATGTACAGCGCGCGATAGGCGCGCTTGATGCTGGCGATGCGGCCTGCATCGAAACCGCGTCGCTTCAGGCCTTCCGCATTGATGCCGCGTGGCCGCGCGTATTTTTCCTGCGCCACCATCAGGAACGGTGGCACGTCGCCGTTGACGAACGCACCCATGCCGATGAACGCGTGGTCGCCGATCCGGCAGAACTGGTGCACGCCGGCGAACCCGCTGAGGATCACGTGGTTGCCCACCGTCACGTGTCCGGCCAGCGTGGCGTTGTTGGAGAACACGCAGTCGTTGCCGATGATGCAGTCGTGGGCCACGTGGCAATACGCCAGGATCCAGTTGCGGTCGCCGATGCGGGTGATGCCGCCACCATCGCCGGTGCCCCGGTTGATGGTGACGAATTCGCGGATCACGTTGCCGTCGCCGATCACCAGTTCGACCCGTTCGCCTCGGTACTTCTTGTCCTGCGGTTCGCCGCCGATCGCGGCATGCGCGTGGAAGACGTTGTCGCGTCCGATCCGGGTCGGTCCCTCGATCGTGCAGTGCGGCCCGATGCGGCAGCCATCGCCGATCTCCACGCCGGCACCGATCACCGCATACGCGCCGACGTGCACGCCCGCACCCAGCCGCGCATCCGGATCGATGGCGGCGGTGGGATGGACCAGGACGGTCGCGTTGCTCATTCGCGGGCGGCAGCGCAGAGGATCTCGGCACAGGCGGCCTGCTCGCCATCGACGCGGGCGATGCCGACGTACTGCGCCATGTTGCGGATGCGCCGCTTCAATTCGACTTCGAGTTCCAGGCGGTCGCCCGGCACCACCATGCGGCTGAAGCGCGCGTTGTCCACCTTGACCAGGTAGAAGGTGTCCTTGCCGATCTCCGCCGGATCGCGCGAGAGCTGGGTGAGCAGGCCGCCGGCCTGGGCCAGCGCCTCCACCACCAGCACCCCCGGCATCACCGGACGGCCCGGGAAGTGCCCGGTGAAGAACGGCTCGTTGCAGGTCACGTTCTTGTAGGCCAGCACGCGCTTGTCCTTCTCGAACTCGATCACCCGGTCGACCAGCAGGAACGGATAGCGGTGCGGAAGCAGGCGTTCGATCTCCGGGGTGTTCACCGGCATGGTCACGCGGAAGGGAGTCTCGGTCATTCCTGGTCCTTGTCGCCTGCGCCGGCGCGCGGGTTCGCGCGGGCCATGCGGTCGAGTTGCTTGAAGCGCGCCGCGCTCTTGCGCCAGCTGCGATTGTCCATCAATGGGGTGCCCGAGGAGTACTCGCCGGGCTCGCGGAGCGAATGGGTCACCAGCGACATGGCGGTGATGACCACGCGGTCGCAGACCTCCAGGTGGCCGAGGACGCCGGCACCGCCGCCGACCAGGCAGTAGCGGCCAATACGCGCGCTGCCGGCGACCGCGGAACAGCCGGCCATCGCGGTGTGCGCGCCGATGCGCACGTTGTGGCCGACCTGGATCTGGTTGTCCAGGCGCACGTCTTCCTCGAGCACGGTGTCGCCCAGCGCGCCGCGGTCGATGGTACTGTTGGCGCCGATTTCGCAGTCGTCGCCGACCACCACGCCACCCAGTTGCGGGATGTTGAGCCAGCGGCCGTGTTCCATCGCCAGGCCGAAGCCGGCGGCGCCCAGCACCGCGCCGGGCAGGATCCGCACGCGCTTGCCCAGCCGCACGCGCGTCACCAGCGTCACCCGTGCCTGCAACTCGCTGCCTTCGCCGATCTCGCAGTCGTCGCCGATCACGCAGCCAGGACCGACGACCACGCCGGCGCCGATGGTCGTGCGCGCGCCGATGCTGGTGAACGGGCCGATGTGCGCGCCTGGCGAGACCAC
>DAOOCX010000044.1:0-11248 GCA_035408605.1 Thermomonas sp. | reverse complement strand
GCGCGCAGTTCGCCGGCATCGAAGTTGTCGAACCCGTTGTACACGTTGCCGAAATCCACGAACGCCGAGATGCGTGCCGCCGGGCTGTCGAACAGCTTCGGGAAGATCGCCTCGACCGAACCCGCGACCAGGAACGATCCACCCAGCGGCTGGCGGAAGCCGGATGCGGTCTGGTAGAACGGACCCAGCGTGTTGTCGGTGAAGCCGCGCACCTTGCCGCTGGAGGAGATGCCGCCGGCGTAGAAGTTCTCGAAGAACGGCAGGCCGCTGGCGGTGACCGTCTTGTCGAAGTCCGGCGACGTCGGGAGGCAGGGGTCGGTCGGCGCCGGGCCCGGGACCACGGTATCCGGGATGCCGTCGTTGTTGGTGTCGGTGTAGGTCGGCGCGGTGTAGCAGAGGTTGCGGGTGAAGTCCTTGCCGTAGGAGTCGCCGTAGCCCAGGTTCACGCCGGTCTTCAGCACCAGCGCCTGGCTGAGCGGCCAGTACTTGGCGAAGTCGTATGCGACCTTGAAGTACTCCACGGTCGAACCCGGCAACGCGATCTCGGCCGACAGGTTCTGGGTGGTGCCGACCACCGGCGTGAAGTAGTTGTTGCGGGTATCGCGGCCCCAGCCGACCTGGGCGCGCCACGAGTGGAAGGTCTGGTTGCCCACGGCGCTGATGTAGTCGACCAGCGGCGGCGGCGTGGACCCCGGGAACGCCAGGATCTCGTTGGAGTCGATGCCGAACATCAGCGAGACCGAATCGCTCTCGCTCAGCGGAAGGCCCAGGAACACCTGCGCGGCACCACTGTTGGTGGAATAGGACGCGACGTTGAAGCTGGAGTAGTCGAACTCGCGCCACCACAGGTTGTAGCCCAGCGACAGGCCTTCGTCGGTGAAGTACGGGTTCATGAAGGAGAAGTCGTAGCGCTTCTGGTAAGCGCTGCGGGTGACCGACATCGACACCCGGTTGCCGGTGCCGAGGAAGTTGTTCTCGGACAACTGCAACGACAGGTTCACGCCGGACAGCTGCGAGTAGCCCACGCCGGCGGCGATGCTGCCGGAGGTGGTCTCCTTGACCGTATAGACCACGTCGACCTGGTCGTCGGTGCCGGCGACCGGCTCGTTCTCGACGTTGACCTCCTCGAAGTAGCCAAGGCGGTCGAGGCGGACCTTGCTGCGGTCGATCGCGGCCTGCGAATACCAGGTGCCTTCGAACTGGCGCATCTCGCGGCGCAGCACCTGGTCGGCCGTGCGGGTATTGCCCTTGAACACGATCCGGCGCACGTTGACGCGGGGGCCTGGCTGGACCTGGAAGTCGATGCCGACGGTGCGCTTCTCGCGGTCGATCTGCGGCACCGGGTTGATCCTGGCGAAGGCGTAGCCGATGTTGGACAGGCGCGCGGAGATCGCATCGGTCGCCAGCTCCAGCAAGCCGCGGGAGAAGGTGCTGCCGGGGCGGATGAAGGCGACGATGGTCTCGATCTCCTCCTTCGGCAGCACGGTCTCGCCGGAGACGGTCACCGTGGACACGCTGTACACCTCGCCCTCGGTCATGCCGGCGGTCAGGTACATGTCCTTGCGGTCGCCGCTGATCGCCACCTGGGTCGAATCCAGGCTGAAATCGACGTAGCCACGGTCGAGGTACCAGGCATTGAGCTTTTCGATGTCGCCGGACAGCTTCTCGCGCGAATACTGGTCGTCGCGCTTGTACCAGGACAGCCAGTTGCTGGTGTGCGATTCCCAGCCCTTGGTGATGTCCTCCTCGGGGAAGGACTCGTTGCCGATCAGGTTGATGTGGCGGATCTTCGCGGCCTTGCCTTCCTTGATGTTCAAGGTCAGGTTGACGCGGTTGCGATCGAGCTTCTCCACGTTGGGGCTGATCGAGACGCTGTACTTGCCGCGGTTGTTGTACTGGCGGTTGAGTTCCTGGGTGACCCGGTCCAGGTTGAGCTGGTTGAAGGTCTCGCCCTCGGCCAGGCCGATGTCCTTCAGGCCCTTCAGCAGGTCCTCGGTCTTCAGGTCCTTGTTGCCGACCAGGGTCAGCTTGTTGATGGCCGGGCGCTCGACCACGGTGATCACCAGGATGCTGCCCTGGTGGTCCAGGCGCACGTCCTCGAAGAAGCCGGTCTTGTACAGCGCACGCAATGCCTCGGCCGCCTTGGCCTGGTCGAGGGTGTCGCCGCGCTCGACCGGCAGGTAGGTGAACACGGTGCCCGCGCCGATGCGCTGCAGGCCGTCGATGCGGATGTCGCTGACCGAGAACGGTGCGAACGCCGTCTGTGCCCAGGCCGGCATCGAGAGCGCCGTGGCGAGGGCAAGGGCAAGCAGGCGGCGGGACGTGGGTCGGGTCATTCGGAGGATCCGGTTGCGGGGGGCTGCACGGCGCCAGCGGCGCGGGCAGGGAAGTGGAAGCGGGGCGTCATGACACCAGGTGCAGGATGTCATTGTAGAACGCCAGGCCCATCAGGCCCGCTACCAGCGCGAGCCCGAGGTACTGGCCGGCGGCCATGGCGCGTTCGCCCAAGGGGCGGCCTCTGGCCAACTCGATAAGGTAATACAGCAGGTGGCCCCCGTCCAAGACGGGGATCGGCAGCAGGTTGATCAAGGCAAGGCTGACCGACAACAGGGCCAGGAAGTTCAGGAACCAGGCGGCGCCGCGGCTGGCGAAGTCGTTGGCCGCCTGGGCGATCGTCAGCGGGCCGGCCACGGTGTTCTGCACCGAGACCTTGCCGGCGAAGGCACGCCCGACCATCTCGACCAGTTGCCGCATCTGGAAGCCGGTTTCGCGCACGGCGGCGGGGATCGCATCAAGCGGTCCCACCCGCAGCACGGCATCCGTCGCTGGCATTCGCCGCTCCGCCGGTGCCACCCCGAGTGCCCACGCGGATGATCCGGGTCCGACGACCAGCCGGACCGGGGTCAGTTCGAGTGCCAAGCGCTCGCCATCCCGTTCAATCTCGACCATGCCGGGACCGCCGCGGGTGCCCAATGCGGCCACGGCAGGCGGGATGTCGTCGAAGCTGGCGATCGGGGTGGCGTCGATCGCGGTGATCCGGTCGCCCTCCGCCAGCACGCCCCAGGCCGGGGTATCCGCGCGGACGCTGCCGACGATGGCGGGCCAGAGCTGGTGCCGGGCGATGAGCCCGGTGGCCTCGAGGGCGCGCAGCTCATCGATGCTGGCGGGCAGGCGATCCAGCGCCAGCGTCCGCGTCGACTCTTCGCCATCGCCGCCCTGTACGCGCACTTGCACGGGTTGGCGGTCGAGGACGGCGACAGTCAGCGCCATCCCGGCCTCGCTCCAGGTCGGCGTCTCGCGTTCGCCCACGGCGAGGATACGATCGCCCGTGCGCAATCCCGCTTGCGCGGCGATCCCGGTCGCCTTGCCGATCACCGGCGCGTAGTCCGGCCGCCCGATCACCAGCATCGTCCACAGCAGTGCGAACGCGAGCAGCAGGTTGGCGGCCGGGCCCGCGGCGACAATCGCCATCCGCTGCAGCACGGGCTTGCGGTTGAAGGCCTGGTCCAGCTGATGCGCCGGGACGTGGTCCTCGCGCTCGTCGAGCATGCGCACGTAGCCGCCCAGCGGCAACGCGGCGACCACGTATTCGGTGCCGTCCTTGCCGTGGCGAGTCCACAGTGGCCGGCCGAAGCCGATCGAGAAACGCAGCACCTTGACGCCGCAGCGGCGGGCGACCCAGAAATGGCCGAATTCGTGGAAGGTCACCAGTACGCCCAGCGCGACCAGCATCCACCACAGGGACCCGAGGAAGGTGCTCATCGGCGCAGGCTCATGCGCATGGACTCACGCGGCCTTGCGGGCGATGAAGGCGCAGGCCTGCGCGCGCGCCCAGGCATCGGCGTCCAGCAACGCATCAATCGAATCGGCTGGCGTCGCGGGCATGGCGTCCAGGGCGTGGGCAACGACGTCGGGGATGGACAGGAAACCGATCCGCCCCTGAAGAAACGCTGAAACAGCCTCTTCGTTGGCGGCGTTCAACACCGCCGGCGCGGCATCGCCTGCCTGCAATGCGCGGAATGCGAGGGCGAGGCACGGGAAGGCGTCCAGGTCGGGCGGGGCGAACTCCAGCAGGCCGCCTTCCGCCAGCAGGTCCAGCGCGGGCACGCCGGAGGCGATCCGACGTGGCCAGCCCAGGCCGACTGCCAAGGCGGTGCGCATGTCCGGCAAGCCCAGTTGCGCCAGGGTGCTGCCATCGGCGAAGTCCACGAACGAATGCACCAGCGACTGGGGATGCACCAGCACGCGGATGCGCTCGCCGGACATGCCGAACAGGTGGTGCGCCTCGATGACTTCCAGGCCCTTGTTCATCAGCGATGCCGAGTCCACCGAGATCTTCGGGCCCATCGACCACTTAGGATGCGCCACCGCCTGCGCAGGCGTGACCGTGGCCAATGCCTCGCGCGTCCAGCCGCGGAACGGCCCGCCGGAGGCGGTGAGGGTGATCCGCGCGGGCATCTCGCCGGGATTGCCGGCCAGGCATTGGAAGATCGCGTTGTGTTCGCTGTCGATCGGCACGATCACCGCGCCGTTCGCACTGGCCGCCTGCATCAGCAGCTCGCCGGCCAGCACCAGCGATTCCTTGTTGGCCAGCAGCAGGCGCTTGCCGGCGCGCGCCGCAGCCAGCGTCGAGGGCAGGCCCGCGGCGCCGACGATGGCCGCGACCACGCTGTCGCAGGCATCGCCGGCGACCAGCGCATCGAGCGCGCCGGCGCCGGCGTGCGCCTGGGTGTCCAGGCCGGCATCGCGCAGTCCCTCGCGCAAGGCGGCATACGCGCCCGCATCGGCGATCACCGCATGCTCGGGACGATGGACGCGGCACAACGCCAGCAATTCGTCCACGCGCGTACCGGCGGCGAGCAGGCTGGCGCGCATGCGATCCGGATGGCGCGCGATCACGTCCAGCGCGGAGGCGCCGATCGAACCGGTGGCGCCGAGGATGGCAACGCGTTGCATGCTCGACCCGCTCAGAAACCGAACCAGACCTTGCCCAGGGCAAACACCGGCAATGCGGCGAGAACGCTGTCCACGCGGTCCAGCACGCCGCCGTGGCCGGGGATCAGGTGGCCGGAATCCTTGATGTCCACGTGCCGCTTGAGCAGGCTCTCGTAGAGGTCGCCGACCACCGAGAACGCCACGGTCACCGCCGCCACGCCGGCGACGGCCGGCAGGTGCGCCTGGTCGACGCCGATCAGCAGCGCGCCGACCATCGCCACCAGCATCGCCAGCGCGATGCCGCCGAGCAGGCCCTCGATGGTCTTGTTCGGGCTGATCCGCGGCGCCAGCTTGCGGCCACCGAACCACTTGCCGCCGAAGTTGCGGCCGGTGAAATAGGCGCCGGTATCTGCCGCCCAGACCAGCATCAGGGCCAGCAGCAGCCAGTAATGGCCATTCGGTTCGCTGGCGTGGATCACACCCAATGCGCACCAGGCCGGCACCACCGCCAGCGTGCCGGCGAGCAGCTTGAAGGCACGCGCGTGCGAGTCGTGGTCGGAGGCGAAGTGGTAGTGCTTCAGCCACAGCAGGGCAAGCAGCCACCAGCCGACGCCGATCACGATCACCAACTGGAACAGTGCGAACGACCCGCCGTGGGCCGAGCGCGAGCCCCAGACCAGCGCGACCATCAGGGCGAGATTGCAAGCCAGCAGGATGGTCCGGGCCAGGGTGTCTTCGACATCCGCCAGTCGTAGCCATTCCCACAGTGCGAGCAGGAACAGCACCGCGGCAATCGCCACCAGCCAAGGGGTGGGCAGGAGCAGCACGCCGCCGATCGCCAGCGGGGCCATGATCAGTGCGGCCAGCACGCGCGTCTTGGTCACTCGATTCCCCCGGTGGCGTGGCCCGCGACCTGTGCACTGGTCAGGCCGAAGCGGCGTTCGCGGCCGGCGTAGTGGTCCAGCGCGCGCTGCAGTGTGGCCGCATCCACGTCGGGCCACAACGTATCGGTGAACCAGAGCTCGGTGTAGGCGAGCTGCCACAGCAGGAAGTTGCTGATCCGCAATTCGCCACCGGTGCGGATGAACAGGTCGGGCGCGGGCAGGTCGGCCAGCGCCATGCGCGCGGACAGCGCGTCCTCGTCGATCTGCTCGGGCCGCAGGCGTCCGGCGGCGACCTCCTCGGCCAGGGCGCGTGCGGCCTGGGCGATGTCCTGCCTGCCGCCGTAGCTGGCGGCGATGTTCAGTTGCAGGCGGGTGTTGCCGGCGGTCAGTGCTTCCGCCGCCTGCATGCGCGCCAGGATCGGCCCGTCGAAGCGGCTGCGCTCGCCGATGAAGCGCAGGCGCGCACCGAGGCGATGCAATTCATCGACCTCGCGTTCCAGCGCGCCCAGGAAGAGTTTCATCAGGCCGCCGACTTCCTCGGTCGGCCGGTTCCAGTTCTCGCTGGAAAAGGCGAACAGGGTCAGCGCGCCGACCCCGCGTTCCAGGCAGAACTCCACGCTGCGCTTGACCGCACGCGCGCCGGCGCGGTGGCCGATGATCCGCGGGCGGTGGCGCTGCTGCGCCCAGCGGCCATTGCCATCCATGATGATGGCGAGGTGCTGCGGGATGGGCCCCGTGCCGTTTGCCCCGCTCATGCCAATCGGCCGTCGCGAGCGCAGGCCAAGCAAGGAAGAGCGATGCCCGGCGGCAGGAGCGTACAGACAGTACGTGACTGCCGCCGGGCACCGCGATGACGCCGCATGGCCAAGCGCAGCAGGCCGATCAGACGGACATCAGTTCCGCTTCCTTGCCCTTGATCACCTCATCGACGTCCTTGATCGCGCCGTCGGTGATCTTCTGGATCTCGGCCTCGGTGCGGCTGGCGTCGTCCTCGGTGATCTGCTTGTCCTTCAGCAGTTCCTTGACCTGGTGGTTGGCATCGCGGCGGATGTTGCGGATCGCGACCTTCGCGTCCTCGCCTTCGCCATGCACGACCTTGGCCAGGTCCCTGCGACGCTCCTCGGTCAGGGCCGGGATGTTGAGGCGGATCACGGTGCCGGCGGTGTTCGGGGTCAGCCCCAGGTCCGAGGCCAGGATCGCCTTTTCCACCGGGCCGACCATCTGCTTTTCCCATGGGGTGATGGTGATCGAGCGCGCATCGGTCACCGCCACGCTGGCGACCTGCGCCAGCGGCATCTCGGAGCCGTAGTAGCTGACCTTGATGCTGTCGACCAGGCCGGCATTGGCGCGGCCGGTGCGGACCTTGACCAGGGCATGGCGCAGCGATTCGATGCTCTTGCCCATGCGGGCCTGGGCGTCTTTCTTGATCTCGTTCAGCATCGCGGTGCTCCGTGGTCGTGTGGCAACCGCGGGATTATAAGCGAGCCGATGCGGGCGAGTCCCTGCCGATCGCCGCGGCCCGCGTCAGGCGTGGACCAGGGTGCCGATCTTCTCGCCGCGCAGGATCCGCAGCAGCACGCCGGGCTGGGCCATGTCGAAGATGCGCAGCGGCAGCCCGGCATCGCGGCACAGGGCGAACGCGGCGGTGTCCATCACCTGCAGGTTGCGGGCGATGACATCGTCGTAGCGCAGGTCGTCGAGCTTCACCGCATCGGCGTGCCGGTTCGGGTCCTTGTCGTACACGCCATCGACCTTGGTCGCCTTCAGCAGCAGGTCGGCGCCGATCTCGATCGCGCGCAGCGCCGCGCCGGAATCGGTGGTGAAGAACGGATTGCCGGTACCGGCGGCGAAGATCGCGATCCGGCCCTTCTCGAGATGACGCATGGCGCGGCGACGGATGTAGTCCTCGCAGACGTCGTTGATCTTCAGCGCGCTCATCACCCGGCACTTGGCACCGAGTTTCTCCAGCGCGTCCTGCATCGCCAGCGCGTTGATGACCGTGGCCAGCATGCCCATCTGGTCGCCGGTGACCCGGTCCATCCCGCCGGCGGCCAAGCCGGCGCCGCGGAAGATGTTGCCGCCACCGACCACCAGCGCGATCTCCACGCCGGCGTCGCGCACCTCGATCACCTCGCGGGCGAGGCGGTTGAGGATCTTGGGATCGATCCCGTAGTCCTCGTCGCCCATCAGGGCTTCGCCGGAGAGCTTCAACAGGACGCGGCGATAGGCGAGTTGCGACATGCGGGGCTCCTGGGCGGCGGGACGGGCAAAGCCGCGGAATTCTAGCCGATGCGTCCCTCAGCGCGGGCCGTGGGTCTCCTGCGGCTTGGCCTTGCGGTCGTTCAGCAGGGCGCTGGCGACGATCGCCAGGCCGAGCACCGCGCCGACCACGAACAGCACCAGCGCCAGCGCGGGATAGCCCAGCAGGCGCGGTCCGGTATCGATCCGCATCAACAGCGCCGAGGCCAGGATCAGGGCGGCCACGATGATCCCGGTGCTGATGCGGTTGGCGATCTTCTGCACGTTTTCCATCAGTTGCGAGTCGTCCAGCCCGCTCATCCGCACCTGCAGGCGGTTCTCCGCGAGCAGGCCCAGGATGTCGGACAACCGGCGCGGTGCCTCCCGCACCAGGGCCTGCACCTCCATCGCCTCGCTGGCCAGGCGCGCGGGCGAGAACGACTTCTTCAGGCGCTCGCGCATCACGTGCTCGAGGTGCTGCTCGACCACCGACTTGACGTCCATGTCCGGGTCGAGCGCCTTGCTCACGGCCTCCAGGTTGAGCAGGGTCTTGCCCAGCAGGCTGAGTTCCGGCGGCGTGCGCAGGCCGCACTGGCTGCCGAGCAGGGTCAGGTCGAGCACCAGCCGCCCTTCCGACTGCGATCGGTTGCCGGAGGTGGCCGCGTAGCGCGCGACCATCTGCCCGACCTCTCGCACGTAGCGTTCCTCATCGAAGTCCTGCAACTGGATGCTCATCGCGATGGCTTCGTTGGCCACTTCCTCGCCGCGTCCGTCGACTGCGGCGAACAGCAGCTTGAGCAGGCGCTCGCGCTGGCGTGGCGGCACGTGGGCGACCATGCCCAGGTCGAGCAGGGCGACGCGGCCATCCGGGGTGATCAGCAGGTTTCCCGGATGCGGGTCGGCATGGATCTCGCCATGCACGAACGCCTGGTCCAGGTAGCCGCGCATGACCGCCTCTGCCAGCGGCGCCATGTCCTGCTCGGTGCGGCGCAAGCCGCCGATGTCGGTGGCCTTGGCGCCCTCCACCAGTTCCATGGTCAGCACCCGGCGCGCCGACAGGTCCCAGACCGGCTGCGGCACGAACAGGCGCGGGTAGCGTTCGAAGTGCGCGCCGAAGCGGGCCAGGTTGCCGGCCTCGGTGCGGTAATCGAGTTCCGCCAGCAGGCTGCGGCGGAATTCGTGCACCCAGTCGGCGAACCGGGTGCGCCGGCCCACCTCGGTGTGCCGGTCGACCTGGCGCGCCAGCGCGGCCAGCGCGTCGAGGTCGGCGTGGATGCCGTCGCTGATGCCGGGCCGTTGCACCTTCACCGCGACCGCGCGTCCGTCGCGCAGGCGGGCGCGGTGGACCTGGGCCAGCGAGGCGCCGCCGATCGGGGTTTCCTCGAAACTCTCGAAGAGCTTGCCCAGTTTGACTCCCAGCTCTTCCTCGATCACCGCCCGGATGTCGGCGAACGGCGCGGGCGCGACGTCATCCTGCATGCGCTCCAGTGCGACCAGGTAGGCCGGCGGCACCATGTCCGGGCGGGTCGACAGGGCCTGCCCGATCTTGATGAAGGTCGGCCCCATCGCTTCGAGATCATCGACGAAGGCCTCGGGCCGTCCCTCGTCCGCGTGCTCCCCGGTGTCGAGCCCGGCGGCATCGACCTCCAGCCCGGAGAACACCCCGGCGTTGCGGTACTTGAACAGGAATCGCACGATCTGCGCGGTCCTGGCGACCCCAGTGGGAGTGGCTTCGGTCATGTCGTCACCGGGAATGCGAAAGAGGATGCGCAGCCTGGGCTGCAGCACGTGAGCATGGCGCGCACGCGCCGCTCAGCGCTCGAACCCGAAGATGCCCTGCAGCGGATGCTTGCGCCGCTCCACCAGCGCACGGATCAGCCCGGCCCCGAGCATCGAGTAAGTGATGCCGTTGCCGCCGTAGGCCATCGCGAACAGCAGGCGCCGCCCGTGGTCCGGCGACACGCCGATCCACGGCAGGCCGTCGTCGGTCTCGGCGAAGGTGCCGGCCCAGGCGAATGCGGGTTCGAGGGGAACGTCGGGGAACAACTCGGCGACTTTGTCCGCGAGCTTGCGCGCCTTGCGATCGACCTGTGCGTCGCGCCTGGCGGGGATGTCGACGCTGTCGTCGTCGCCGCCGACCAGCAGGCGGCCGTCGCCGGTGGTTCGCATGTACAGGTAGGGGCGTGCGGATTCCCAGACCATCGTGTCCTTGAGCGCACCGAGGGTGCCCGCGTCGATGGGGTCGGTGATGAACGCGTAGCTGCTGCGGTTCTTCGCCACCTTCTTGCGCAGGAACTGCTGGCTGGCATAGCCCGCCGCCATGACCAGGTGTTTCGCCTTGATCGTCGCGCCGTCGTTGCTGGTCAGCGTCGCGCCGCGATCATCCACTTCGATCCGCGCGATCGGCGTGCGGTCGTGCACGGCGCCGCCGCGCTTCTGCAATCGGGCCAACAGCCGGTACGCCATTCGATAGGGATCGATGCGCGCCGCCTTGGCACTCAGGATGGCGCCGGGCGCGTCGAATCCGTAGTCCGCCTTCACGCGCCCGCCGTCCAGCCATTCGACCTCGAAGCCGTGGCGCTTGCGCAGCGCGAATTCGTCTTCGAGGTCGCGGCGATGGCGACGCTTGCTGGCGTAGTACAGGCTGCGCATGCGGGCGAAATCCACGTCGCGGATGTCGCCGGCCTTGGCCGCGACCAGGTCGATCGCATCGGCGCAGGCCCGGTAGGCGAGGACCGCGTTGTCCTCGCCATAGCGCTTCGCCAGGTCGACCATGTGGGTGTCGATTTCGTACTGCAACAACGCGGTGCTCGCCGACGTGCTGCCCCAGCCGATGTCGCGCTGGTCGACCACGGCGACGTCGTGCCCGTGCGCGGCGAGCTCATCCGCGACCAGCGCGCCGGTGATGCCGCCGCCGATGATCGCCACGTCGCAGCGGAGGTCCTCCTGCAGCGGCGGGAACGCATGCATCAGGCCGTTCTTCACTGCCCAGAACGGGTAACCGCTCTTGAGGTCCATCGTGTCGTTCCGTTGCCAGCGATGCGACGATTCTGGTGGCGGTGGCGTGATGCGTCCGTCACGCGCCACGCAACAAAAAACCCGCCTTGCGGCGGGTTCTTCGATGACGCGGCGGCGAGGTCGATCAGACCTGCATGGCCTTCGCCACTTCCGCGGCGTAGTCCTCGACGACC
>DAOOCX010000043.1:0-17938 GCA_035408605.1 Thermomonas sp. | reverse complement strand
CGATGGGCGCCGGCTGGTGCCCGCCGGGCATGCTCGGCATCGGCATCGGCGGCACCGCGGAGAAGGCGATGCTGCTGGCCAAGGAATCGCTGATGGAGCACATCGACATCCAGGACCTGATCGAGCGTGGCCCGTCGAACAGGGTCGAGGAGCTGCGCATCGAGCTGTACGAAAAGGTCAACGCGCTCGGTATCGGCGCGCAGGGGCTGGGCGGCCTGACCACGGTGCTGGACGTCAAGATCAAGGATTACCCGACCCACGCCGCGAACCTGCCGGTGGCGATGATCCCGAATTGCGCGGCCACCCGGCACGCGCATTTCACCCTCGACGGGACCGGCCCGGTCGCGCTGGAGCCGCCGTCGCTGGAGGATTGGCCGACGCTGACCTACAACCCGCAGAATGCACGGCGCGTGGACCTGGACCGCATCACCCGCGAGGACGTGCTGACGTTCAAGCCCGGCGAGGTGCTCCTGCTCAACGGGAAAATGCTCACCGGCCGCGATGCCGCCCACAAGCGCATCGTCGAGATGCTCGACAAGGGCGAGCCGCTACCGGTCGACCTGGCAGGACGCTTCATCTACTACGTCGGCCCGGTCGATCCGGTGCGCGACGAAGTGGTGGGTCCCGCGGGCCCGACCACCGCCACCCGCATGGACAAGTTCACCGAACAGGTGCTGGCGCAGACCGGCCTGCTGGGCATGATCGGCAAGGCCGAGCGCGGCCCGGTCGCGCTGGAGGCGATCAGGAAGCACCAATCGGTGTACCTGATGGCGGTCGGCGGCTCGGCCTACCTGGTGTCGAAGGCGATCAAGGCCGCGCGCGTGGTCGGCTTCGCCGACCTGGGCATGGAGGCGATCTACGAATTCGAGGTCAAGGACATGCCGGTCACCGTCGCGGTCGATTCGCAAGGCACCTCGGTGCACCAGACGGGCCCGAAGGAATGGCAGGCGCGGATCGCCAAGGGCATGATCGGGGGGATCCCGGTGGTGGTCGCATGAGCAATACCCGCGTCGTCAACGGGCCGGGGTTCAAGGTCTGCTACGAGGACGAGCCGGGCTACCTGCGCGCCTACGTGTTCGACGGCACCGACTCGGTGGATATCTCGATCGCGATGTGGCGGATGCTCGCCGCCGAGGGCGGTGCGGTCGGTGCGACGCGGATGCTGATCCTCGAGGACCTGGTGTCGACGGTCGGACTGGACGACCTTGCCAAGGTGATCGACGCCATCGAGGCCGCCGGCATGGGCCGCTTCCGCAGTGCCTTCGTGGAACTGCGCGACGACATCCAGGGCAGCGAACTTGGCGAGATCATGCTGCAGGAGCGCGGGATCACCATCCGCATCTTCGCCAACGAGAACGAAGCACGGCACTGGCTGTTGTACGGCGGCTGATTCAGGTCGGTGGCGAACCCGGCGGGGGCGGTCGCAGCAGGTCGCCGCCGTCCTCCAGCCGCCGCGCATTGCCGACCTGGGCGTCGAGGGCGCGATCGACCGAGGTATCCCGTGCATGCCCGTTCTCCTGGGCCTGGGGGAAGTCGGCCTCGCCACGTTGCAGGATCACCTTCTGCACGTGTTCCGGCGGCACGAAGCCGGCTTCGCGCAGCTCGCGGCGGACCCGTCGCATCGCTTCGCTGCGGGTCTTGGCCAGGTCGTTGTGGCGCTGGTCGATCCAGCCGGCGAACTGCAATGTCGCGCCATCGTTGGAAAGGGTTCGGATCAGCGTTGACGGGGGTGGCTCGGCGAGCACGCCCTCCACCGAGCCGATCGCGGCAAGCCCCGCGTCCATCGCCGCGTGCCAGGAGGCACGGTTGTCGACCACGGTCTCGAAGTCGAAGCGGCGCTTCGGATTGCGGCTGTAGTTGAGCAGTACCGACTTGAACACCACGCTATTGGGCAATTGCAGGTGATTGCCATCCACCGTCATCAGGATGGTGGCACGCGCCGTCAGCGCCACCACCTTGCCCTCGAAGCTGTCGATCCGCACGGTGTCACCCGGAGAAAACGGCTTGCGCAGGCTGAGGAGCACGCCGGCGATGTAGTTTTCCGCGATGTCCTTGAAGCCGAAGCCGAGTACCAGCCCGATCACGCCGGCCGAACCCAGCACCGCACCGACCAGGGACGTCGCGTTGAGCAGGTCCAGCGCGACCACCACGCCGGCCAAGGTGATGACGATCCGCACCGTGCTGCGCAGCAGGCCCTCCATGTACGGGTTGCTGCTGCTGAAGCGTTTCACCACCCGCAGGTGCCGGCTGGCGAAGCCGCCCAGCCAGCTGGCGAACAGTACGATCAGCAGGGCGACCAGCAGCAGCGGGGCGCTGGCCACCAGGTGCAGCAACTTGTCCTGGACCTGTTCCAGCGCCTGCATGAAGCGTTCGCCGAGGCTGCTTGCGGTGGGGAGCTTGTCGGGGTCCAGGATCGGCATCGGCTCGCGTCAGAGTTGGGACTTGAACGGAAGGATGAACTTCTCGAACAGCTTTTCCTTCAGCGAGCGATTTTTCCACATCCGGTAGTCGTAGCGCACGGTCGGCTTGAGGTCGCCCTCGAACACCTCGGTCATGCGCTGGGCGAACGCGGCGTCGTACACGTTGAGGCTGGCTTCGTCGTTGAGCCGGAACGAGCGGATGTCGAAGTTGGTCGACCCCACCGATGTCATCATCCCGTCCACGATCAGCAGCTTGTTGTGCATCATCGTGGGCTGGTATTCGTGGATCTCAACCCCGGCCAGCAACAGCTCGCCCCAGTGCGCCTTCGACGCCAGCCGCACGGTGTCGGAATCGATGTGCTTGCCGGGCACGATCACCCGCACCCGAACGCCGCGGTGACGCGCGGCCTGCAGGGCCTGGATCATCAGCGGGTCGGGCACGAAGTAGGCGGCCTCCAGGTCGATGCTGCGCTCGGCGGCGGCGATCGCCATCAGGTACATCAGGTGCATGCTCTCGCTGCCGCCAGCGGGCGAGGCCACGAACATGTGTGCGTCCATCTCGCCCACGGTCGCCAGCGGCGGGAAATAATCGGCGCCGTTGAGCACCACGCCGGTGGTCTTGATCCAGTTGTCGTTGAACGCCGACTGCACCTGCGCCACCACCGGGCCCTCGATGCGGAAGTGCAGGTCGCGCCAGTGGTCGGTGTCCTGCGCGTGGCCTTCCCACTGGTCGGCGATGCCCACGCCACCGGTGAAACCGATGCGGCCGTCGATCACCAGCAGCTTGCGGTGGGTGCGGTTGTTGAGGCGGCCGAGGTTGTACCACTTCAGCGGCCGGTACTTGTGGATCTCCACGCCGGCGTCCTGCATGCGCTGCAGCAGGTCGTCCTCCATCTTGATGCTGCCGACCCAGTCGACCATCACCTTGACCTTGACGCCGGCACGTGCGCGCTCGGCGAGTGCATCGGCGAATTTCGCGCCGATGTCGCCGGACCAGTAGATGTAGGTCTCGAACGTGATCGTGGTGGTGGCGCCGCGGATCGCTTCCAGCATCGCCGGGAAGATCTCGTCGCCGTTCTCGAGGTCGGTGACCCGGTTGCCCTGGATGATGCCGGGGCCCAGCAGGACGCCCATCTCGCGCCGGAACTGCGGGTCGGACACCGCGTAGCGATGCTCGATCTTGCGTTCCAGGGTTTTTTCCGATGTCTTGAAGTTCATCGCCAGGGTGACCAATAGCAGGGTCACGAGGGCGGTAATGGCAATCGTCCAGGCCATGCGTTTGCGGCTCCAGCGTCGTGGCATCGCGGCGATCCGGTGCGGGATCCAGTGGGCGCGCAGCTTGGCCTGAACGCGTTCAGCGTGGCGTGAAAGCCCTGTGGCTACAGCCACCAGGCCAGCGCGAACAGGCCCAGCATGGTGAAGGCCAGCGCCAGCTTGAGCACGGTGCCGAACAGGATGCCGAACCAGGTACCGACGCCGATCCTGGTGGCATGCCCGAGATCCTGCTTCAGCAGGCTGCGCCGATGGATCAGCTCACCACCGATCGCGCCTGCGAACGGGCCCATCAGCAGGCCGAGTGGCCCCAGGAACAGCCCGCCAAAGGTGCCGACCATCGCTCCGATGATCGCCAACCGGCTCGCGCCGACGCGCTTGGCGCCGAGCGCGGTCGCCCAGAAATCCACCGCCAGCGAGAACACCGTCAACAGGCCAAGCACCACCAGCATCGGAACGCCTACCTGCTGGAAATTGCCGGCCCAGGCGGCCAGCAGCATCCCCGCGAATACCAACGGCAGGCCGGGCAGGGCCGGAAGGATGGTCCCCGCGATGCCCACCACGACCAGCAGGGCGGCAAGCACGTAGTACAGGGTGGTCGGTTCCATGGGGTATCCGGTGAAGGCGCGGGGACGATTCTGCAGGAATGCGTGGTCAGGCACGCGAACGGCCCGCACTGCGGGCCGTTCGCGTGTGGCGTGACGGGCGCTGTGGGGGGTTACTGCAGGTAAGCGCGACCATCCGAAATGCGGACCCGCGAACCTTCGCGGAAGCCGGACACGTTGTCCTGGGTCACGGCGGTGGTGCGGCCGTCGTCCATGCGGACATGCACGGTGTAACCATCGCTGCGATTCTTCTGGATGGCATTGCCTGCAGCGGCGCCCGCAGCGGCGCCTGCGACGGCCGAGATGTTCTGGTTGCCCTTGCTGCCGCCGGTCTGCGCGGAAATCTCGTGGCCTGCAACGGCACCGATGATGCCGCCGATCACTGCGCCGGCCTTGCCTGACTCGCCGCCCACGGTGATGCGGGTGACGGTGCCGCAGTTCTGGCAGGTGTTGCCGTAGTTGCCGCCGTAGCTCGGTCCGCCGGAATAGCCGGACGAACCGGTGCTGGCGCAGCCCGTGCCTGCGGCCAAGGCCAGGCCGAGGATGGCCGCGCCCAAGGTGCGGATGTGTGGAGTGCGGATCGTCATGTGGAGTCTCCTTCCGATGGAGCGAATGATTTGCGTGGAACGATGGGTCGCCGACTTGGACGACGGGGCGATCCTGTGACTGCGCGCATGAACGGAACCCGACATTCGATGTTTCGGGAGGTTCCGGCTTACGGGTGATTCACCGAGGTGGAGGCGCCGTCAACGCGGACCGGGCGCTCTGAAACAACAAGGCCGCCCGGAGGCGGCCTTGTCGAATGCCTGTGCGCAGCGCTCAGCCGCGGAAATCCTGGTGGCAGGCCTTGCAGGTTTCGCCGATCGATTTCATCGTCGCGCCCAGGCCGTCGCAGGTCAGCGGCGGATTGGCGATCGCCTTGTCGGTGGCGGCGCGCATCGCCGAACTTGCCGCAGTGAAGCGGGTGTCGTCGCGCAGGTCCGGGAACGCGGCGTCGATGTCGTTCGCGGTGACCCGCAGCGCCTGCAGGTGCGGGAGGATGTCGGTCGCGTTGCAGCGGTTCGCGTCCATGTCGGCCTTCAACTGTCCCATGTGCCATTGCTGCACGTGCATCAGCGCATCAGGGAAGTGATCCTTGCGTTCGTTCAATGCGCGCATCGTCATCACCGTGGCGATCACGCCCAGCACCAGGCCGAGGATCAGCAGGAAGGCATAACGGCCCGCATTCGAGGGACGGCGGTTCGGATCGACGTTGGACATGCGGGCTCCGTGGCATGGCTGGCTGGGAGTGGATCAGGGCGATGGTGGCATATCCGCGATGCAACGGTCACCAGCAGTGCCCAGCCCCTGAGCCAAGGGGGCGATTCGCGCCATGGGCTCGAATGGGGGTGTGCGATGTACGTGGCGGGGCCCGAAGTTCGCGTAGCGAACTTCGGGGGATCTTGGGCCATGCCCAAGATTCGCCTCACCAACCCATGTGGTGGCCGCCGTTGATGTCGAGGTTGGAGCCGGTGATCCAGCCCGCCTGCTCGTCGGCGAGGAAGCCCACGCCATACGCGATCTCTTCCGGCGTGCCCAAGCGACCGGTGGGAATGTCGGCGACGATCTTCGCGCGCACTTCTTCCGGCACCGCCATCACCATGTCGGTGGCGATGTAGCCCGGCGAAATGGTGTTGACGGTGACGCCATTGCGGGCGTTCTCGCGCGCCAGCGAGATGGTGAAGCCGTGCATGCCGGCCTTGGCCGCGGCGTAGTTGGCCTGGCCGTACTGGCCCTTCAGGCCATTGATCGAACTGATCTGGATGACCCGGCCCCACTTGCGCTCGCGCATCCCCTCGATCACCGGACGGGTGACGTTGAACACCGAATTGAGGTTGGTATTGATCACGTCGCCCCATTGGTCGGCCTTCATCTTGTGGAAGGTGCCGTCGCGGGTGATGCCGGCGTTGTTGACGAGGATGTCGACCGGGCCGAGCGTGGCCTCGACTTCGCGGACCATCGCTTCCGCTTCCTGTGGCGAGGTCACGTCGCCCTTGACGATGGCGATGTCGTAGCCGGCCGCCTTCATCTGCTCCTGCCAGGCGCGTGCTTTCTCCTCGTTGCGGTAGTTGGTGGCGACCTTGTGGCCCATGTCGGCCAACCGCTTGACGATGGCGGTGCCGATGCCGCCGGTGCCACCGGTGACGAGTGCGACGCGGGAAGTCATGGGGGAACTCCTGGGAAGTGGCAGATGTGAAGAGGGATTCTAGCGGCGCGATGTTGCATCGGTGTTGTGCGCTGCGGCGGATGCGGGCAACGCGTCGCGCGGCACCCGATCGATGCGGAACGCCTCGATCGCCGCCGCCAGGAATCGTTCGGTCGAGTCGATCGTCGCCGGCAGCGCGCCTTGCCCGAGCGCCAACCAGCACGCGTGCAAGGCCGGTATCGGATCGTCGGGATCGACCGGCATCGCCGCGCAGGACTTCGACAACTTTCTGCCGTCGGTGTCGAGCAACAGCGGCAGGTGCGCGTAACCCGGCGTCGGCAAGTCCAACGCGCGCTGCAGCAGGATCTGGCGCGGGGTGGAGTCCAGCAGGTCTGCGCCACGGACCACTTCGGTGATGCCCTGCGCGGCGTCGTCCACGACCACGGCGAGCTGGTAGGCCCACGGGCCATCGGCGCGGCGCAGCACGAAGTCGCCGGCATCGACATCGACGCGTTGCACCACGCGGCCATGCACCAGGTCATCGAAGCCGATCTCGCACTCGTCCGGGACGCGCAGGCGGATCGCCGGGTCCGGCCGTCGTGCAGCGGCCACGCAGTGGCGGTGGATACCGCCGCTCGCGACCAGGTCGCTGCGGCTGCAGTGGCATTCGAAGGCGAGCCCCTTCGCCAGCAACCGATCGAGTGCCTCCTGGTAAATCCCCCCGCGCTTGCTTTGATGGATGACCGGGCCGTCGTGGTGCAACCCGAAGGTGGCCAGTGCGGCGCGCTGTCCGTCGGCCGCGCCGGCGATTTCGCGGGGTGGATCCACATCCTCGATCCGCAGGAGCCATTCACCGCCGGCCTGCCGCGCCAGCAGCCAGCTGCCCAGGGCGGCCAGCAGCGAGCCCGCATGCAGCGGACCGGTGGGAGAGGGCGCGAAACGGCCGCGGTAGGCGGGCAGGGGCATCGTGGGTCGGTCGTCTTCAGATTGAATTTACAGGCGCGTGGCCACACTTCCGGACCAAGCCGCGCTCCCCCTGCGGCAGGATGGCAGATCGATGTTCAAGCGCGGATTCCTCTTTCTTGCAACCAACCTGGCGGTGCTGGCCCTGGTCAGTATCGTGATGTCGATCCTCGGGGTGAACCCACGGCAGTTTGGCGGCCTGCTGATCATGGCGGCGCTGTTCGGCTTCGGCGGCTCGATCATCTCGCTGCTGGTGTCCAAATGGATGGCTAAGCGCGCGACCGGCGCGCATGTCATCGAAACCCCGCGAAACGAGGCCGAACAATGGCTGTTGGGTACGGTGCGCCGCCAGGCCCAGGCTGCCGGCATCGGCATGCCCGAGGTCGCGATCTACGACGCCCCGGAAATCAATGCCTTCGCCACCGGTGCCAACCGCAACAACGCGCTGGTGGCGGTGTCCACCGGGCTGCTGCGGGCGATGAGTCGCGACGAGGCCGAAGCGGTGCTCGCCCACGAGGTCAGCCACGTCGCCAACGGCGACATGGTGACGATGGCGCTGCTGCAGGGTGTGCTCAACACCTTCGTGATCGTGCTGTCGCGGGTGATCGGTCGCGCGATCGATGGCTACCTGGGCAATCGCGATGGATACGGCATCGGCTATTACCTGGGCGTGTTCGTGCTGGACATGGTGTTCGGCCTGTTCGCCTCGATGATCGCGATGTGGTTCTCGCGCCACCGCGAGTTCCGCGCCGATGCTGGCGGTGCCGCGCTGGCCGGCAAGCAGAAGATGATCGCCGCGCTGGAGCGCTTGTCGCAGACCTATGGGCATAGCAGCCTGCCCAAGCAGGTCGCGGCGTTCGGCATCAGCGGCGTTGTGGGCAACGGCCTGAAGCGCCTGCTGATGAGCCATCCGCCGCTGGAGGAGCGCATCAGCGCCCTGCGCAACGCGCAGCCGGATGCCGGTGCGGTGCGCCAGGGCGTGGTGGCCTGACCGGATCCCGGTTACAGCGTCACCGAGAATGAAAAAGCCCGCCGGGAGGCGGGCTTTTTCTTGGGCGCGCGCAGGACGGGTCAGCTGAAGTCGTAGGTCATGTCCGGCCCGGCAGGGGCCAGGAAGTCGCCCTGCACATAATCCACGCCGGCCGAGAAGAGCAGGGTCATGCTCGACGCATCCTGCACGCGCTCCGCCACGGTGCGGATGCCGCGTTGTCCCGCCTGTTGGGCGATTTCGCGAACGCGCGCCTGCGAGTCGGCACTCTTGGACAGGTCGTCCATGAACTGCGGATCGATCTTGAGTAGCGCAGGCTCGAAATGCTGCAGGGTCTGCAGCGAGTTGAGCCCGGCACCGAAGTGCTCCAGCGCCATCCGGCTGCCGAAGCCCGCCAGCGCGCCGGCGAATTCCTGCGCCGCGTGCAGGTTGGTGAACACCTTCGCTTCCGGCACCGCCAGGATCAGCTGCTCGCCGGGCACGCCGGCTGCGGCCAACTGGTCGGCGATGAAGGCCGGCATGCTGGAATCCAGCAATGCTTCCTGCGAGACCGACAGCAGCAGGCTGGTGCGCTTGCCGGCGCGCAGGCGTTCGCCGACCAGGGCGACCGCGCGGGACACCGCCCAGCGGTCGATCGGGCGCAGCAGGTCGTGTTCCTCGGCGATCGGCAGGTAGGTGCTGGCCTCGACCGGGACGCCGTCGCTGCCGTGCAGGCGCAGGAACATCTCGTACGTTTCGCTGCCATCGCCCTGCAGGGCGATGACCGGCTGGAAGTCCAGGCGGAAGCCTTCGCTGTCCAATGCGCCCTGGATGCGCGCGACCCAGGCCGCGATGCGTTCCTGCTCGGCGCGATCGACCGCGCCGGGATCGAACAATTGCACCCGGTTGCCGCCGACGCCGACCGCGGAGACCACGCCCTGGGTGGCCTTGGCCAGCACCTGGCTGGTGCTGGCGATCTTCTCGCCGATCTGCACGCCGCCGATGCTGACCGTCGCATTGAGGGTGTTGTCGCCCACCTCCAGCACGTGGCCGGCGAAGGCCTCGCGCACGCGTTCGGCCAGGTCGCTGGTGGCCCGGTAGTCGCTGCCGCGCACCAGCAGGGCGAGCTGGTGCTCGCCGAAGCGGGCGGTGATGGCGTCGTTGGCGACGCTGTCCAGGCGTTGTCCCATCGCCGCCATCAGGTCGTCGGCGGCATCCAGCCCGATCACGTCGAGCAACTGGGCGTAATGGTCGGGCTCGATCAGCAGCAGGCCATGCGCGGCGCCTTGGCCCGCTGCCTCGGCGACCGCGCCGTCCAGCAGGCCCAGGAAGGTCGGCCGGTTGAGCAGGCCGGTGGCCGGGTCGCGCTGCTTGAGCTCCTCCACCTGGCGGGCCAGTTCGGGATCCTGTTCCGTGGCCTGGCGGCGGAAGATCACCTGCTGGCAGGCCTCGCCCTCGTACTGGGCGGCGGTGAATTCCATGATCGCCGGGAAGTCGGTGCCATCGATGTCGCGTGCGGTGAGCTCGTGCCGCGGCGGCGGCGGCTCGCCCTTGGACAGCCGCTTGAGCAGGGCCTTGAACTCCTCCACGTCCTTGGGCGCGATGAAGTCCAGCAGCGACATTCCCTCGATGTCCTCGAAGGTCTCGTAGCCGAACATCTCCAGATAGGCCTGGTTGGCGCGGATGTGCATGCCTTCGTGGATGTAGGCGATCGGCTCGCGCGAGGAGTCGATCAGCATGTCGCAGCGGCGCTCGGTCTCGCGCATCTGCGCCTCGAGGTGGCGCTGCGAGCGACGCGCGTCGAGGTCGTGCCATTCGGTGCGGACGTTCTTCAGGAACTGCTGCGGGCGGCCGCGCAGGGCCACCGTCTGCGCGCCCTGCGCCTGCACGCTGTCCAGGATTTCGTCGGTGATCCCGTCCAGCACCGCCAGCAGCGGTACGTCGCGGCCGCAGCCCATCACCACGGCGGCCACTTCGGCGAACGGCATCTGCGTGGACGCGTATTCGGCCAGCACCATGTCGACCGGTTGCTGGGACAGGATCTGCGCCAGTTCGTCCAGGCTTTCCGCGCGCAACGGGCGCACGGCGATGCCGGCGTTGCGCAGGCTGCTGACGATGGCCTCGGCCTCGTTGACCTGGTCATCGACGAGCATCAATCGTAGAGCGGTGTCCTTGCCGATCGCCATGCGGGGGCTGCAATCCGTGCGTTGAGGGACAAGGCTACATCATCCGACAACGGGAAGGCCGGCGTCCACGGCCTGCAGCGGGGTCTTGCCGGGTGCGCCGGCGACCTCACGCACGAGTTTCGGGACCAGGTAACCGGGCAGGCGGGCCGCCAGCGCGGCGTGGAGGGCCAGCGCCTGCGCATCGTCCACCTCGAAATGGGCGGCACCCTCGACCCGGTCCAGCTGGTGCAGGTAATAGGGGAGCACGCCGGCTGCGTGGCCGCGTTCGCACAGGGCGGCAAGCGTGTCCACCGCGTCGTTGACGCCACGCAGCAGCACGGCCTGGTTGAGCAGGGTGGCGCCTGCATCCCGCAGGGCGGCCATCGCCTTGTCCACGGCGCCATCGAATTCATGGGCATGGTTGGCATGCACCACCACTGCGACCGGCCACGGCAGGCCGCGCAGCCAGGCCAGCAGGTCGGCATCCACCCGCTCCGGCAGCACGATCGGCAGGCGGGTATGCAGGCGCAGGCGGCGGATGTGGGGGATGCCGCGCAGGGCGTCGGTCAGTTCCGCCAGCTTGTGGTCGGCCAACGACAACGGATCGCCGCCGGACAGGATGACCTCATGCAGCGAATCGTCCGCGCGGATCGTCTCCACGGCCTCGCGCCAGCCGGCTGCCGCGGCGGTGTCCTCTGCATACGGGTAATGGCGGCGGAAGCAGTACCGGCAATGCACGGCGCAGCTGCCGGTGGCGACCAGCAGCGCCCGCCCGTTGTACTTGTGGATCACCCCGCCACCGCGTCGGGCCGCGCCATCGCCGACCGCGTCCAGGCCAAAGCCGGGGACGATGCGGTCTTCCTCCAGCACCGGCAGCACCTGTCGCAGCAACGGATCGCCCGGGTCGCCGTGGCGCATGCGGGCAACGAAGCCGCGCGGCACGCGCAGCGGGAACTGGCGGGCTGCGTCGTCGGAGAGCTGCGCGGCGAGGTGGCCAAGCCCGAGCATCGCCAGCAACTCGCGGGGGTCACGCACGGCATCGCGCCACGCCTGCTGCCAGCGCAGGGCGGGGGGCGGCGATGTGGCGGTGGGCTGCAAGGCCACGGGGGCAGCGGTTATCATGTGGGTCTGCGATCCAACGACACGTTCCGGCCACGCCGGAATCCCTGATCCCACATTTTAGCTGCCCGGCTGGGTGGCGCGAAGGAGCACCCATGGCCTCCCTGGGCATGAACGACGTCAAGACCGGTCAGAAGATCCTGATCAACAACGATCCCTGCGTCATCACCGAGACCGAATACGTCAAGCCGGGCAAGGGCCAGGCCTTCACCCGCATCAAGTACCGCAGCATCAAGTCCGGCCGCGTGGTCGAGCTGACCATGAAGGCGACCGACAACGTCGAGCAGGCGGACGTGGTCGATACCGACATGCAGTTCCTGTATTCCGATGGCGAGTACTGGCACTTCATGAACCAGGAATCGTTCGAGCAGGTGCAGTCCGACAAGGCCGGCATGGGCGGCGCGGAGAAGTGGCTGAAGGGCGAGGAAGAGTGCGTGGTGACGCTGTGGAACGGCACCCCGATCGCGGTGCAGCCGCCGAACTTCGTCGAACTCAAGATCACCGAGACCGATCCCGGCGTGAAGGGCGACACCGCCGGCACCGGCGGCAAGCCGGCCACCCTGGAAACCGGCGCGGTGGTGCGCGTGCCGTTGTTCGTCGGCCAGGACGAGAAGATCAAGGTCAACACCAGGACCGGCGAGTACGAGTCGCGGGTCAAGTAAGCCGATGACCGATCCCGTCCCGCAGGCCTGCGATCTCATCATCGAAGCCGGGTGGGTGGTGCCGGTGGTGCCGCACGGCGTGGTCCTGACGGATCACGCCGTCGTCGTGTCTGGCGGCGCCATCGTCGCGGTGCTGCCGATCGCCGAGGCGCGCACGCGCTTCGAGGCGAAAGAGAGCGTGTCGCGCCCGGACGCCGCATTGATCCCCGGCCTGGTCAACGCGCACACCCACAACCCGATGACCCTGCTGCGCGGCGTCGCCGACGACCTCCCGCTGAAGGTCTGGCTGCAGGAACACATCTGGCCGATCGAGGGCGCGGTGATCGGTCCCGGCTTCGTCGCCGATGGCGTCACCCTGGCGATCGCCGAGATGCTCCGCGGCGGCACCACCTGCTGCAACGAGAACTACTTCTTCCCCGACGTGCAGGCCGCGACCTACAAGCGCCACGGCTTCCGTGCGCGGGTGGGCCTGCCGGTGATCGATTTCCCGACCGCCTGGGCGAGCAGCGACGACGAATACTTCGACCGTGCCGGCGAAGTGCACGACCAGTGGCGCGACGACGCGCTGATCCGCACCGCCTTCGCCCCGCATGCGCCGTACACCGTGAACGACGCCAACTTCGAGCGCGTGCGGATGCTCGCCGACCAGTTGGATGTGCCGGTGCACCTGCACCTGCACGAAACCGCGCAGGAAGTGCAGCAGTCCATCGAACAGCACGGCCAGCGGCCGATCGCGCGGCTGGACCGGCTGGGCCTGGTCAACGACCGCCTGATTGCCGTGCACATGACCCAGCTCACCGAGGCCGAGATCCACCTCTGCGCCGAGCGCGGCGTCAGCGTGGTGCATTGCCCGGAGTCCAACCTCAAGCTGGCCTCCGGTTTCTGCCCCGCCTGCGCCCTGGAACGTGCGGGCGTGACCCTGGCGATCGGCACCGATGGTTGCGCTTCCAACAATGACCTCGACATGGTGGGCGAGACCCGCACCGCCGCGCTGCTGGCGAAGGCGGTAGCCAGCGATGCAGCGGGCTTCGACGCACATGCCGCGCTGCGCGCGGCCACGCTGGGCGGTGCGAAGGCGATCGGTTTCGACCATCTGGTCGGCAGCCTGGAGCCCGGCAAGCGTGCGGACATCGCCTGCGTGGATTTCTCGGCGCTGGAAACCCAGCCGCTGCACAACATCGTCTCGCAGCTCATCTACGCCACCGGCCGCCACCAGGTCAGCGATGTCTGGATCGAGGGCGACCAGAAACTGCGCCGGCGCGTGCTGGTCGACATGGACCTGGACGGGATCATCGCCAATGCGCGCCAATGGCGCGACCGCATCGCCACAGTGAGGCCGGCATGACCGCATCCGCCCGGAATTTCTCGCAGGCCGAACTCGACAAGTTCGACGAACTGGCGCAACGCTGGTGGGATCCGGACGGCCCGCAGAAGGCCTTGCATGCGCTGAATCCGGCGCGCCTGGGTTACGTGGCCGACCGCACGCCGTTGCGCGATGCAGCGGTACTCGATGTCGGTTGCGGCGGCGGCTTGCTCAGCGAGGCGCTGGCACGGGCCGGCGCGAGGGTCACCGCCATCGACCTTGCGCCGAACCTGCTCAAGGTCGCGCGCCTGCACGGCCTCGAGTCCGGCATCAAGGTCGACTACCGCGAGCTGCCGGTCGAAGCCCTGGCCGAGGAGATGCTTGCCGAGGGCAGGCCGGCATCGTTCGACGCGATCACCTGCATGGAAATGCTGGAACACGTACCGGAGCCGGGGTCGGTGATCCGGGCCTGCGCCACGCTGTTGAAGCCGGGCGGCCGCCTGTTCCTCTCCACCCTCAATCGCACGCCGGCGGCGTTCGCGTTGGCCATCGTCGGGGCCGAGTACGTGGCGCGGCTGCTGCCCAAGGGCACACACCAGTACCGCGATTTCATCAAGCCGTCGGAACTCGCGAAGTGGCTGCGCGAGGCAGGCCTCGAGCTGGAGGACGTGAGCGGCCTGATGTACGAGCCATGGCGCAACAGTGCTCGCGTCATCGCACGCACCGACATCAATTACCTCGCCTACGCGCGCAAGCCCGGATGAGGGCGGGCATGTTCCCGCGCCTGGTGCTGTTCGACCTCGACGGCACCCTGCTCGACAGCGCGCCCGACATGGTCGCCACCGTCAATCGCATGCGCGCGGCGCGCGGGCAGGGACCGATGCCGCTGGCCGAACTGCGCCCGCATGTATCGAAGGGCTCGCGGGCGATGAGCGCCGCGGCCTTCCCGGAGCTGGGTGGCGAGGTGTCCGGCGAGATGATCCGCGAATTCCTGGACACCTATGAGCAGGAGCTTGGCCGCAGCAGCGTGCTGTTCGATGGCGTGGCCGAACTGCTGGATGCCATCGAAGCCGATGGCGCGCGCTGGGGCATCATCACCAACAAGCCCGAATACCTGGCCCGGCAGGTGATGCCGCAACTGGGGTGGGGGACGCGCAGCGCGATCCTGCTCGGTGGCGACACCCTGGCGGAGCGCAAGCCGCATCCATTGCCCCTGCTGCACGCGGCGGGACAGCTGGACGCGGCCATCGACGACTGCGTCTACATCGGCGACGACCAGCGCGACATCGAGGCCGCGCGGGCGGCCGGCATGCGTTCGGTGGTAGCGTTGTGGGGGTATCGGGACGAGGGGGAACGCCCGGACGGCTGGGGCGCCGACGCGCTGGCGGATACGCCGGTCGACTTGCTGGCCCCCACGTTCTGGGCGCGATGGCGATGAGCGAAACCGACGCACTCCGGGGCTTCCTGGGCAAATGGGAAGCGCAGTGGCCCGAATGGAAGGTGGCTGAGGCGTTCGTGCCCGTGTCGCAGCGCGAGCGGGCGCAGGCCTGGTTCGCCCTGCGCGAGGAACTTGCGGAAGCCGCCTGGGGCGAGGGCGACGCGCGTCCCGGCGATGCCAAGCTGGGCTGGTGGGCAGAAGAGCTCGATGGCTGGTCACGCGGGCTACGCCGACACCCGCTGGGCCTGACCTTGCAGAAACTGCCCGCGCCGTGGGCCAACCTGGCGGCCTGCCTGCCGGCCCTGCGCGCCAGCCGCGAGCGTCCCCAGGGCCTGGAACCCGCGATGTTCGCGCTGGAACCGTACGCGGAGGCGCTGGCCGGCGTGGCCCAGCACCTGTTCGACAGCGCCACGCCGGCACCGGCGCGCAACGTGGTGGTCTCGCTCCTGGCCGAACGCGTGTTGCGTCACCCCGGCGCGGCGACGCCACTTGGCGACCTCGACGTGCGCGGCTGGGCCCGCGGCCTGCTGGCGCAGTGGCCCGCGCCGGCGCAGGGCAGCCGCCCGGGCCGTATCCACGCCGCCATCGTGCGCGGCCGCCTGCAGCGATTCGCCGGCGGCAAACCGGTACCGATGAGCCGGCCCGGCGTGCTGTTCACCGCCTGGCGCGCCGCCCGCGGCTGAGCCTGCCCCGCGGCACGCAGCGTTGCGCAGGCGCTCACCGCCGCGCCGGTACAATGCGGCGATGCACAACACGACCCGCCATGCCTCGCTGCCCGACGTCGCCTTCGACACCGCCGCGCTCGCGCGCCCGCTGGACTGGGTCGGCATGGACGCGATGGCGCTGCCGATCCGCCTGCCGGGCGAGGGCAGCCAGGCCCTGCATGTGCCGGCAAGCGTGGACGTCGCGGTCGACCTGCGCGACGGCGCCGCGCGCGGCATCCACATGTCGCGGCTGTACCTCCAGCTCCAGCAGTCGCTGGCCAACGAAGCGCTGACTGCGCCCGCGCTGCGCAAGCTGCTGGAAACCTGTATCGCCACCCAGCAGGGACTGTCGACCCGTGCGCGCCTCCGCCTGCGCTACGACCACCTGCTGTTGCGCCCGGCGCTGGCTAGCGCCAACGCCGGCTGGAAGAACTACCCGGTGACGCTGGAGGCCGAATTGCGTGACGGGCACCTGCAGCTGTCGCTGGCCTTCTCGGTCGACTATTCAAGTACCTGCCCGGCGTCCGCGGCGCTGTCCCGGCAGGTCAACGCGGCACGTTTCGAGGCGGATTTCACCGGCGTTCGTGCACTTTCGGGCGAAACGGTGCGCGACTGGCTCGCCTCGGAACGTGGCCTGGCCGCCACCCCCCATGCGCAGCGCAGCCGCGCCGAGATCCGCGTCGAGTTGCGGCCTGCCTTCGACGAAGCGCCTTTGCGAGCGCTCGTGGATGTGGTGGAAGCCGCCCTCGGCACCCCGGTGCAGACCGCGGTCAAGCGCGAGGACGAACAGGCCTTCGCCGAACTCAATGCCGCCAACCTGATGTTCTGCGAGGATGCCGCGCGTCGCGTGGCTGCCGCGCTGGCGGATGATGCGCGCGTGGCCGCCTGGCAGGTGCGCGTCGCGCACTTCGAGAGCCTGCATCCGCATGATGCAGTGGCCAGCGTGAGCGGGCGGAACGCCTGACGGACTGACGGCTTTTGCTCCCTCCCGTGCGAAGCAGGGGAGAGCTGGGGTGGGGTGTTGCTGGTCGGGATGTGCGATGAAGGCACCCTTTCCCAATCTCCTCCTGCTTCGCAAGGGGAGGAGATGAACGCTACTTTCTTTCAAGCACCAGCAATGGGTCGATGCGCACATCGAACCAGTTCATGCCCCAGTGCAGGTGCGGGCCGGTCGCGCGTCCGGTGGCGCCTACCGCGGCGATGACGTCGCCCTGCTTCACCACGTCGCCGACCTTTGCGTCGATCCGCGACAGGTGCAGGAAATTGCTGCTGATGCCGTGGCCGTGGTCGAGCACCAGGGTGCCGCCGGTGAGGTACAGGCCCGGATCCGCGAAGGTGACCACGCCATCGGCCGGTGCCTTCACCGGGGTGCCGGTCGGCGCGGCGATGTCCATGCCCGAATGCGGCGATTTCGGCGTGCCGTTGTACACGCGCTGGTTGCCGAAGCGGCCGCTGATCCGACCCTCCACGGGCCAGGCGAACGCTTGCGCGAACCCGGTGCGGGCATCGTCGCGGATACGCGCTGCGACCACGCGCGCCTGCTCGCGTTCGATGCGCTCGGCGATCGCGGGTGGCGGATCCACCGTGGCGGGCGGCACGCCGTTGATGTTCTCGACCGGCCAGTCGCGTGGGGTGATGGCGACGCGATGCTCGATCCAGGCGGTCGCCGGCTGCTTGATCCGCAGCACGACCTCGCCGGTGGCGTCGCGGCCGATGCCGAACACGAAGGTGCCGTAGGGCGTGACCCGCAGCGTGCGTCCCGCGTAGTCGACGGTCGCGGCGGGATGCGTGTTGCCGATGACCATCGCGCCTTGCGATGCGGTTGCCGGCAAGCGCGTGGCGCGCATCGGAATGGCGCCGTCGCCGCCGATCATCGGCCCGGCTTCCGTCGGCACCGATTGCGCGCTGGCGATGCCGGTCAGCGCCAGGGCAAGCAGGAACGCCAGGGGAAGGCGCATCAACGGTCGAACTGCAAACGCTGGCCCTGCGGCGTCCCGACCAGGCGCTCGCCGTCCCAGCCCAGCACGCCATTGACCCAGGTGGCGGCGATCCGCGAGTGGAACGTGGTGCCTTCGAAAGGCGACAAGCCGTACACCGTGCGACGCGAGGACGTGTTGAGCCGGTGCGGCTGGTCG
>DAOOCX010000042.1:15249-18441 GCA_035408605.1 Thermomonas sp. | reverse complement strand
GCCCTCGCGCTGGCCAATGCCAGCGACTACGGGCTGTCGGCATCCGTATTCACCAACGACCTCTCGCGCGCCCATCGCATGGCCGCGCAATTGCGCGTGGGCATGGTCTGGATCAACACCTGGCTGATGCGCGACCTGCGCACGCCGTTCGGCGGCAGCGGCGCATCAGGCATGGGCCGCGAAGGCGGGCTCGAGGCGATGCGCTTCTTCACCGAACCACGCAACGTCGGCATCGCGCTGCCGCCATGAACAAGCGCGCGGTTTCCATCGCCCTCCTATCCCTCGCACTGGCTGCCAACGCAGTATCGGCCGGCGGGGATGGAACGAAGAATCCGGTCGACGATTTCTTCAAGGCCTTCAACGCACAACCCGATACCTTCGCCGAATATCGGTTCCTAACCAGCCCTGCCGTCCAGCAGGACGCGCAGACACGCAACATGGCATCGCAGATGCTGGCGACCCACCTGAGCTTCCTCGGCCGGCCGATGGATGCCCTGCGTGCCTTCCCCTACCGCGGCAACAGCGCGCCGGAAAGCGACCTGCCCCTGCCATCCGACTGGAGGGCCCTGCCGGCCAGCGAGTGGATCTCTGCACAGGCCGGCGACTACCGCGTGGTCATGCTCAACGAAGCGCACCATGCGCCGCACACGCGCGTACTGACACTGGCCCTCCTGCAACCCCTGCGCGAACAGGGTTACACCCACCTCGCCGTCGAAGCACTGGTCAACGACGGTACCGATCCAATGCCGAGCGGCTATCCGGTGCGCAAGACCGGCATCTATACCCGCGACCCGGTGTTCGCCGAGCTGCTGCGCGAGGCGCTCCGCCTCGGCTATCGGCTGGTTCCCTACGAGACACCCAACAAGCCAGGCGAACGACAGCAGGACCGCGAGACCGGCCAGGCCCAGGCAATCGCCGACTTGTTGGCGAGGGAACCCAGCGCGAAGGTGCTGGTGCATGCCGGCTATGCGCACATCGGCGAGGCGCAACAAGGCCTTCCCGATGACGCGAGGCCGATGGCGATGGAACTGGCACGGCTGACCGGGCTGCCAGTGTTGACCATCGACCAGACCTCGACGCGCTCCTACGAAACTGCGGACATCGACACGGTCGGCCAGCGCTTGGCCAGGCAGTTCGCGTTGAGCGCGCCGAGCGTGCTGCTGTCGCGCGACGGCGCTGGCCCCTGGAGCTACCGCCCCGGTCTCAATGATGTTTCCGTGCTGTTGCCGGCCGCCCCCGCGGGGCAGGCACAACGCCCCGATTGGCTGTCGCTCGGTGGCAGGCGCGGGGTGGTCGCCATCGACCTGACGCCGTGTGCCGGACACCTGCCCTGCCTTGCGGAGGCGCGCCATGCCGATGAAGGCGACGAGGCCATCCCGGCCGACCAGTTCCTGATGCTCGCCACTTCAGAGGCTTCCACCCCGCTCTATCTCGCCCCCGGAAAGTACCGCCTGCGCCTGGCTGGCGCGGATGGCGGCACGCTGCTCGATCGCCCCCTGCAAGTTCCCTCCCCCGACGCCAACCTACCTTTCGCAAAGACCCCATGAACCGACTCGACGATCTCCTGCGCAACAACCAAGCCTGGGCCGAGCGTGTCTCGCGCGAGGATCCCGGCTTCTTCGAACGCCTGTCGAAGCAGCAGGCACCGAAATACCTGTGGATCGGCTGCTCGGATTCGCGGGTGCCGGCGAACCAGGTGGTCGACCTCGCGCCCGGCGAAGTGTTCGTCCATCGCAACATCGCCAACGTCGTCGTGCACACCGACCTCAACTGCCTGTCGGTGATCCAGTTCGCGGTGGACGTGCTCAAGGTCGAGCACATCCTGGTGGTTGGCCACTACGGCTGCGGCGGCGTGCATGCGGCCTTGACCAATGCGCGGGTGGGCTTGGCCGACAACTGGATCCGCCACGTCGGCGATGTCTCCACCAAGCATGCGCAGTTGCTGCTGGATGCCGGCGACGAACCCCTGCAGCACGACCGCTTGTGCGAATTGAATGCGCTGGAACAGGTTGCCAACGTCTGCCAGACCACCATCGTCCGCGATGCCTGGGTGCGGGGACAAACGCTGTCGGTGCATGGTTGGGTGTACACGCTGCGCGATGGCCGCGTGCACGACCTTGGTCTCAACGTGGCCGCGTCCGACCAGTTGGAGCCGCAATACGCCGCTGCGCTCGCCGCGATCAGCGTGGACAAGGAAGACCGCTGATGTCGGGCCCGGACCAGCATCGTTCGATCCACGCCGATGCCGCGCCGAAAGCCGTTGGAAGCTATCCGCATGCGCGACGGGTCGGCAACACGCTGTACCTGTCCGGGATCGGCCCGCGCAACCCGGTCGACAATACGATTCCCGGCAACGACTACTTCGCCGACGGCCGCCTGCGCAAATACGACATCGAGGCACAGGCACGCGCCGTGTTCGCCAACGTGCGCGCCGTGCTGGACGCCAGTGGCGCGACATGGGGCGACCTGGTCGACGTCACCGTCTACCTCACCGACATGGCCCGCGACTTCAAGACCTACAACGCACTCTGGGCGGAACACTTCCCCGATGCCGCGACGGCGCCCTGCCGCACCACGCTGGGCATCACCGCACTGCCCACGCCGATCGCGATCGAACTCAAATGCATCGCGGTGCTGAAGGACTGACATGCTGCCGAACCCGATCAACCTGCAAGGCTGGATCGACGAACACCGCCACCTGCTGAAACCTCCGGTCGGCAACAAGTGCATCGTCGACGCCGACTACATCGTGATGATCGTCGGCGGGCCGAATGCGCGCACCGACTATCACTACGAGGACGGTCCCGAGTGGTTCTACCAACTCGAGGGCGAGATGGTCCTGCGCATCCAGGAAGATGGAAGCGCCCGCGACATCCCGATCCGTGCCGGCGAGATGTTCTACCTGCCGCCGCATGTCCCGCATTCGCCGCAGCGCATGCCGGGCAGCATCGGCCTCGTGATCGAGCGCAAGCGGCTGGCGCACGAGGACGATGCGCTGATGTGGTTCTGCATCGCCTGCAACCACACGCTGTACGAGGAGTTCTTCCACCTGGTCGACATCGAGCAGGATTTCTTCCGGGTGTTCGAGCGGTTCTATCGCGACGACGCGCTGCGCACCTGCAAGGCATGCGGCACGCTCAATCCGCGACCCACGCGCTACGAGATGGATGCGCAGTCGCAGGCGGACATCAC
>DAOOCX010000042.1:0-15149 GCA_035408605.1 Thermomonas sp. | reverse complement strand
ATCTACAAGGACGGCAAGTTCTTCCGCGAGATCTGGCCGAAGACCTGGGATCCGCAGATCCGCATCGACGATTACGCCGGTTTCGGCGTGCAGGTGCAGGTGCTGAGCACGGTGCCGGTGATGTTCAGCGAATGGGCCAAGCCGCACCAGGCACTGGAACTGCACAAGTCGCTCAACGAGCACATGGCACGGACCTGTCGCGACTATCCGCGTCACTACGCCGGGATCGGCACGGTGCCGCTGCAGAGCCCGCAGCTCGCCATTCGCGAACTGGAACGCTGCATGGACGAACTCGGCCTGCAGGGCGTGCAGATCGGTTCGCACCTCAACGGCCCGGGCGACGCGCACTGGAACCTCGACGCGCCGGAGTTGTTCGACTTCTTCCAGGCCGCCAGCGACCTGGGTGCGGCGATCCTGGTGCACCCATGGGACATGATGGGCACCGACACGATGCCGAAATACTGGCTGCCGTGGCTGGTCGGGATGCCGGCGGAGCAGTCGCGCGCGGCCTGCTGCCTGGTGTTCGGCGGCGTGCTGGAGCGCCTGCCGAGACTTCGCGTGTGCATGGCGCATGGCGGCGGCAGCTTCCCGTACACCATCGGCCGCATCGAGCACGGTTTCAACATGCGCCCGGACCTCGTGGCGACAGACAATTTCCGTAATCCGCGCGAGTACCTGAAGCGCCTGTACTTCGATTCCTGGGTCGCCGACGATGCCGCCCTGCGCTACCTGCTCGAGGCCTGCGGGATCGACCGGGTGATGCTGGGCACTGATTATCCGTTCCCCCTCGGCGAACAGGTACCGGGCGAAGGCATCGAACGCCTGGCCCTGGACGAGGCACAACGCGCCCGCATCTACCACGGCACCGCGCTGGAATGGCTCGGGCTGCCGGCCTCGAGGTTCGCATGACCGAGATTTTCTCCGACGCATACGCGGCATCGCGCGATGCATTCGACCCACTAGGCGACTTCCGCGGCGAATTCCACCTGCCGCTGCATGACGGCAAACCGCAGGCCTACTTCGTCGGCAACTCGCTGGGCCTGCAGCCGAAGGGCGCGCGCGCGCATGTCGAGGAAGTGCTCGACAAATGGGCGACGCAGGCCGTGGAAGGCCACTTCACCGGCCAGGCGCAGTGGATGCCGTACCACGAGCTGGTGCGCGACCCGCTGGCGCGCGTGGTCGGCGCGCAGCCCCGGGAAGTGGTGGCGATGAATTCGCTGACCGCCAACCTGCACCTGATGCTGGTCACCTTCTACCGGCCGACCCGCGAGCGCCCGGTACTGCTGATGGAAGCCGGCGCATTCCCGTCGGATCGTTACGCGCTGGAATCGCAACTGCGGTTCCACGGCTTCGATCCGGCGGAAGCGCTGGTCGAGGTCGTACCCGACGAGGCCGATGGCACCTTCTCGATGGCCGCGATCGAACGCGCCATCGCCGAGCACGGATCGCGCCTGGCATGCATCGTCTGGCCGGGCGTGCAGTACCGCACCGGCCAGGCCTTCGACCTGGAGGAGATCGCGCGGCTCGGGCATGCGGCCGGTGCCATCGTCGGCTTTGATCTGGCCCATGCAGTAGGCAACCTGCCGCTGCAGCTGCACGACAGCGGCGCCGATTTTGCGGTCTGGTGCCATTACAAGTACATGAATTCCGGCCCGGGCGCGGTCGCTGGATGCTTCGTCCATGAACGCCATGCGCGCACCAACCGCCCGCGCTTCGCCGGCTGGTGGGGCAACGACCCGGGCGTGCGTTTCAGGATGGGACCAGAGTTCAATCCCACGCCCGGTGCGGACGGCTGGCAGCTCTCGAACCCGCCGATCCTCGGCCTGGCGCCGTTGCGTGCGTCGCTCGACCAGTACGACCGCGCCACGATGCCGGCGCTGCGGACGAAATCGGAATCGCTGACCGGTTACCTGGAACAACTGATCGATGCCGGCTTGCGCGACGTGCTCCAGGTCGTCACCCCGCGCGAAGCTGCGCGACGCGGTTGCCAGTTGTCGATTCGCGTCATCGGTGGACGCGAACGCGGACGCGACTTGTTCGAGTTCCTGGCATCGCGCGGCGTGCTCGGCGATTGGCGCGAACCGGACGTGATCCGGATCTCGCCAGTGCCGCTGTACAACACCCATGCGGATGTCCTGCGCTTCGCCAACACGGTACGGGAGTGGCGCGATGACCGCTGACCAGCGCGAGATCACCATCGTCGGCGGCGGGCTGGCGGGCGCGTTGCTCGCCATCCTGCTGGCCCAGCGCGGCTGGTCGGTGGACGTGTACGAACGCCGCGGCGATCCGCGCGTGCATGGCTACGCCGGGGGCCGTTCGATCAACCTTGCCCTGGCCGAGCGCGGCCTGCATGCACTGCGCCAGGCTGGCGCGGACGCCGCGGTGATGAAGCAGGCGGTGATGATGCGCGGCCGTTACGTGCATCCGCTGCACGGCGAACCCGGGCTGCAACGCTACGGTCGCGACGATTCCGAAGTGATCTGGTCGATCAACCGCGGCGAGCTCAACATCGTCCTGCTCGACATCGCCGAATCGCATGGTGCGCGCCTGCATTTCGAGCACGGCCTGGCGTCGGTGGATTTCGTCGACAAGGTCGCGGTGTTCAAGGGTGACGGCCATGAAACCCGACGCCCCTTCCGCGCCCTGGTCGGTGCGGACGGCGCCGGCTCCAGCCTGCGCGCCGAAATCAACAAGGTCTTGCCGCTGGGTGAGCGCACGGAATGGCTGGACCACGGCTACAAGGAGCTCGAAATCCCGCCAGCGAAGGATGGCGGCTTCCGCATCGAGCCCAACGCCCTGCATATCTGGCCACGCGGCCACTACATGTGCATCGCCCTGCCCAACGACGAGCGCACCTTCACCGTCACCCTGTTCATGCCGCATGCCGGCGCGCACCCGAGTTTCGAGACCGTGCGCGACGCGGACGAGGCGCAGGCATTCTTCGAACGCGACTTCCCCGATACGCTGCCATTGATCCCGGAACTGCGCCACGATTACGAAGCGAATCCGGTCGGGATCCTGGGCACGCTTTACCTCGACCACTGGCACCTGCACGGCCACGCGGTCCTGATCGGCGACGCCGCGCACGCGATGGTGCCGTTCCACGGCCAGGGGATGAATTGCGCGTTCGAGGATTGCGTGGCACTGGCCGATCACCTCGACGCCAACGCCTCGCTGTCCGACGCGTTCGCCGCGTTCGAGGCGCAGCGCAAGCCGGATGCCGAAGCGATCCAGCAGATGGCGCTGGAGAACTACATCGAGATGCGCGACAAGGTGGACGATGCCTCGTTCCTGCTGCAACGCCAGGTCGAACTCGCGCTGCAGGACCGCCATCCCGGTCGCTTCGTGCCGCATTACGCGATGGTCAGCTTCATGCGCATCCCGTATTCGGTCGCCCTGCATCGCAGCGAGGTGCAGCGCGTCATCCTTGAAGACGCGACGCGTGGCCTGGCGTCGCTGCACGAGGTCGATTGGGACGCGGCGGATGCCGCGGTGCTCGAGCGCCTGGACCCGATCGCCTGAGCGGTTGCGCGCCGACGAGGCCATCGAGGGATTCGCGCAGCCGCATTTCGAACGGCGTAGGGAACCCACGAGGGTAGGCGTCCGCGCATGCGAGCCACCGCTCTTACAATCCAGCCATGACCGCCAGCTTCCTGTTCTACGACCTCGAGACCTTCGGCGCCGACCCGCGCCGGACCCGCATCGCCCAGTTCGCCGCGATCCGCACCGATGCCGCGCTCGACCAGGTTGACGAACCGATCTCGTTCTTCGTGCAGCCGGCGAACGACCTTCTGCCCTCGCCCATCGCGACGATGATCACCGGCATCGCCCCGCAGGACGCCTTGCGCGATGGCGTCAACGAAGCCGAAGCCTGCGCCCGCATCGTCGAGGAAATGGCGCGCCCCGAAACCTGCAGCCTGGGCTACAACTCGCTGCGCTTCGACGACGAATTCGTCCGCCACGGCCTGTACCGGAACTTCTTCGATCCCTACGAACGCGAATGGCGCGGCGGCAACTCGCGCTGGGACCTGCTCGACGCGCTTCGGCTGATGCACGCGTTGCGCCCGGACGGCATCGCCTGGCGGCCGCGCGAGGATGGCGGCGGCACCAGCTTCAAGCTGGAGCACCTGGCCGAGGACAACGGCCTGCGCATCGGCGACGCCCACGAGGCCTTGAGCGACGTGCGCGCCACCATCGGCCTGGCCCGGCTGTTCCGTCAGGCGCAGCCGCGGTTGTGGGACTACGCCCTGCGCCTGCGCGACAAGCGCTTCGCCGGATCACTGCTCGACGTGGTGGCGATGACGCCGGTACTGCACGTGTCGCAGCGCTTCCCGGCATCGCGCCTGTGCGCCGCGCCGGTGATCCCGCTGGCGCGGCATCCGCAGATCGATTCGCAGGTGGTCGTGTTCGACCTGGCGGAGGATCCGGATGCCCTGCTCGACCTCGATGCCGAGGCCATCGCGGAACGCCTGTACATCCGCCAGGCGGACCTGCCGGAAGGCGAACGACGCGTGCCGCTGAAGACCGTGCACCTCAACAAATCGCCGGCGCTGGTCGCCTGGGACCACCTGCGTGATGCCGATTTCGCGCGGCTGGGGATCGATCGGGACCTCGTGCAGGCGCGTGCGTCGCGCATCCGGGACACCGGCCCGGCGCTTGCCGAAAAAGTGCGTCGCGTGTTCGCGCGTGACCGACCCGCCGAGGACATCGACGTGGATGCCGCGCTGTACGGCGGCTTCATCGGCGACGGCGACAAACGCCTGCTGGCACAGGTGCGCGGCACCCCGCCGCATTTGCTGGCCAAGGCGCAGTACGCCTTCCGCGACAGTCGCCTGCCGGAGTTGCTGTTCCGCTATCGCGCGCGCAACTGGCCCGACAGCCTGCTGCCTGCCGAGCGCTCGCGCTGGGACGACTACCGTCGCCTGCGCCTGCAGGCCGACAACGGGCTGTCGGAGACAACCTTCGGGGACTTCAACGCCGAGATCGCGCAATTGCGCATCGCCCACGCAGGTGACGGACGCAGGCTCGCCTTGCTCGATCGCCTTCAGGCCTGGGGCGACGGCATCGCGCAGACGCTGGAATAGGCCACTCCTGCCAAAACGTGACCGCTGTCGCAGTGCGTCATGACAATCCCATACTGATCCGTATGCTCGACCGCGATGCAGGCGTGGGGGCGCATGCATCGCACCCGCCGCGGGTGACGCGGCTACTGACTGGGGAGAGTCCATGCGCAAGCACGCATTCGGCGCGGTGTTGTCCTGCGCCGCCGTTCTAACCGCTTCACCCGCCATCGCGGCGGACGTCACCGGCGTGGCCTTCGTCCACGGCACCGGCAGCCAGACCAATGCCTACAACGATTACTGGCAGCCGACGATGGTCAACAACGTCCGCAACGGGCTGGCCAACCCGGCCAACTACGTGGTCATCAACTGCGACTTCAACCAGTACATGTGGGACAGCCGCGCCGCCGGCTGCCTGGCCGGGCAACTGACCACCTTCATCAACGCCAAGGGAATCACCCGGCTGATCGTGATCACCCATTCCAACGGCGGCAACGTGGTCCGCTGGATCATGTCCAACCCCACCTACGACAGCCGCTACCCCAACATCATCAACAAGATCATCCGGGTCAACGCGCTCGCGCCCTCGTCCGCCGGCACCCCGTTGGCCGACGCCACGATCAACGGCAACGTCTTCGAAACCTCGCTGGGCTGGCTGCTCGGCTACAAGTCCGACGCCGTGCGCATGCAGCAGGTCAGCTGGATGGCGAGCTACAACGCCAACAACCTCTACGGCACCAGCGGTCGGCCGGCGTTGCCGAAACTGTTCCGCAGCGTGGTCGGCACCGACGTCGATTCCGCGATCTGGGATGCCGACAGCTACTGCGCCGGCTACGTGGAGAACGTGGGCCTGGAAACCACCCAGAACTGGCTCAACAGCTGTTCCGATGGCTTCCTCAACTGCAGCAGCCAGTCGGCCGCCGGCAGCGTGTGGTTCCAGGACAAGACGCGGATGGCCGGCAGCGAGCCGCTGAGCCACAACCAGAGCCGGCGCGCCTGCTTCGGCCTGGACACCATCCTCCGCAACGACATGAAGTGAGGGCCACGACCATGCGCACATCGATCCACCGTGTCGCGGCGTTGGCCGCCTCCGCCACCCTCTTCGTTGCCGGCATCGCACACGCCGCACAACCGCTGCTGCCTGCCGGCGCGTCCGACCAGGTGCCTACCCGACTTTCCGTGCTGCCCGCGCCGACCGGCGCCATCGAACGCAAGCCGGTCGCGTTCTCGTGGGCGCTCGACCCCGATGCCGAACTGTCGGACACCGCCCCGTTCCTCGCCGAAAGCCGCGAGTACTGGATGACGGTCGAGGGCAGCGAACTGGCGCGCGGCGTGCCCTTGCAGATGACCGCGCCGGGCGCATTGATCCGCGTGAGCCCGGCCAGGGGCAGCCTTGGCCTGCGCGCCGGCGACTTCAGCGTCAGCATGGCGGGACGCAAGGTCGGCATCGCCCGGGCCGCCGACGCCGAGACCCTGCGCAAGGCCGGCATGGACGCCAGCACCGGCACCCAGGTCCTCCGCCTGGGCGATGGCAGCGGCGCGGGCCGGCATGTGCTGCGCGCCGCGAACGCGCGCGGCCGCTACGTCGTGCATGTGTTCGAGCCCGCCAGCGACCGCGTGCTGTTCGCCCGCGCCGACCGCAACCATGCGCTCGCCGGCACGCCGATGCGCGTGTCCATCGGCGCCACCGACGCGGGACGCAAGGCCCCCGTGGCCTCGCAGGCCCTGCTGGTCGCGCCCGATGGCAGCAGCCAATCGGTGGCGGTGCACGATGCCGTGGGCGGCGGCCAGGAAGCTGTCTTCACCGTGCCCGCGACCGCCAGCCAGGCCAAGGGGCTGTGGGAGTTGCAGGTGTTCGGCGATGTCGGTGACGTGCCGCGCGATGCCCGCACGGCCTTCGCGGTCGCGCAGCCCACCGCGCGCTTCAGCGGCATCTTCGGGGTGGATGCCGCGAACCTGCGGGTGTCGTTGCCGGTGGAAGCCGCGTCCCCGGGACGCTACGAGGCGCGGGGCACGCTGTACGCCACGGCAAGCGACGGCAGCCTGCGGCCGGTCTCGCAGGCGCACGCGGCTGCGTGGATGGACGCCGGCGACGGCATGCTGGTCCTGCAGTTCGCCCGTGCGCATGTGCCGGCCGGTTACGGTGCGCCGTTCGAAGTGCGCCAGCTGGAACTCAACGACCAGGGCAGGATGGCCCCGATCGAGTCGCGCACGCGCGGCGCGCGCTTCTGATCGCTGTACCGCACGCGACGGCCGGGCTTGCCCGGCCGTCGTCGTTTGCGCAGGATGCAGGCAGACCGCAGCGGATCCGCCGATGAAGAAGAAGACCAAGTGGTTGCTCGCCATTGCGGGCCTGATCCTGTTCGCCCTGCTGGCCTTCGTGGTCGCAGGTCCATGGCTGGCGATCAACGGGATCCGCAACGTGGTGGCCAGTGGAAACTATGGCGAGCTGTGGCGCTTCGTCGATTTCGACCAGTTGCGTGAAAACGTGCGCCCGCAGATCCAGGCCCGCATCGCCCGGGGCATCATCGAACGCGCCGGCGCGGGCAGCACCACGGATGCCATCGCGGGGGTGACCGACCTGATCTCGAAGCCGGCGATCGACGCGATGGTCTCCCCGCTCGGCGTCGCCACGCTGTTGCGCGGCAGCGCCCTGGTCAGGCAGGTCAGCGGCCAGAAGGATGCCGATGGCAAGGCGCGCGCGGCCGATCCGTTGAAGGATGCGAAGACCGGTTACGTCTCGCCGTCGCTGTTCACCGCCACGGTCCAGAACGCCGAGGGCCAGCCGGTGGTATTTCAATTCCGCCGCAGCGGCCTGGCCTGGAAGCTCACCGGGATCGACCTGCCCGAGGATTGACCGACCCCTACCGCGCGGGCTCGTTGGCCACGCCATGCGGCACATGGCCGGCGGCGACATGCAGTCGCGCGGAATCGATGTTGTGCGGCGAGTCGTCGAAGAAGATGTCGGCGCCGAAGGCCTGCAGGAACGGGCCCTTGCCGCGCCCTCCCAGGAACAACGCCTCGTCCAGGCGCACCTCCCATTCGCGCAGGGTGCGGATCACCCGTTCGTGCGCCGGGGCCGAACGCGCGGTGACCAGCGCGGTGCGGATCGGCGACGACTCGCCACGCGGAAATGCCGCCTGCAGGGCGTGCAGTGCCGACAGGAAGCCGCGGAAGGGTCCGCCCGACAACGGCTCGCGCGCGCGTTCGCGCTCGTGGCGTCCAAACGCCTCCACGCCCTGTTCGCGCGAGACCCGCTCGCTCTCGTCGCCGAAGATCACCGCATCGCCGTCGAAGGCGATGCGCAACTGGTCGTGCTGGGATGCCGGCGCTCGCGCCGGCAGGATCGTGGCCGCGGCCACGCCGGCCTCCAGCGCACTGCGCACCGAGTCCGGGTTGGCCGACAGGAACAACTGCGCGCCGAACGGCACGATATAGGGCCACACCGGCGCGCCCGAAGTGAAGGTGGCGCGACGGATGTCGAGCCCGTAGTGCTGGATCGAATTGAACACGCGCAGGCCGGTGTCCGACGAATTGCGCGACAGCAGGATGACCTCGACTCGGGGCGCATCGGCAGGCGTCCCGTCGTTCAGCGCCAGCAGCTTGCGCACCAGCGGGAACGCGATGCCCGGTTCCAGCACGTCGTCCTCGCGCTCGCGCTGGAATTCGGCGTAGGCCTTGACGCCCTCGGCCTCGAACAGGCCATGGCTGTCCTCCATGTGGAACAGCGCCCGCGCGGTGATCGCGACGGTCAGGATGGCGACGGGTTCAGGCATGCCGGCAGTATGGCCGATGGTCGTCTCGCGGACTGCGATGGGCAGGCCCATGTCGCCAAGCGCACCCGGGATGGATCGCGTCCCGGATGCGGCCTGTGGCCCTATCCGGGCTACACCTGCGGAAGGTCAGACCGTGAACTGCTCGATCATGATCCGTTCCTCGAGGTTGTGCTCGGGGTCGAACAGCAGGGTCACGCTGCGCTCCCGCTGTTCCCGCACCAGCACCTCGATGACGTCGCGGACCTCGTGCGAATCGGCGGTGGCGCTGACCGGGCGTTTGTGCGGATCCAGCACGCGAAATCGCACTTCGGTGCCGGACTTCAGTACCGCGCCGCGCCAGCGACGCGGGCGGAACGGCGCGATCGGGGTCAGCGCCATCACGTTCGCGCCGAGTGGCAGGATCGGCCCATTGGCGGAAAAGTTGTACGCGGTGCTGCCGGCCGGCGTGGCCAGCATCACCCCATCGCAGATCAGCTCGTCCAGGCGAACGTCGCCGTTGAGTTCGATCGAGACATGCGCGGCCTGCCGGGTCTGTCGCAACAGCGAGACTTCGTTGTAGGCCAGCGATCCCACCGTCGTGCCGGACTCAGTTTGAGCGAGCATCTCAAGCGGATGCAGCACCGCGGGTTCCGCGCTGGCGATGCGCTCGCGCAGTTCCTCGGGCCGGTACTGGTTCATCAGGAACCCGACCGTGCCCAGCTTCATGCCGAACACCGGCTTGCCCAGCGCACCGTGCCGATGCAGCGTCTGCAGCATGAAGCCATCGCCGCCCAGGGCGACGATGACGTCCGCATCCTGCGGCGCGTGTTGCGGGTGCAACGTGGTCAAGGCCGCCAGCGCGGCCTGCGCCTCGTCGGCGGGGCTGGCAAGCAAGGCGAGTCGAAGCGTGCTCATCGGTCGAGCTTAACGCGCTTGCTCCCTCTCCCGCTGGCGGGAGAGGGTTGGGGTGAGGGTGGATGCACGCAACCACCCGCATCCGGCCCTGCGGGCCACCTTCTCCCGCCAGCGGGAGAAGGAAACAGCATCAACCGCGACTGGCCAACTGCGCCAGGCGCTGCACCGCGACCGATGCCGTCGGATAGTCCAGCGACTTCTGCGCGGCCAGTTCGTTGAGCATGGCCAGGGTGAAGCGCAAGGTCTGGTCGTCGCGGGCCATCCACGCGGCGACCTTGGCCTCGGCATCCTTGCCCGGCATCGCCAGCGCCTGGTCGGTCAGCGTGCGCATCTGCGTGGACAATTCGTCGCGCAAGACGCCACGTGCCACCGCATGCCAGCGGCCATCGACCTTCAATGCGTCGATCTGGGCCTGCAGCCACGGCTCGCGCAGGGCATCGCCCAGGCGGAAGTACACCTTGGCCACTTCCACCGCGCGCAGCTTGCGCTCGCGCGCCAGCTCGATGATGTTCGGACTGGCTTCCAGGTAGGGCAGCGCCGCCAGCTGGTCGGCAAGCGCCGTCGGCACGCCGCCATCGCGCCAGGCCTTGCGGCTGGCCTCGTACGCCGGGCGCTGCGACGCCGGCAGGATGCCCTCGCCCGCGCGGATGTCGCGGAAACCGTCGTGGAACCGCGCGACCGCGCTGGTGATGTCGGGGATCGCACCGGGGCGCGACAGCAGCCAACGGGTGAAGCTGCGCTGGATTTCCCAGATCACCTGCAGGGCGTCGATCTGCACCGACTCGGCGACCTTGCCGTCCAGCGCGTCGACCTGCGCCCACAGTTCGCGCGCATCCAGGGTTTCGCGGGTGATGGTAAAGGCCTTGGCCACTTCGCCCGGCGAGCGGCCGCTGTCTTCCTGCATGCGCAGCAGGAAGGTGGCGCCCATCCGGTTGATCGTGGAATTGGTGACCGCGGTGGCGATGATCTCGCGCTTCAGCCGATGCTGCTGCATGGTCTTGGCGTACTTGGCCTGCAGCGGCTGCGGGAAGTAACGCTCCAGTTCCTTGGACAGGTACGCGTCCTCGGGCACGTCTGAGTCCAGCAACTGCTGGAACGCGACCAGCTTGGAATACGACAGCAGCACCGACAGTTCCGGCCGGGTCAGGCCCTGGCCACGCGCCTTGCGCTCGGCCAGTTCGGCATCGCTCGGCAGGAACTCGATCTGCCGGTCCAGCAGGCCCTGCGATTCCAGGGTGCGGATGAAGTGCTGCTTGGAACCCAGCCGCGACACGCTCATCCGCTCCATCAGGCTGATCGCCTGGTTCTGGCGGTAGTTGTCGTTGAGCACCAGTTGCGCGACCTCGTCGGTCATCGACGCCAGCAGGGTGTTGCGATCAGCCAGCTTCAGCTTCTTCTTCTGCACCTCGGCGTTGAGCAGGATCTTGATGTTCACCTCGTGGTCCGATGTGTCCACGCCGGCGGAGTTGTCGATGAAGTCGGTATTGAGCAGCACGCCATGCAAGGCGGCCTCGATGCGGCCCAGTTGGGTGAGCCCCAGGTTGCCGCCCTCGCCCACCATCCTGCAGCGCAGCTGGTTGCCATCGACGCGCAGGCCGTTGTTGGCGCGGTCGCCGACGTCGGCGTTGTTCTCGCGGCTGGACTTCACGTAGGTGCCGATGCCGCCGTTCCACAGCAGGTCCACCGGCGCGCGCAGGATCGCGTTCATCAGTTCGTTCGGGCTCATCGCCGTGGCGTCGGACTCGATGCCGAGCGCGGCCTTGGCCTCGGCCGACAACGGGATCGACTTGGCGGAGCGCGGGAACACGCCGCCGCCCTTGCCGATCAGCGCCTTGTCGTAGTCTTCCCAGCTCGAGCGCGGCAGCTTGAACAGGCGCGCGCGTTCCTTGAAGCTCTTCGCGGCATCGGGGTTCGGGTCGATGAAGATGTGGCGATGGTCGAACGCGGCGACCAGGCGGATGTGCTTGCTCAGCAGCATGCCGTTGCCGAACACGTCGCCCGACATGTCGCCGATGCCCACGCAGGTGAAGTCTTCCTGCTGGCAGTCGCGGCCCAAGGCACGGAAGTGGCGCTTGACCGATTCCCAGGCGCCGCGCGCGGTGATGCCCATGCCCTTGTGGTCGTAACCGACGGAACCACCCGACGCGAATGCATCGTCCAGCCAGAAGCCGTGCGCCTGGGCGATGCCATTGGCGGTATCGGAGAACGTGGCGGTACCCTTGTCGGCGGCGACCACCAGGTAGGGATCGTCACCGTCGTGGCGGACCACGCCGGCCGGCGGCAGCACCTTGCCATCGGCGGCCAGGTTGTCGGTGATATCCAGCAAGCCGTTGATGAAGCGCTTGTAGCAGGCCACGCCCTCGGCGAACCACGCATCGCGGTTCACCGAGGCATCCGGCGACTGCTTGCAGTAGAAGCCGCCCTTGCTGCCGACCGGCACGATCACCGTGTTCTTCACCATCTGTGCCTTGACCAGGCCCAGCACTTCGGTGCGGAAATCCTCGCGGCGGTCGGACCAGCGCAGGCCGCCACGCGCGACCGGGCCGAAGCGCAGGTGGATGCCCTCCACGCGCGGGCCGCAGACCCAGATCTCGCGGTACGGGCGCGGCTTCGGCAGGTCCGGGACCTTCGACGAATCCAGCTTGTAGCTGACGTAGTCGGCCGGGCCGCCGTCCTTGCGCAGGCCGCCCTTGTAGTCGATGTAATAGCTAGTGCGCAGGGTCGCGTCGATGACCCCGATGAAGCTGCGCAGGATGCGGTCTTCGTCGAGGCTGGACACGCGATCCATCAGGCCCAGCAGCGCATTGCGCGCGGCGTCCACCTGCGCATCGCGGCCCTTGGCGCGGGCCTCGACCACCGACTTCAGCGCGGTCATCGCGGCCTCGTCATCGGCGGACAGCGATTTCAGCTGCGCACCGAACCGGCTCATGCCGCGTTTGATCTCGGCATCGCTCTCGCTGCCGGTGCGCGGGTCGAAGCGCGCCTCGAACAATTCCACCAGCAGGCGCGCCAGCAGCGGGTAGCGCGCCAGCGTGGCTTCCATGTAGCTCTGCGAGAACGGCACGCCGACCTGCAGCAGGTACTTGCAGTAGCCGCGCAGCATCGCCACCTGCCGCCACGACAGGCCGGCGGTGAGGATGAGGCGGTTGAAGCCGTCGTTCTCGGCGTCGCCGCGCCACACGCGCGCGAACGCATCCTCGAAGTCCTCGTCGATCGCATCGATGTCCAGCTCGCCCTGCAGCGATTCGACCTCGAAGTCCTGGATGTAGGCCAGGCCGCTGGCGGCATCGACCTTGTACGGATGCTCGGAGATCACCCTCAGGCCCATGTTCTCCATCATCGGCAACGCATCCGACAACGGGATGTCGTCCAGCTGGCGATACAGCTTGAAGCGCAGGCCGCCGTCCTTGCGGCGGGAGCGATACAGCGACAGGCGCAGGTCGTCCGGTCCGGCCAGCGCCGCCAGGTGTTCCACGTCGGTGGCGGCGATGCCGGGACTGACTTCCTCGATGTAGCCCGCCGGCAAGGCGCGACCGTAGCAGTCGGCCAGCTTCAGGCCGGCTTCCTCGCCATGCCGCTTGACCAGTTGCTCGCGCAGTTCGTCGCGCCAGTCGCGCACGATCGAGGCCAGCTTCGCTTCCAGCGCGGGCAGGTCGACATCGACCTGCTCGCTGCCCTTCGGACGCACGATGATGTGCAACTGCGCCAGCGGCGACTCGCCGATCTTGACGTTGGTGTCGACCTGCTCGCCATCGAGCGCGCGCTTGAGCATCGCCTCGATCTTGTGGCGCACCTGGGTGCTCATCCGGTCGCGCGGGATGTAGGCCAGCGCGGAGAAATAGCGGCCGTAGCGATCGCGGCGCAGGAACAGCTTGCTGCGCACGCGCTCCTGCAGGCCCAGGATGCCCATGCCGGTACGGAACAGTTCTTCCTCGCTGGACTGGAACAGCTCTTCGCGCGGCAGGGTTTCCAGGATGTGGCGCAGCGCCTTGCCGCTATGGCTGTTCGGATCCAGGCCGGACTGCTGCATCACGTATTCGTGGCGCTGGCGCACGACCGGGATGTCCCAGGGGCGACGGTTGTAGGCGCTGGAGGTGTACAGGCCGAGGAAACGTTGTTCGCTGACCGGCTTGCCCTTCGCGTCGAAGCCGAGCACGCCGATGTAATCCATGTAGCCCGGGCGATGCACGGTCGCGCGCGCATTGGTCTTGGTCAGGATCAGCGCATCGACGGCGCCGCTCTGCGGCATGCCGTGGGCGGCCAGCGATTTCAGCAGGCGCGGCGCGCCGCTGTCCTTGCCGCGCAGCAGGCCCATGCCGCTGTCTTCATCGGCCACCAGCACCTCGTCCTTGCCCTGCTTGCGCACCGTGTATTCGCGGTAGCCGAGGAAGGTGAAATGGTCGTTGGCGGCCCAGCGCAGGAATTCCTGCGCCTCACGCTTGCCTTCGTCCGGCAACGGCATGCGTCGCGTACCGAGTTCGTCGGCGACCGCGCGCATCTTGTCCTGCATCGGCTGCCAGTCGGCGACGATCGCACGCACGTCCTCCAGCGCCTGCGCCAGGCGCGCCTTGATCGTGGCCATCGCGGCCTGCGACTGGCGATCGATCTCCAGGTGCATCAGCGATTCGCGCTCGCCCTCGCCGATCGCCAGCAGCTTGCCGGCCTTGTCGCGGCGGATGCGGATCACCGGATGGCCCAGCACGTGCACGCCGATGCCCATTTCGGCCAGCGCCATGGTCACCGAATCGACCAGGAACGGCATGTCGTCGTTGGCGACCTGCACCACCGTGTGCGGCGACTCCCAGCCTTCGGCCTTCAGGCTCGGGTTGAACAACTGGATGCTGGCCTTGCCGCGCTTGCGCGCGCGCACGAATTCCAGCATGTCCGCGGCCAGTTCGGCCCAGCCTTCGGCACCGTGCTGGGCGAACTCCTCGGCATCCATCCGCTGGTAGAAGGCAGTGGCGAAGGCACGCGCTTCGGCCAACGTCGCCTTCGCCACCCGCCCGGCCAGCGCAGCCAGGATCGGATCGAGGTGGTTGGCGGGTGTCGCCGGGTTGGCGGTGGCTTGTTTCTTGCTCATGGTCGCGATCGCTCCAAAGGCAGAAGGCCGCGCAAGGCGCGGCCGGAACATCGATGTCGGGATGGAAGGCCGGGCGTCAGCGCAGGCCGGTTTCGTGGCGGGCGATCACCAGGCGCTGGATCTCGCTGGTGCCCTCGTAGATCTCGGTAATCTTGGCGTCGCGGAAATACCGTTCCAGCGGCATTTCCTTCGAATAGCCCATGCCACCGTGGATCTGCAGGGCCTGGTGGGTGATGAACATCGCTGCCTCGGAGGCGGTGAGCTTGGCCACCGATGCTTCCGTACTGAAGCGGCCACCGGTCCTGTCGGCCACGGCCTTCGCCCATGCAGCGCGCAGGG
>DAOOCX010000041.1:11872-18757 GCA_035408605.1 Thermomonas sp. | reverse complement strand
TGTCCTTCGCTGCGGGGTGTCTCGCCCTGGTGACGACTCTAGTCGGATGGCCGGCGCGGGGGAACCCGGCCGCCGGCACACCGGACGGGTTCACGCCAGGTAATGGTCCTTCAGGCGCACGTAGTGCTGCGCGCTGTAGTACAACGCCTCGATCTCGGCGTCGGACAGCATGCGGACCTTCCTGCCCGGGTTGCCCAGCCAGAGTTCGCCCTCGCCGACGACCTTGCCGGGCGCGATCAACGTCCCCGCGCCGACGAAGCCGTGCTTCTTCACCACCGCCCCGTCCAGCACGACGGCGCCCATCCCGACCAGCACCGCGTCCTCGATCCGGCAGGCGTGGATGATCGCCTTGTGGCCGATGGTCACGTCCTCGCCGATCACGGTGGCGAAGCCGCCCAGCTTGGCGTGCGGGCCATCGTGGCTGACGTGGATCACGCTGCCGTCCTGCACGTTGGTGCGCGCGCCGATGCGGATGAAGTTGACGTCGCCGCGGACGATCGTGCCGGGCCAGATCGAGACGTCGTCGCCCAGCACCACGTCGCCGATCACGGTCGCGGCGGGATCGACATACGCGCGCTGGCCCACGGTGGGCAGGATGTCGCGATACGGGCGCAGCACGGGCGTGTTCGAGGTCATGGCCCATTCTAGCGGCCATGCCCGCGGCGCCGGTCTACACTTCGGCGCATGGACACTCCGATTTCAGACCTCGCTCCCACCCTGCAACGCCTGCGCGAAGCCTGGCAGGCGAACAAGCCGGATTACACGCAGCGCCACGCCGACCTGCAACGCCTGCGCGATGTCCTGAAGCGCAAGCTCGACGCGATGGCCACCACCATCGCCGCCGACTTCGGCCATCGCCCGCGCGCGGAAAGCGTGGTCGCCGACGGCATGACCGTGCTGAACGACATCGACCACCTGATCAGGCACCTGCGCCGCTGGATGAAGCCGACGCGCGTGGGCGTGGGCTGGCGCTTCCTGCCGGCGCGCGCGCAGGTGCGCCCGGTGCCGGTCGGCGTGGTCGGGGTGATCGCGCCGTGGAACTACCCGGTCAACCTCTCGCTGATTCCGCTGGCCACGGCGATCGCCGCCGGCAACCACGTCTACCTGAAGCCGTCCGAACACACCCCGAAGACCAGCCAGTTCCTGCGCGAACTGTTGGCCGAGGTGTTCCCGCCCGACCGCGTCGTCGTGGCGACCGGCGGTGCCGACATCGGCGCGGCCTTCGCCGGCCTGCCGTTCGACCACCTGGTGTTCACCGGCTCCACCGCGGTCGGCCGCAAGGTGATGGCCGCGGCGGCGCCGAACCTGACGCCGCTCACCCTGGAGCTGGGCGGCAAGTCGCCGGCGCTGATCGCCGACGACTACCCGATCGAACGCGCCGCCGCGCGCATCGCCACCGGCAAGTGGTTCAACGGCGGGCAGACCTGCATCGCCCCCGACTACGTGCTGGTGCCGAAGGGCAAGCGCGACGCGCTGGTGAAGGCGCTGCGCGCGGAGGTGCTGGCGCGCTACGGCGAGCATTTCGAGAACGTCGGCGACTACGCGCGGATCATCAACGACGGCCAGTACGCGCGGCTCAAGGGCTACCTGGACGATGCCAAGCAGCGCGGCATCGAGAAGGTCACCCTGGCCGGGCATCCCGATCCCGCGCAACGGCTCATGCCGCCCACCCTGCTGCTGGACCCGGGCGACGACGCCACGGTGATGCAGGAGGAAATCTTCGGCCCGCTGCTGCCGATCAAGACCTACCGCACGCTCGACGAGGCGATCGCCTACATCAATGCGCACGACCGCCCGCTGGCGCTGTATCCCTTCAGCGACGACAAGGCGACGGTGGAAAAAATCCTGCACCACACCCTGGCCGGCGGGGTCTCGGTCAACGACACCCTGTTCCATTTCGCGATCACCGACCTGCCGTTCGGCGGCGTGGGCCCCAGCGGCATGGGCGCCTACCACGGCCGCGCCGGCTTCGATGCGATGAGCAAGCAATTGCCGGTGCTGTGGCAGGCGCGCCGCACCGGCGGCGACCTGCTCAAACCACCGTATTCGAAGGCGAAGTGGTTGCTTGATTTGATCGTGCGTTGAGGTCCGGATGAAGATCGCCAGCTGGAACGTCAATTCGCTCAATGTGCGCCTGCCGCACCTGCAGCAGTGGCTGCAGGAGTTCGCGCCGGACGTGGTGGGCCTGCAGGAAACCAAGCTCGAGGACCACAAGTTCCCCGAGGATGCGTTGCTGGCGGCGGGCTATCGCAGCGCCTTCGTCGGCCAGAAGACCTACAACGGCGTGGCGATCCTGGCGCGGCACCCGATCGGCGACGTGCAACTGGGCATCCCCGGCTTCGACGACGCGCAGGCGCGCGCGATCGCGGCGACGGTGAATGGCGTGCGCATCGTCAACCTGTACGTGGTCAACGGCCAGGACATCGGCACCGACAAGTACGCCTACAAGCTGCGCTGGCTCGACGCGGTGCACGCATGGGTCGCCGATGAGCTGCAGCGGCATCCGAAACTGGTGGTACTGGGCGATTTCAACATCGCGCCCGACGACCGCGACGTGCACGACCCGATGGTCTGGAACGACGACCACATCCTCACCTCCACCGCCGAGCGCGGCGCGCTGCGCGGCCTGCTCGAGCTGGGCCTGCACGATGCATTCCGCCTGCACCACGACGATGCCGGCATCTTCAGCTGGTGGGATTACCGGCAGGCGGCGTTCCGCCGCGACCTGGGGCTGCGCATCGACCTCACCCTGGTGTCCGATGCCTTGAAGGCCGACGCGATCCAAGCCGGCATCGACCGCACGCCACGCACCTGGGAACGCGCCAGCGACCACACGCCGGCGTGGGTGCAACTGGCCGCGGGTTGATCCGCCGCCATTGATCCGTAGCAAAGAAAAAGCCCGGCAATGCCGGGCTTTCCTTGCACATCCGTGTGCGGATCGACGCTTAGCGCGCGCGACCGCGGGTGAACAGGTTGACGATCAGCAGCAGCACGACCGCGCCGATGAAGGCGGTGATCAGGAAGCCGATCGTGCCGCCGAAGGACAGGCCGACCATCGGCAGCAGGATGCCGCCCAGGAAGCCGCCGATGATGCCGACGATGACGTTGAGGATGATGCCCTGCGAGCCGTCGCGCTTCATCATGATGCTGGCCAGCCAACCGGCGATGCCGCCGACGATGAGGTAGATGAGGAAGTTCATGGTGTTGGGCTCCTGGAAAAAAGATGCGGGTATGACGCGGAAAGTTCGTTGGACTTCACGGCGCCCCTCGACGTGGGGTGCTCGGGGTGGGCGTAGTCTCCGCGCGCCGATGTGACGGGGATGTCTGCGATCGCAGGCGATTCCGCGGGCGATGCACCGCCGCCAGCTGGCCTTCATACTTCGCCCATGAGCGATGACATGTCCGCGTTGCGCCCCGAACTGGAAGCCGGCCTTGCCGCGCTGTCGCTGGACCTTGCGCTGGCCAGTCCGCTGCTTGCGTATGTCGCGTTGCTCGCGCGATGGAACGCGACCTACAACCTCACCGCGGTGCGCGACCCGCGCGAGATGATCGCCAAGCACCTGCTGGACTCGCTGGCGATGCAGCCGTTCGTGCGCGGGCTGGGCACGCTGGCCGACCTGGGTACCGGTCCCGGCCTGCCCGGGATCCCGCTGGCGATCGCCACGCCCTCGCTGCAGGTGACCCTGGTCGAGAGCAACGGCAAGAAGGCGCGGTTCCTGCGTGAGGCGATCCGCCAGCTCAAGCTGGAAAACGCCAGCGTGGCGGAATCGCGGATCGAGGCGTTCAAGCCCGGTGCCACCTTCGACGCCATCACCGCGCGCGCGCTGGCCACCCTGCCGCTAATCCTGGCGCTGGGCGGCCACTTGCTCGGCACCGACGGCCGCCTGCTGGCGATGAAGGGCGTGTTGCCCAGCGAGGAAATCGCCGCGCTGCCCGCGGGCTGGCGGCTGGCCGCGGCGCATCCACTGCGGGTACCCGGGCTGGTCGGCGAACGCCACCTGGTCGAAGTCGTGCGGGCGGGCTCTGAGGCATAATCGACCGCCCGGCGTCTCCTGCGCTGGCTCCCCGAAGGACACGCACGCCGCATGGCCCGCATCATCGCCATCGCCAACCAGAAGGGCGGGGTCGGCAAGACCACGACCGCCGTGAACCTTGCCGCCGCGCTGGCGCGCACGCCCAAGCGCGTGCTGCTGGTCGACCTGGATCCGCAGGGCAACGCGACCATGGGCAGCGGCATCGAGAAACGCGAGCTCGAGACCTCCATCACCAACGTGATGCTGGGCGAGGCGCAGGCGCGCGAGGCGATCGTGCGTTGCCAGGACGGCTACGACCTGCTGCCCGGCAACATCGACCTGACCGCCGCCGAGATCCAGTTGATGGACATGCCCGGCCGCGAGCAGAAGCTCAAGCAGGCGCTGGACACGGTGCGCGATGGCTACGACTTCGTGATCGTCGACTGCCCGCCGTCGCTGTCGCTGCTCACGCTCAATGCGCTCACCGCATCGGATTCCGTGCTGGTGCCGATGCAGTGCGAGTACTACGCGCTGGAAGGCCTGAGCGCCCTCATCGACACCATCGATGCGCTGAAGGGTCGGCTCAACCCCGCGCTGCAGATCGAAGGCGTGTTGCGCACGATGTTCGACGTGCGCAACAACCTGGCCAACGCGGTGTCCGCCGAGCTCACCAACCATTTCGGCGACCTGGTGTTCCGCACCATCATCCCGCGCAACGTGCGCCTGGCCGAGGCGCCCAGCCACGGCCAGAGCATCATCGGTTACGACAAGGCCAGCCGCGGCGGCGTGGCCTATCTCGGCCTGGCCGGCGAACTCTTGCGCCGGCAGCGCGAGCGCACCCAGGCATCCAAGGAGAAGGCGGCATGACGGCCGGCAACCAACCCGCGAAGAGCGCGGCGAAGAAGCGCGGCCTCGGGCGCGGACTGGAAGCGTTGCTCGGCCCCAAGGCCGCCGCCGAGGCGCCGCCGTTGCAGGCGATGCCCGGCGACACGCTGCGCACCTTGCCGGTCGATGCGATGGTGCCCGGCAAATACCAGCCGCGGCGCTCGATGGACGACGCGAAGCTGGAGGAACTGGCCGCGTCGATCCGCTCGCAGGGCGTGATCCAGCCGATCGTGGTGCGCGAGCATGTCGGCGCCGACGGCAAGGGCGGTCGCACCTACGAGATCATCGCCGGCGAACGCCGCTGGCGTGCGTCGCAACGTGCCGGCCTGGCCGAAGTGCCGGTGGTGGTGCGCGTGGTCGACGACCGCACCGTGGTGGCGATGGCGCTGATCGAGAACATCCAGCGCGAAGACCTCAACCCGCTGGAGGAAGCGCAGGCACTGCAGCGCCTGATCGACGAATTCGACCTGACCCACGCCGCCGCCGCGGAAGCGGTGGGACGTTCGCGCGCCGCAGTGAGCAACCTGCTGCGCCTGCTGGAATTGCCGGCCGAGATCCGTGCGCTGGTGCAGGCCGGTTCCATCGAGATGGGCCATGCGCGCGCGTTGTTGCCGCTGGCCGCGCCGATGGCGATCTCGCTGGCGAAGCAGGCCGCCGAACACGGCTGGTCGGTGCGCGAAGTCGAACACCGCGTGCAGCAGCTGGCATCCGGCAAGGTCACCGCGCCGCCGAAGAAGGCCGCGCCGAAGGCGAGGCCGCAGGCCGACATCGTCACCCTGGAGCGCGAACTGTCGGAAAGCCTGGGCAGCCGCGTGGAAGTCGTGCCCGGGCGCGGCAAGAAGGGCAAGCTGGTCATCCATTACGCCGATTTCGACGTACTGGACGGCGTGCTGGACCGCCTCCGCACCAAGCCTTGAGGGCACGCCACGCATGAGCGCGAGCATCGCCAGTGGGAACCCGCAGCTGTCGGTCGTCGTGCCGGTGCACAACGAGGAAGACAACGTCACGCCGCTGGTCGGCGAGATCGTCGCTGCGTTGCGTGGCGTGATCAGCTTCGAAATCGTCTACGTCGACGACACCTCGCGCGACGCGACGCTGCAACGCCTGCGCGACCTGCAGGCGACCACGCCGGAACTGCGCGTCATCCGCCACCTCAGCAACGCCGGCCAGAGCACCGCGGTGCGCAACGGCGTCAAGGCCGCGCGCGCGCCCTGGATCGCCACGTTGGACGGCGACGGCCAGAACGACCCCGCCGACATCCCGAAACTGCTTGCGCAACGCGATGCCGCGGCCGCCGACATCAAGCTGTTCGCCGGCTGGCGGGTGAATCGCCAGGACAGCGGCAGCAAGCGCTGGGCGTCGAAGTGGGCGAACGCGATCCGCGCGCGCATGTTGCGCGACGACACGCCCGACACCGGCTGCGGGATCAAGCTGTTCGAGCGCGAGGCCTTCCTCGACCTGCCCTACTTCGACCACATGCATCGCTACCTGCCCGCGCTGATGCAGCGTGCCGGCTGGAAGACGGTGAGCGTGCCGGTCAACCACCGCCATCGCACCGCCGGCGTGTCCAAGTACAACAACCTCAACCGCGCCCTGGTCGGGATCCGCGACCTGCGCGGCGTGGCCTGGCTGATCGTGCGCAGCCGCCGCACCGCGGTGGAAGAACTGCCGCGGTGACACCGGTCGCGCACGACGTGATGAATTCCGCCATTCCGTGGCTGGAATGGACCGGTATCCACATGAGCCCGTGGAAGCTGATCGGGCTGGTCGGCGCGCTGATGTTCGGCGGCCGCTGGCTGGTCCAGTTCATCGCCAGCAAGCGCCAGGGCAAGCCGGTGATCCCGCGCCTGTTCTGGTACATGAGCATCCTTGGCAGCCTGATGACGCTGGCGTATTTCATCTTCGGCAAGAACGACGCGGTCGGCATCCTGCAGAACCTGTTCCCCAGTTTCACCGCCTGCTACAGCCTGTACCTGGACATCAAGCA
>DAOOCX010000041.1:8887-11772 GCA_035408605.1 Thermomonas sp. | reverse complement strand
AGAACCTGTTCCCCAGTTTCACCGCCTGCTACAGCCTGTACCTGGACATCAAGCATCGCGGCTGGCATCGGGACCGCGCGGAGCATTGAGGCGCCTGGCAGGAGAAACGGTCAGAGTGATGCAGGAAAAGGGGCCAGAGTGAAGTTTTGCGACCAGCCTGATCGGATTTGCCAGACTTGACTGGCGCAAAATTCACTCTGGCCCCTTTTCCCTGACCCCTTTTCCCTCGATGCCGGATGCCGCCGCGTGAAATCCTTCGTCCTCGCCTGCTGCCTGTTGCTTCCGATCGCCGCGCACGCCGCCACGCCGCCCGCATCGAGCCCGACCGACAAGACGTTCGAAGCCATCTACAAGGCCGAGTGGGACTGGCGCACGCAGCAGGCGCCGAGTTGGGACGAAGACAGCGACAACAGCGCGCGCACGCCCTCGACCAGGCTCGCCGATGTCGGCCCGGCGGCGCAGGCGAAGCGGCTTGCCTACCTCGATGGCGTGCTCAGGCAACTCGACGGCATCGACGCCAGCACGCTCTCCCCTGCGAACCAGGTGAACTTCGCGGTCTACCGCCCGCAACTCGAGCACATGGCGGCGGAGTTGCGCGCGCGCGACTACGAGATGCCGTTCAACGCCGACAGCTCGTTCTGGTCCGACCTCGGCTTCATGGCCCGCGCCGACCTGCGCGATGCCGCAGCCTACCGCGCTTATGCCGCGCGCCTGCGCGACGTGCCACGTTACTTCGACCAACAGACCGCGAACATGCGCGCCGGCCTGGCACGCGGCTTCAGCGTGCCGCGCGCGGTGCTGGTCGGCCGCGATGGCTCCATCGCGATGGTGGCGGAGTTGAAGGACATCGAGTCCTCCAACTTCTATGACCCGTATCGCAAGATGCCGAGCACGATCCCGCCCGCCGAGCAGGAAACCCTGCGCGCAGAAGGCCGCGCCGCGATCCGTGATGCCGTGGTGCCCGCGTTCGCGAAATTGCTCGTGTTTTTCCGCAGCGAATACATGCCGAAGGCGCGCACGACGCTCGCGGCCGAAGCAATGCCGGAGGGTGAAGCCTGGTATCGCGAACAGATCCGCAAATACACCACGCTGGATCTGTCCGCCGACCAGATCCACGCGATCGGCCTGAAGGAAGTCGCGTCGATCCGCGCGGAGATGGACGGCATCATCCAGCAGGTCGGGTTCAAGGGCAGCTTCGCGGACTTCCTCGCCTTCCTGCGCAGCGATCCCCGGTTCTACGCGAAGACCCCGCAGGAGTTGCTGGATCGCGCCGCGTGGATTTCCAAGCGGGTGGATGGGCAGATCGGCAAGCTCATCGGCACCCTGCCGCGCGGCCGCTTCACCATCGTGCCGGTGCCGCCGGACATCGCGCCGTTCTGGACCGCCGGTCGCGGCGGTGCGGACACCTACTGGGTCAACACCTACAACCTGCCCTCGCGTCCGCTCTACAACCTGCCGGCACTGACCCTGCACGAGTCCTCGCCGGGCCACGCCCTGCAGGGCTCGCTGGTGCGCGAACAGGGCGACGTGCCCGACTTCCGCAAGGACTACATCAGCGCCTATGGCGAGGGCTGGGGCCTGTATTCGGAATGGCTTGGCAAGGAAATGGGCATCTATGAAACCCCGTACGAGGATTTCGGGCGCCTCACCTATGCGATGTGGCGTGCCTGCCGCCTGGTCATCGACACCGGCGTGCACCACAAGGGCTGGACCCGCGAGCAGGCGCTGGCCTACCTGCGCGACAACACCGCGCTGTCCGAGCACGAGGTCACCACCGAGGTCGACCGTTACATCAGCTGGCCCGGCCAGGCGCTGAGCTACAAGCTCGGCGAACTCACGATCATGCGCCTGCGCCGCGAGGCCGAAGCCGCGCTCGGCCCGAAGTTCGACGTTCGCGCCTTCCACGACGCCGTGCTGGCGCAGGGCTCGGTGCCGCTGCCGGTGCTGGAGTCACAGATCCGGGCCTATATCGCCGAGGCGAAGGCGAAGTAGGCGCCGGGGGAGCCAGGCGCCCCAATGGGGTCAGAGTGAAGTTTTGCGGCCATCCGCCGTGGATTCACCGATCAGCGTCGGCGCAAAATTCACTCTGACCCCGTTTCCAGCACGCCAGGCGCTCCTCTGCAGCCAAGTGCTTGCCCACAAAGGATTTTGTCCGCATAATGCGCGGCTCGCTGTGTCCGGCACCGCCTTCTGGCAGGTGACGGGCGGGCCCGGAACACGAATCCGGCCCGCCGTTGGCAGCGTGGAAACTACCCGTTTCGTGTGCCGCGAACCCCTCGGGAACGCAGCGGGGCCGCCGTTTCCCGGGCTACGGGCGACAACCCATCAAGATCGAGGTGCACAGTGTCCAAAGTCTGCCAAGTAACCGGCAAGCGCACGATTTCCGGCAACAACGTCTCGCACTCCAACCGCAAGACCCGCCGTCGTTTCATGCCCAACCTCCACGAGCGCCGCTTCTGGGTCGCCTCGGAGAACCGTTGGGTCAAGCTCCGCGTTTCGGCTGCGGCCCTGCGCACCATCGACAAGAACGGCATCGATGCCATCCTGGCCGACCTGCGCAAGCAGGGCGAGAAGGTCTGAGGAGAACTGAATCATGGCTACCAAGCGCGACAAGATCCGCCTCATTTCCTCGGCCGGCACCGGCCACTTCTACACCACCGACAAGAACAAGAAGAACACGCCGGCGAAGATGGAGGTCAGCAAGTACGATCCCGTCGTCCGCAAGCATGTGATGTACAAGGAAGGCAAGATCAAGTAAGCCTTCCGGTCGGATGGAATCAAAAAGCCCGCAGAAATGCGGGCTTTTTTGTGTTCGCAATGCGCGACGATCGGGAAACCGGGGTCAGAGTCGACTTTCGAATGATCGCCTCGCGATAAGAACGATC
>DAOOCX010000041.1:1473-8787 GCA_035408605.1 Thermomonas sp. | reverse complement strand
GGGAAACCGGGGTCAGAGTCGACTTTCGAATGATCGCCTCGCGATAAGAACGATCGACCAGCGAAAGTCGACTCTGACCCCGGTTTCCGCGGTTTCCGGCCGCACGACCGCAGGAATTCCACCGCTCGTCGGTGATGTAAAAATTTTGTTGCCAAACGAAAAGAGCGCGCGTAACGTGCGCCACCTTCGCCCTCGGCGAAATTTCCGCACCACATTCCGGACCATCGAATTCCCATGACCTCCGTCTTCCACATCGCTGCACTGCTGCCATCGCCCAAGCGCGATGCAGGCCTGCGCGCGTGCGAACGGCGCGATGCACTGCAGCTTCGCGGCAAGCGGAATTATTTCGGCACCACCCACATCGACTGATCTTTCGCATCGCGGAGATCGGTCACCCCGATCTCCCGAGGCCACGCGAACGCCCTCGGGTTCCAGCACCCGGGGGCGTTTTCGTTTTGGCGCTCGCACAAAGGAATCACACGATCCAACGCGATTGCATCGCGCTCCCGAAGCATCCGGGCATTGCTGGCCCGAGGCAGGGAAACACCGCGAAGGCGCAAGGATGCGCCGTGCCTGGATGCTTCGGCACGGGCGGAAAGCGGATGCGATCGCACACGGATTGGCGCTTTCGATGTCGTGTCGGAGGCGCCAATGCGGAACATCGACGAACGCTCCACAGCGGTACGGGCTTGCATGCCCGTCCGGTGCGCGCGGCACTGCCGTGGCGTATGCCGGGGATCGGGAGACGATGTTCCACGAAATGGCGTTAGCTCAGTTGGCTAGAGCAGCAGGCATGACTGCAGGTCACCGGTTCGAATCCGGTACGTCTCCCATGGATAGCTCAATCGGTTAGAGCATCGGACGGTTAATCCGACTGTTGCGGGTTCGATTCCCGCTCCAAACCAGACTGTAAATCTGGCAATCCGGGCGCAAGCCCACACCAGGAAACGCCCCGTGCGTGTTCCGAAACGTTGCAGCGCATCGCAACGATAACGGACACGCAGCGGTGGTATCGCCGGGCCGCCGCCCTCGACGCGCGCGGGCCTGCACGAATCGGGTTCGCGATGGATTGCGGAACCGAGGATTGCATCGCCTCCGCACGGACAGCGCACAGGCTCCGCGGCATCGGCGTCAGGGGCGTTTCCACCTTTTCCGCTGTTCGCAGGAGCGGCTTCAGCCTCGATCCAGAGAGCTCGGGGCTGAAGCCCCTCCCACAGAAGCCAGAACGTGAAAAACGCGAGAACCGATCCATCGCGCATCCATCGGATCGGACCACCAGGACCAACAAGGAAAGTTCCCATGTTCTGGACCAAGAGGGTCGTGATCGGCGACGGCGAGCGTGCCGTGCTCTACCGCGATCGCCAGTTCGAGCGCGTGCTGGCGCCGGGCGTGCATCGCATGTTCGATCCGCTCAAGCGCATCGAGGTGCGCACCTTCAACATCGCCGCACCGGAATACGCCGGCCACGACGTGGATGCGCTGATCGCGCGCCTCGGCGAGCGGCTTGCCGCCACGTTCGTGCTCGCCGACATCGGTGCCGACGAGATCGGGCTGGTGTCGAAGAACGGCAAGCTGGAGGACGTGCTGGCACCGGGTTCGCGTCGGCTGTACTGGCGTGGCCTGGTCAAGGTCGAGGTGGAGCGCGTGTCGCTGGCCGATGGCTTGGCGGTGCGCGGCGATGTCGCCAACCGCCTGCGCCAGCTCGGCACGCTGGGCAAGCTCGCGGTCGTCGCCGAAGTACCGGCGGAGTCCGCCGGACTGGTGTTCATCGACGGCAAGCTGGTGCAGGTGCTGGAGGCGGGCAGCCATGCGTTCTGGAATTTCCGCAAGAACGTGGCGGTCGACGTGATCGAGTTGCGCGTGCAGTCGCTGGAGGTCTCGGGCCAGGAGTTGCTGACCCGCGACAAGGTCAGCCTGCGCGTGAACCTGGCCGCGAGCATCCGCATCACCGACCCGGTGGCCGCGCGCACCAGGGTCGCGAAGTTCGGCGACTACGTGTACCGCGAGCTGCAGTTCGGCCTGCGCAAGGCGATCGCGGCGAAGACGCTGGACGAGTTGCTGGGCGACAAGGCCTCGCTCGACGCCGACATCTTCGGTTACGTGCGCGGTCGCGTCGGCGAGCTCGGCATCGAGGTGCTCGGCGTGGGCGTGAAGGACGTGATCCTGCCGGGCGAAATGAAGGACATCCTCAACGGCGTGGTGCAGGCGGAAAAGTTGGCGCAGGCCAACGTGATCCGTCGTCGCGAGGAGGCGAACGCGACGCGTTCCCTGCTCAACACCGCCCGCCTGATCGAGGAGAGCCCGGTGCTGATGCGCCTCAAGGAGCTGGAGGCGCTGGAGAAGGTCACCGAGAAGATCGGCAACCTGACCGTGTTCGGCGGCCTGGACGGCGTCATGAAGCAGTTGGTGAGCCTCAAGTAACAACCCCGCGTGGCGGACGGATCCGTCACGCGGGTTTCTTTCAAAGGACTGAAGACATGAACATGCAAACCTCGCAATTCGAATTGCTGCACGCCGAGGGCAGTACCACGCCGATCAAGGGATGGGTGCGCGGCGTGCCGCTGGAAGACCAGGCGCACGAACAACTGCGCAACATCGCGTCGATCCCGTTCGTCGGGCCGTGGGTCGCGGTGATGCCCGACGTGCACCTGGGCAAGGGCGCGACCGTGGGTTCGGTGATCCCGACCCGTGGCGCGATCATCCCGGCCGCGGTCGGTGTCGACATCGGCTGCGGCATGGCCGCGGTGCGCACCACCCTGCGCGCTTCCGACCTGCCCGACGACCTCGGCCCGCTGCGCAACTCCATCGAGCGCAGCGTGCCGGTCGGCAACGGCCGCGGCGGCGAGCACTGGAAGTTGCCGGACAGCATCGAGACCCGCGTCGCGCAATCGGGGCTGGTCGAGCGCCTGGACGTGATCAAGCAGAAGCACCGCAAGATCCGCACCGACAAGCTCGATCGGCAGATCGGCACGCTGGGCGGCGGCAACCACTTCATCGAGCTCTGCCTCGACGAGAGCGATGCCGTGTGGGTGATGTTGCACAGCGGCTCGCGCGGCACCGGCAACCTGATCGGCACGTACTTCATCGAACGTGCGCGCGAGGAGTTGGCAAAGCGCGTGCTGGGCTTCCATCTGCCGGACAAGGACCTCGCGTTCTTCATGGAAGGCGAGCCGCTGTTCGACGACTACGTGGAAGCGGTGTCGTGGGCGCAGGACTACGCGCGCGAGAACCGCGAGGCGATGATGGCGCGGGTGCTGCACGAGATGCGTCATCGCCTGCCGAAGTTCCAGCTGGAAAAGATGGCGGTGAACTGCCACCACAACTACGTGCAGAAGGAGACGCACGGCGACGTGGACCTGCTGGTCACCCGCAAGGGCGCGGTGAGCGCGCGCGCAGGCGAGCTCGGGATCATCCCGGGCAGCATGGGCGCGAAGAGCTTCATCGTGCGCGGCCTCGGCAACGCGGACAGCTTCCACAGCTGCAGCCATGGCGCCGGCCGCGTGATGAGCCGCACCAAGGCACGCCAGCAGATCACCCTGGCGCAGCACCGGGAGGCGACCGCCCACGTCGAGTGCCGCAAGGACGCCGGCGTGATCGACGAGTCGCCGGCCGCGTACAAGGACATCGACGCGGTGATGGCGGCGCAGTCCGACCTGGTGGAGATCGTGCACACCTTGCGCCAGGTGCTGTGCATCAAAGGCTGAAGCAACACCGGCCATGGATGGCCACGAAACCCGCCGCAAGGCGGGTTTCTTTTTGCGCGCGAGGCTCGCACGCCGGGCGCGTGCATGGTGCAATCCGAGCATGGGCATCGACCTGCACCCGGCCACGTGGATCCTGATCGCCGACTGGGCGATTCGCCTGGCTGCGCTGTTCTGGATCCCGGCACGCAGCGCGCCGGCGGCCGCACGCAGCTGGTTGTTGCTGGTCGGCTTCGTGCCGCTGCTGGGCTTGCCGCTGTACCTCGCCTTCGGCCATCCGTGGCTATCGGCCGTGCGTCGCGAACGCCAGGCGCGCGCATCGAACGTCATCGCGGAACGCCAGCAGCCGCTCGCGCCGCTGCGCTGGACACCACACGACGACAGCGTGGCCGACGACACCGCGCGCTTGTGCGAACGCACCGGCGACTTCATGCCGATGACCGGCAACGAGGTGCGCCTGCTCGCCGACTACGACGCCTCGCTGCAGGCCTTGCTGGGCGATATCGCCACGGCCCGCAGCGAAGTCCACCTGCTCTACTACCTGATGTTCGACGATGCGGTCGGTCGTGCCGTCGCCGATGCGCTACGTGCAGCATCGAAACGCGGCGTTCGTTGCCGGTTGTTGCTGGACGCGGTCGGCGGCAAGCGTGGCCTGCGTGGCTTCACGACCTCGCTGCGCGACGCTGGCGTGGATGTGCAGGCGATGCTGGCCGGTGGCCTGGCATGGCGGCGCAGTGCACGCATGGACCTGCGCAACCATCGCAAGCTGGCGGTGATCGACCGCTGCATCGGCCATACCGGATCGCAGAACCTGGCCGACGCCGAATTCATCCGCGGCGTGCCAAACCGCGAAGTGGTGGCGCGCGTGCGCGGCCCGGTGGTCGCGCAACTCGGTGCGCTGTTCGCAAGCGACTGGTTCATCGAAACCGGCGAGATCCTGTCGGTGCCCGAGCAACCTCCGGCTGCCGAAGGCCACACGCCGGCGCAGCTGCTGCCCAGCGGCCCGGCGTATCCGTTCGCCAACGCGCGCAACGCGGTGATCGCGATGGCGCAGCGCGCCCGGCATCGGCTGGTGCTGGCCACGCCCTACTTCGTACCCGACGACGCCACCCTGGACGCGTTGCAGATCGCCGCGCTGTCCGGCATCGACGTGCAGCTGATCCTCTCGCGCAGCAACAACCAGCGGCTCACCGCGTGGGCGCAGGATTCCTACATCGACGGCCTGCTCGCGGCCGGCGTCAAGGTCGCCCTGCATCGCCCGCATTTCCTCCATGCCAAGCACTTGAGCGTGGATGACGAGATCGCCTTGGTCGGGTCGATCAACCTCGACATCCGCTCGTTCGCGCTCAATGCGGAAGTCGGCCTGCTCTGTTACGACAAGGCCGTGGTCGCGCAGCTGCGCGCCATCGAAGCCGATTGCCTGGCCGATGCCGACATCCTGACCGCGCCGCAGTGGCGGCAACGACCGGCATGGAAGCGCAGCTTGTCCGGCATCGCGCGGCTGGCCGACTCGTTCCTGTAGCGATGGCGATGCGGCGGCATCGTGCATCGCAGCGGGTCGCGCCCGCGTCGCTTGCTTACACTGCGGGCTCCCCGAACAAGGACGCACGCACGCGATGATGCCCGGCTGGCTCCTGCTGCTGGTGGCACTGGCCTACGTGGGCCTGCTGTTCACCGTGGCCTGGCTGGGCGAACGCCATCCGGGACTTGCGCAAGGCCCGCGCCTGCGGCCGGCGGTGTATGCGCTGGCGCTCGCGGTGTACTGCTCCTCGTGGACGTTCTATGGCGCGGTGGGCACGGCCGCGCGGGCGGGCCTGGGCTTCCTGCCGATCTACCTGGGACCGATCCTGTTGCTGCTGTTCGGCTGGCGCCTGCTGGAACGGCTGGTGCTTGCATCGGGCAAGCACAGCATCGTGTCGATCTCCGATTTCCTGTCGTCGCGCTATGGCCGCGCGCGCGGACTGGCGGCCGTGGTCGCGGTGATCGCGGTGATCGCGGCGATCCCGTATTTCGCACTGCAGTTCAAGGCCGTGGGCATGAGCGTGGGCGTGCTCAGCGGCCAGCCACCGGCCGCGCAGTGGTTCGTCGATCCCGCGCTGTACGTGGCGCTGATGCTGGCGGTGTTCGCGATCCTGTTCGGCACGCGGCGCATCGATGCCACCGAGCACCATCGCGGCATGGTGCTGGCGATCGCGCTGGAATCGCTGGTCAAGCTGGTCGCGTTCGTCGCGATCGGCCTGTTCGCGCTGTGGCACCTGCCCGGCACCGACGACTTCACCGCACGGGTGGCGGCGGGCCTGCACGCCTTCACGGCGCCGCAACTGCCAGCGGGATTCCTGGCCCAGACCTTGCTGGGCTTCCTGGCCATCATCTGCCTGCCCCGGCAATTCCACGTGGCCGTGGTCGAGTGCCAGGATCCGGCCGACCTGCAACCCGCGCGCTGGATGTTCATGGGCTATCTCGCGCTGGTCAGTGCCATGGTGTTGCCGATCGCGCTGGCCGGCCAGGCGATGCCGGGCGCGGACGCGATGTCGGCCGACAGCCACGTGTTGACGCTCCCGCTTGCGCATGGCCACGAATGGCTGGCGCTGATGGCCTACATCGGCGGCCTGTCGGCGGCGACCGGCATGGTGATCGTGGCCAGCGTGGCCCTGTCGACGATGGTGAGCAACGACCTCGTCGTGCCGCTGCTGCTGCGTCGCGGCCTGTTGCACCACGGCGCCGACATCGAACAACGCGTGCTGCTGATCCGCCGCATCGCGATCATCGTGCTCGCGTTGCTCGCCTTCGCCTATCACCGCCATGCGCTGGGCCAGCAGGTGCTGGCGCAGCACGGCCTGCTCGCCTTCGCCGCGGTGGCGCAATTCGCGCCGGCCCTGATCGGCGGCCTGTACTGGCGTGGCGCGAGCCGCACCGGCGCGTATGCGGGTCTGCTCACGGGCGCGCTGTTGTGGGCATGGTGCCTGCTGCTTCCCGCCCTGCTGCAGACCGACGGTGCGCCGCCTGCGTGGATGCTGGACGGCCCGTTCGGGCAACGCTGGCTGCGCCCGGAATCGCTGTTCGGACTGAGCGGCTGGGATCCGCTGACGCATGGCGTGTTCTGGTCGCTGCTGGGCAACATCGCGATGTTCGTGTTCATGTCGATGCGCCATCGCCCGCTGCTGCAAGACCAGCTGGCCGCCGCCGATTACCTGGACCCCTACGCGCATCGCCCGATGCTGGCGCCGGGTGGTTGGGTCGGCAAGGTGCGCGGCAGCGAACTGCTGACCCTGGCCGAACGCATCCTCGGCGAGCAGCACGCACGCCGCGCGTTCCAGGAATACGCCTCGCAGCAACAGCATCGTTGGGAGCCCGAACAACCCGCGGATCGCGCGCTGGTGCAATTCACCGAGCGCTTGCTGGCATCGGCCCTGGGCGCTGCCTCCGCGCGCAGCACGCTGACCTCGGTGTTGCGCGGCTCCGGCATGGAGCTGGGCGAAGTGGTCAGCCTGCTCGATGAAACCAGCCACGCGCTGCGCTTCAACCGCGAGATCCTGACCACCACGCTGGAGAACATCCCGCACGGCGTCAGCGTGGTCGATGCCGACATGCGCCTGGTCGCGTGGAACCGCCG
>DAOOCX010000041.1:0-1373 GCA_035408605.1 Thermomonas sp. | reverse complement strand
GACTACAAGCGCGTGGAGCGCGAGCTGCGCGAGGTCAACGAGACGCTGGAGCAACGCGTCGAACAGCGCACGCGCGAGGCCGAGGCCGCGCAGCAGAGCAAGACGCGCTTCCTGGCCGCGATCAGCCATGACGTGCTGCAGCCGCTGCATGCGGCGCGCCTGTTCACCTCGGCGATGCACGAAGGCGGCGATGCCGAGGAACAGGCGCGGCTCGCCTCGCGCGTGGACGCGTCGCTGCGCGCCGCCGAGGAACTGCTGGACGGCTTGCTGGATGTCTCGCGGCTCGATGCCGGCGTGCTGCAGCCGCAATGGAGCGACTTCGACGCCACCGAACTCCTGCGCGAATTGCAGGCGCAATACGCGCCCACCGCCGCGCAACGCGGGCTGGCGTTGCGCATCCACGCGCCCGAGGTCCTACCGGTGCGCAGCGACCGTCGCCTGTTGCGTCGCGCGCTGCAGAATTTCATCGGCAACGCCCTGCGTTACGCGCAAAGCGGCGGCGTGCTGCTGGCGGCGCGGCGGCGTGGCGATGGTGTGTCACTGGAAGTGTGGGACACCGGCCCCGGCATCCCCGCCAACCACCTCGAGCAGATCTTCGAGGAGTTCCATCGCTACGACCAACCCGGTGAGCGCGGCCAGCGCGGACTGGGCCTGGGATTGTCGATCTGCCAGCGCATCTCCGCCGTGCTCAACCATCCGCTGCACGTGCGTTCCAGCGTGGGCCGCGGCAGCGTGTTCGGCATCCGCGTGCCGCGCGCCAGCGCGCCGCTGCGCCATGACACGTCGCCACGCATGGCCATCGAAAGCCACGATGCCGCCCTGCACGGCCTGCGCGTGCTGTGCGTGGACAACGACCCGGAAATCCTGGCCGGCATGCGCGCCCTGCTCGGTCGCTGGGGCGTGGAGGTGAGTTGCGCCTCCACCGTCGACGATGCGCTGCAGCTCGCCGGCGATGGACCCGAAGTCCTGCTGGTGGACTACCACCTGCACGACCGCCTGGACGGACTCGACACATTGGATGCGTTGCGTGCCGCGTGCGGCGATGTGCCGGGCGCGTTGCTTACTGCGGATGGCAGCGATGTGTTGAAGCGCAATGCACGATTGCGGGGGTATCGCGTGCTGACGAAGCCGATCAAGCCTGCGTCTTTGCGGGCGTTTTTGGCGTCGGTGCGGTCTTAAAACTACTTTCAGACCTCACGCGAACGACGGATATCGACCGAGGCTGTGTAAAAACTCCTCGTTACTGGGTTGTCGGCGGCGACGGGCCAATTTGAGCGACCGGCGCTGCGGCAAAGAACCGCGATGCTCAGGCCGAGATGGCCCGCACCATGCCCTGCGCACCCATGATCTTGATCATCCGCTTCATGTTGTAG
>DAOOCX010000040.1:0-19117 GCA_035408605.1 Thermomonas sp. | reverse complement strand
AACTACGCCATGTGCGGCCGCGCCTACGGCGCGCGCTTCCTGTGGATGTGGCCGAACGCGCGCATCAGCGTGATGGGCGGCGAACAGGCGGCCAGCGTGCTGGCGACCGTGAAGCGCGACGGCATCGAACTCAAGGGTGGACGTTGGAGCGCCGAGGAAGAAGACGCATTCAAGGCACCGATCCGCGAGCAGTACGAAACCCAGGGCAACCCCTACTACGCCAGCGCGCGGCTCTGGGATGACGGCATCATCGATCCCGCAGACACCCGCCGCGTGCTGGGACTGGGGCTGTCGGCATCGCTCAATGCACCCATCGAGGATCGCACCCGCTTCGGCGTGTTCCGCATGTAACCACCAGGGAATCGGATTCAAGGATGATCGTCGGCATCGACCTGGGCACCACCCACTCCCTCATCGGCTGTTTCGAAGGCAACGCACCCCGCCTGTTCCCGAACGCGCTCGGCGACCTGCTGACACCATCGGTGGTGAGCATCGGCGAAGACGGCGGCATCCTGGTGGGCCAATCCGCGCGCGACCGGCTCATCACGCATCCGCAGGCCAGCGTGGCCGCGTTCAAGCGCTGGATGGGATCCAACCGCAGCACCCGACTGGGCAAGCGCGAATTCCGTCCCGAGGAATTGTCGGCGCTGGTCCTGCGCTCCCTGTTGGCGGATGCCGAGGCCGCCCTTGGCGAAAAGGTCCGCGAGGCGGTGATCAGCGTCCCGGCCTATTTTGGCGACGCGCAACGCAAGGCCACGCGTGCCGCCGGCGAGCTGGCCGGCATCAAGGTCGAGCGGCTGGTCAACGAACCCACCGCGGCGGCACTCGCCTACGGGTTGCAGGAACGCATCGATGGGTCGACCTTCATCGTGCTCGACCTCGGCGGTGGCACGTTCGACGTCTCGATCCTCGAGATCTTCGACGGGGTCATGCAGGTGCACGCCAGTGCGGGCGACAACCACCTCGGCGGCGAGGATTTCCTGGACGTGATGGCCGACGCCTGTTGCAGGGAGCTCGGCATCAACCGGCGCGCCTTGCCGCCAAACGAGCTCGCCCTGCTGCTGTCGCGACTGGAAGTGGCCAAGAAGCAGCTCTCGTCGGCAACCGAGGCGGTGGTGAACGTGGCGTCGGGCGGGACCGCGCGCGAGTGGCGGATCGATGACGTCGGCTTCCAGCGTCTTGCAGAACCGTTGCTGCAACGCGTGCGCGCACCGATCGAACGCGCATTGCGCGATGCGAAGCTGTCGCCGGGCGATCTCAGCGAAGTGGTGATGGTCGGCGGCGCCTCGCGGATGCCGGTCTTCACCAAGCTCGTCTCGCGCATGCTTGGCAGGCTGCCGCTGCGCCATGTGCATCCGGACCAGGCCATCGCCCTGGGCGCCAGCGTGGCGGCGGGCATGAAGGCGCGCGACCAGGCGCTGGAAGAAGTGGTCATGACCGACGTGTGCCCGTACACGTTGGGCATCGCGACCGCGCGCGAGGACGAACACGGGCGGGTCAGCAGCGGGCATTTCTCGCCGATCATCGAGCGCAATGCCACGGTGCCGGTCAGTCGCTCGGAGCAGTTCTGCGCGATGCACGATGGCCAGCGCGAGATCAAGCTGGAGATCTTCCAGGGCGAAAGCCCGCGGGTGGCCAACAACGTGCTGCTGGGCACCCTGGACATCCGCCTGGCACCGAAGATGCAGAAGAACCAGGCGGCGATCGAGGTTCGCTTCACCTACGACATCAATGGCGTGCTGCAGGTGGAATCGACCACGCTGGGCACCGGCGAGAAGCGCGAGCTGATCCTGCAGGACAACCCCGGCGTACTCGACGAGGCCGAGATCCGCGAACGCCTTGCATCGCTGTCGGCGCTCAAGATGCACCCGCGCGAGGACCAGGCCAACCTGGCCACCATCGCCCGCATCGAGCGCCTGTACGAGGAACGCCTGGACCAGCGGAGCCTGCTGCAGGACTGGCTGGCACGCTTCACCGGCGTGCTCGAATCGCAGGATCGCGCCCGCATCGAACGCGAACGCGGCGAACTGTCGCGCGCGCTCGACCAGATCGAGGCGCGGGGCTTCGACTGACCGATGTCGCCTTTCAACATCCTCGGCCTGGATCGCAAGGCCGACCTCGCCCAGGTCAAGCGCGCATACGCGAAGCTGCTGCGCACGCACCGCCCGGACGAGGACCCCACCGGCTTCCAGCGCGTGCACGAGGCCTACCAGGCCTGCCTGGAGCAACTGCGTTGGCGCGAGCAGGGATGGGAGGACGAAGACGAGGATGACGACGGCATCGCCGTGGAACCGGATGCCGATGATGGCGTGGCCGATCCCGCCGCAGGCAACGCCTCCGTCGGCATGCTGCTTGCGCCCTTGGACGTCGCCACGATCCCGCGCGAACCCGGTGATCCCGCAAGCGACGGCATCGACCTGCGCGTGTCGGACTTCTTCGATGCAGAAGCGTTTGCCCACGACCTGGGCACGCGGCTGCGCAGCGAAACGCCGCAGGCGGTGGAAACCTGGCTGCAGGCGCACGATGACCTGTATGCCCTGGATCGAAAGCGTGCCCTGCAGGCGTCCGTGGTCGATATGCTGGAGACGCTCGATGCGCAGGCCGCCGCGCGCCATTTCGACACCGTCACCCGATTCTTCGGGATGGACACGGTCTCCGGCACCGACAGCTGGCTGCACCACCGACTCGACGCCATCCAGCAGCGCTTCGGCGATGCAGCGGATTTCGAGCGCGTGTTGCGCACGCATGCCGGTCCGGATGCGACCTGGGCCGACCAGGGCATCGCCCGGGAACTGCTCCAGCCGTTTTCGTGGTGGCGTCGACTCTGCCTGATCGCGTGCCCGGGACTGCCGGGGCGGACCGGCGCACTCCTGCAGGCGCTGCAGGCGGCGGACCCCGTGTCGGCCTCGACGCGTCTCGACCCGCCGTCACGGCGATTCTGGGAACGCGCAACGGATCGCCGCGCCCTGCGTTGGCAGCGCCTGTCGGTGATGGCCGTACGCCTGGCCCTCTGGGCATCCGCCATCGGCATCGCCGTCAGCATGCTCGACGAAAAGACCGGGTTCGATGCCGAGTCCCCGACCCGTTGGGCGACCTTGTTCGCCTGGCCGTATGGCCTCTGGCTCGCCTATGCGGTCGTCGTGCTGGGCCTCATTCGTTTCCGCGACTACAACCATTCGCGCATGCAATGGGACTGGGTCCTGTTGATGACGGCTGGTGGCTTGGCGTGCGGCGTGGTGGCATTCGCGGCCGGCGCCAATGGCACCCTCGCTTTCATCATGACGACGGTGCTCTGGATCGGCGCGCGCAAGGATGGCGAACGTGGCAGCAGCGCCAGCCAGGGCGCGTCCCTCGCCGCGGGCGCGACCGGTTACGGGCTTGCCCTGCTCGTCCTCCATCAACTTGTTGGCGACAGCATCGAAATCCGCTATCTCGCCTGCATCGCCGCGGTATATGCGTTCGGATCGCAGGCCATCCACGATGTCCTGCTTGCCCGCAAGCGCGGCATCGCGCTGGTTCGGGCGCGCACGCAGACCGGCGCGCTGTGGCGGATATTCCAGGTCCAGGGTGCATTGCTGGCCGTGCTGCTGGTGCTGGTCCTGATGCGCGGCAAAACCGGCGCCTGATCCACAAAACCGCAATCCGGTGAATCCCTTGCAGCATCTACCTCCCGTATTCATGCAGGAAATCGCCGCAAATCGGTGCTAGCCTCGATGACCCGCCCCCGAGGAGTCCTGTTCGATGGCCATCTGGAAAGATCCCACCCCGGCCGCCAAGGCCAATGAACCGTCCCGCTTCGACCTGGCTTCGCCGGCTCCCACGCCGAGCCCGGCTCCCGCGCCCGAGCCGTTCGCCGCACCTGCCGCACCGGCGCCGGTCCGCGCAGTCGACAGCGCGGCGGCCCGCGAATCGGTGATCGCCGCCGACCTCACCATCGAAGGCAAGATCGAAGGCAGCGGCCATGTCCGCATCGCCGGCAAGTTCAAGGGCGACGTCAAGGTCCAGGGCAACCTCACCATCGAACCCGGCGCCAAGGTCTCCGGCGGCGTGGCCGCGAACAAGGTCACCCTGGCCGGCGAACTCGACGGCAACATCCATTCCGCCCAGCAGGTCGAACTGCAGCAGAGCGGCGTGATCAACGGCGACCTCAAGGCCGGCACCCTGACTGTCGCGGCGGGCTCGCGCATCCGCGGCCACGTCGAATGCGGTTGGGACAAGGACGGCAAGTCGACTGCCAAGACCGAGAAGACGGAGAGCGCCGGCGCCGCATGAGCGCCGTTCGCCCGGGCACGACAGGTGCGACCCGCACCTGCCCCCATTGCAAGGCCACGATCCTGGAAAGCTCGTCGGTCTGCCCGGCGTGCCGCGGGCATCTGAAATTCGATGCCCCGGCCAGCGACGCCACCCAGCGCTTCGTGCCGCTGAAGGTCGAAGGCACGGTGAGTGCGCCGGATGACGGCGCATTCGAATATTCCATGGTCGTCGTCATCCGCAATGAACGCGGCGAGGAAATCGGCCGCCACGTGGCCGGCGTGGGCGCGGTCTTCCCCGGCGAATCGCGCAGCTTCGAAGTCAGCGTGGAAGCCGTGACCGCCTCGCCCGGCAAGCGCCGCCTGAGGCACTAGGATCCATTGGCATTCGCCCGGCGCACGCCGGCAGCCGCCGCTAGTCGCAGTTGTCGCAACCGCCGCAGGCGTTCACCCCACCACGCGGCTTCGGCGCGATGCGCCGACCAAGTTCTTTCATCCAGGCAGGCGTGCCTTCGCGCAGCAACGGCAACGCCATGGCGATGCGCAGCTTGCGGGTGGCCGCCGGGAACTGCGAGCGCATCACGATCAGCACGCTCGCCATCACGACCAGCACGATCACCGCGTATTGCGCGTACAGGCCCGATGCCATCGCTCAACCTCCGCCCAGCGCCACCGCGACGTGGTAGGTCGCGAACGAGGCCAGGTACGCCAGCGCGAACAGGTAACCGGCGGCCATCGCCATGGTCTTCCAAGACCCGGTCTCGCGCTTGATCGCCGCCCACGTGGCCAGGCATTGCGGCGCGTAGATGAACCACACCAGCAGCGAGAGACCGGTGGCCAGCGACCAGCCATTGGTGATCAGCGGGGTCAAGGCCTGCGCGGCGGCCTCGTCGTCGACAGCGGACAGCGCGTAGACCGTGGCCAATGAGGACACCGCGACTTCGCGCGCCGCCAGCCCCGGGATCAGCGCGATGCAGATCTGCCAGTTGAAGCCCAGCGGCGCGAACACCGCGGTCATCGCATGGCCGATGCGGCCGGCGAAGCTGTAGTCGATCGCCGGCATCGTGGCGTCCACCGGCGCGGCCGGGAAGCTCAGCAGGACCCACAGCAGCACGGTCAGCGCGAAGATGATCCCGCCCACGCGCCTGAGGAAGATCAGCGCGCGTTCCCACAGGCCGATGAGGACGTCGCGCGGATTCGGCAGGCGGTACGAGGGCAGTTCCAGCATCAGCGGGTGCTCGCCTTTGTCGCGGCGCCACTTCTTCATCACCCACGACACCGCCAGCGCGCTGAAGATCCCGGCCATGTAGAGCGCGAACAGCACCAAGCCCTGCAGGTTGATGCCGGCCCAGACCTCGCGCGACGGGATGAAGGCGCCGATCAACAGGGCATACACCGGCAGGCGCGCCGAGCAGGTCATCAGCGGCGCGACCAGGATCGTGGCCAGGCGGTCGCGCGGATCCTGGATGCTGCGGGTGGCCATGATCCCGGGGATCGCGCAGGCGAAACTCGAAAGCAGCGGGATGAAGCTGCGTCCGGACAGGCCGGCGCCGGCCATCATCCGATCCAGCAGGAACGCCGCGCGCGGCAGGTAGCCGGATTCCTCCAAGGCGAGGATGAAGGCGAACAGCACCAGGATCTGCGGCAGGAACACGATCACCCCGCCCAACCCGGCGATGATGCCTTCCACCACCAGGCTGTTGAGCGGTCCTGCCGGCAGCATCGTCCCGGCCCATGCGCCCAACGCCGTGGTGCCGGCTTCGATCAGATCCATCACTGGGGTGGCCCAGGCATAGACCGCCTGGAAGATCAGGAACATCACCACCGCGAGCGTCGACAAACCGAACACCGGATGCAGCAGCCAGCGGTCGAGCGCGTCGTCGATCTTCGCCGTGCGCTCCGGCATGCGCACCGTCGCCGCCAGCAGCCGGCGGGTTTCGGCGTGCACGTCGGTGCCTTCCGGCAACGCATCCGCGACGGCATGCGGATGCGCGACCACCGCATCGAGCGTGGCGAGCAGGCGGTCGGCGCCGCCGCGACGCACGGCCACGGTTTCGACCACCGGCACGCCCAGTTCGCGCTGCAACGCGGCCACGTCGATGTCGATGCCGCGTTTCTTCGCCGCATCGGCCATGTTCAGCGCGACCAGCATGGGCTTGCCCAGCGCGCGCAGCTCCAGCACGAAGCGCAGGTGCAGGCGCAGGTTGGTGGCGTCGACCACGCAGACCAGCAGGTCCGGTGCGGCTTCGCCGGGATAGAAGCCGCGAATGAGGTCGCGCGTCACCGCCTCGTCCAGGCTGGCGGCATTCAGGCTGTAGGCACCCGGCAAATCGAGCACGGCGTAGTGCTTGCCGGACGGCGCATGCAAACGCCCTTCCTTGCGCTCCACGGTCACGCCGGCGTAGTTGGCGACCTTCTGCCGGCTGCCGGTGAGCAGGTTGAACAACGCGGTCTTGCCGCAGTTCGGATTGCCGACGAGGGCGATGCGTGGCGCTGCGACAGCGGCGTTCATGCGCCTGCCCCATTGCTGCGCAGGCGCACCCGCGCGGCCTCGACGCGGCGCAGGGCGAACCTGGTGAAGCCGACCTGCACCAGCAACGGTTCCGCGCCGAGCGGACCGGCCGCGACCACCACCACCTCCTCGCCGGCGACGAAACCCAGCTCGCGCAAACGACGCGCGATCGGGTCGTTCGGCGTGCGATCTTCGACGGCGTCGACGATGGCCGGCGTGCGCCTGGCGAGTTCGGTCAGGGTCATCGGTCGCCGGCGCGCTTAAGCCAAATGGGAATTGTTCGCATTGTAGCATCGTGCCCTGCCCGGCGGACTGGTGCGCGCCGCCGGTTATCATGCGCATTCACCCGCGCCAGGCCTGCCGGACCCGCATGAGCGACCCCTTGCAACTGCACCGCGACGGCCCCGTCGCCCGCCTGCGGATGACCCGCGCCGAGGTCCACAACGCCTTCGATGCCGCGCTGATCGCCGGCCTCACGGCAGCGCTGGATGAGGTCGCCGCCGACGCCGCGATCCGGGTGCTGGTGCTGGAGGCCGAAGGCGCATCGTTCTCCGCCGGCGCCGACCTCCACTGGATGCGCGGCATGGCCGCCGCCAGCGAGACCGAGAACCGCACCGATTCGCTCGCCCTCGCCCGCCTGATGCGCACGCTGGACGAATTGCCGAAGCCGACCATCGCCGCCGTGCAGGGCTCCGCCTTCGGTGGCGGCGTGGGCCTGGTGGCCTGCTGCGACATCGCCATCGCCGCGCGTGGCGCGAAATTCGGCCTGACCGAAAGCAGGCTCGGGTTGCTGCCGGCGGTGATCTCGCCGTATGTCATCGCCGCCATCGGCGCACGCAATGCACGGCGCTATTTCGCGACGGCGGAAATCTTCGACACGGATGAAGCCCTGCGCATCGGCTTGGTGCACGACGTGGTCAACCCGACCGCGCTGGACACCGCCGTGCAGCGGCAAATCGATCTGTTGCTGAAAGCCGGCCCGATCGCCAGCGCCAATGCGAAGAAGCTGGTCCGCGATGTCTGCGCGCATGCCGATGGCGCAAGGCACGACGCCGACAATGCCAGCCTGATCGCCCGCCTGCGGGTATCGCCGGAGGGCCAGGAAGGCCTGTCCGCCTTCCTCGACAAGCGCAAGCCGCACTGGGTGCAAGACTGATGTTCGACACCATCCTCATCGCCAATCGGGGCGAGATCGCCTGCCGGGTGATCCGCACCGCGCGCAGGCTCGGCATCCGCACCGTCGCGGTGTTCTCCGATGCCGATGCCGATGCACAGCACGTGCGCCTGGCCGACGAAGCGCACCACATCGGCGGCGCGCGCCCGCAGGACAGCTACCTGCGCGGCGACGCGATCATCGAGGTCGCGAAGCAGACCGGTGCGCAGGCGATCCATCCCGGTTACGGGTTCCTGTCCGAGAACGCCGACTTCGCCGACGCAGTGCTCGCCGCCGGGATCGCCTTCATCGGCCCGTCCGGCGCGTCGATGCGCAAGATGGGCAGCAAGGCGGGGGCCAAGGACCTGATGGCCGCGGCCGGCGTGCCGGTCGTACCGGGTTACACCGGCGAAGACCAGTCGCCCGACCTGCTCCAGCGCGAGGCCGACAAGATCGGCTACCCGCTGATGATCAAGGCCGCGCACGGCGGCGGCGGCAAGGGCATGCGCATCGTCCGCACGCGCGACGAGTTCCTGGCGAACCTGGAAAGCTGCCAGCGCGAGGCGCGCAACGCCTTCGGTCGCGACCGCGTGCTGCTGGAGCGCTACATCGAGCATCCGCGGCACATCGAGATCCAGGTGTTCGGCGATTCGCACGGCGGGGCGATCCACCTCAACGAGCGCGAATGCTCGGCGCAGCGTCGCTACCAGAAGGTGCTGGAGGAATCGCCTTCGGTCTTCCTCACCCCGGAACTGCGTGCACGCATGGGTGCCGCCGCCGTGCAGGCCGCGCACGCGATCGATTACGCGAATGCCGGCACGGTGGAATTCATCGTCGGTGCCGATGGCGGTTTCTACTTCATGGAAATCAACACCCGCCTGCAGGTCGAGCATCCGGTCACCGAGGAAGTCACCGGGCTGGATTTGGTGGAATGGCAGTTGCGCATCGCCGCCGGCGAACAACTGCCGCTGGCGCAGGAACAGATCCGGCAGCACGGCCACGCCATCGAAGTGCGGTTGTACGCGGAGGATCCGGATGCCGGCTTCCTGCCCGGCTCCGGCACGTTGCAGACGTTGCGGCTGCCGGCCGCCTCGCGCCATGTGCGGATCGACTCCGGCGTGGTCGAAGGCGACACCGTCACGATCTTCTACGACCCGATGATCGCCAAGCTGATCGTCTGGGACGAGGATCGCCCGCGCGCGCTGGCCCGCTTGCGCGAGGCGCTGGCGGCCTGCGACATCACCGGCCCCAAGTCCAACATCGCGTTCCTCGAGCGGCTGGTGCGGCATCCCGCGGTGGTCGAGGGCAGCATCGACACCGGCTACCTGGATCGCCACCTCGACGAATTCCTGTCGCCTGCGCAGACCGACCGCACCCTGCTGATCGCCGCGGCCACCACCCGCTTGCTGGCGCAGGAAGCGCAGGCGCGAGCCGCCGCCGCAGGCAGCCACGACGCGGGTTCGCCATGGGCCATCGCCGATGGCTGGCGGCTGGGCCACGGCGGCAGCCGGCGACTGGCATTCGTCGATGGCGCGGCGCGGATCGAACTGGTCGCGCGGGGCCATGGCGGCGACTACACGATCGAAGTCGATGGCGGATCGCACGCGGTGTCCGGCGCCCGTTTCGACGGCGACGCCCTGAGCGCACGCATCGACGGCGGGATGCGCCGGTTCCATGCGATGCAGGAAGGCGACGACGTGCTGGTCCACGATGGCCGGCAACGCCTGCGCCTGCACGCCGAGGCGGTGTATCGTCGCGCGGCTGGCGATGCGGGCAGCGCCGAACACCGCATCCGCGCACCGATGCCGGGCCGCGTGGTGGTGGTGCAGAAGCAGCCGGGCGACCCGGTCGCCGCGGGGGACGTGGTGCTGGTGATCGAGGCGATGAAGATGGAACTGGCGCTCAAGGCCCCGCGCGACGGCGTGATGGCCGAGTTGCGCGCGCAGGCCGGCGACTTCGTCGACGGCGATGCCGTGCTGGCCACGCTGGAGCAATGACGATGCAACGAACCGCGCGCCTGGCCCTGCTGCTCCTGTCGCTGTGCTTGGGCGGCTGTTCGACGACTGTCTTCGAGTCCCTGCCCACCGGCACCACCACCGACTGCGATCCGGCCTGGCCCGGCCGCTGGGAACCGGTCGGCACCGCCGACGACCCGATGAAACCGCAAGGCGTGGTGGAGATCGCGCCCGACTGCCGGAGCGCGACCACCAAGGGCGAAACCAAGCCGATCCGCCTGACCTTGATCGACACCCGCGCTGGCCAGTACCTGCAGCTGCACAACGACTCCGGCAAGCCGGACTGCGTCGGCCCGGGCAACACGCGCTGCGGCGCAGCGCTGCTGCGCTACGAACGCGATGGCGACACGATGCGCCTGTACGACGCCGACCACGCGTGGATCGCCGCCGCCATCAAGGCGAAGAAGATCGACGGGTACAGCATGCGACCCGACACCAAGGGCCTGAAGACGAAGGAGCCGACGTACAACAATTTCATCGCAGGCAATCCCGACCGCATCGCGAAATTGCTGCGCAAATACCCCGCATTGTTCGTGCGCGAGCCGCTGATGGTGCTGCGGCGCGTCCCTGTCGATGCGGCCTCGGCCCAGCCCACGCCACCCGCAACCGATGGCAACTGACATGACGTTTCCTGCCGAGGTCCGCATCGTCGAGGTCGGTCCGCGCGATGGCCTGCAGAACGAGTCGGTCGATATCGGCACGACGGCCAAGATCGAACTGATCGACCGGCTGTCGCGCACCGGCCTGCGCAGCATCGAGGCCACCGCTTTCGTCAGCCCGAAATGGGTGCCGCAGATGGCCGATGCCGCCGAAGTACTGGCCGGCATCACCCGCGCGCCGGGGATTTCCTATCCGGTGCTGGTGCCGAACGAACAGGGCTACGAACGCGCGCGCGCGGCCGGCGCGGCCGAAGTCGCGGTGTTCACCGCGGCCTCCGAGGCCTTCAACCTCAGGAACACCAATGCCACCGTGGCGCAGTCGCTGGAGCGCTTCCGCCCGGTCCTGCAACGCGCGAACGCGGATGGCGTGCGCGTGCGCGGCTACGTCTCCACCGTGCTCGGCTGCCCCTACCAGGGCGAGGTGCCGCTGGCCGACGTGGTGCGCGTCGCCCGCGACCTGCACGCGATGGGCTGCTACGAGGTCTCGCTGGGCGACACCATCGGCGTCGGCACGCCGGCGAAGGCGCGCGCGATGCTGAAAGCGGTCGCCGCCGAGGTGCCGATGGCGGCGCTGGCGATCCATTTCCACGACACCTACGGACAGGCGCTGGCCAACGTGCTGGCCTGCCTGGAGGAAGGCGTGGCGGTGGTGGACAGCGCGGTGTCCGGCGCCGGCGGCTGCCCCTACGCCAAGGGCGCCAGCGGCAACGTGGCCAGCGAGGACGTGGTCTACATGCTCCACGGTTTAGGCATCCGCACCGGCATCGACCTCCCGCTGCTGGCCGAGACCGGCCGCTGGCTGGCCGGCCTGCTGGGACGCGACACCGGCAGCAAGGTCGGCAAGGCCCTGGGCGCCGGATGAACGCGCCGTCCGTGCCGCCGCTTCCCGCCCCATCGGACATGGCATCGACCAGCACCGATGCACTCGCGCAGGCCCTGCGCGCTGCCGCCGCAGGCCCAGGCATCTCGCCCGCGCTGCATGCCCTGCTCCTGCGCGCGGGCGACGCGCTGGACGGCGCGCAGGCGGCAATCGAGGCCGGCAACCTGCGCTACCGCGCCCTGTTCGATGCGGTGCCGGACCCGGTCAGCGTGCTCGCCCGCGACGGCACCGTGCTCGACCTCAACAAGGCCGGCATGCGCGCCTACAACCGGCCGCGCGAGGACATCATCGGCCAGCCGATCGAAGTGCTGAACCCGGACCTGCCGCGCGACCACCTGGTGCCGGTGCTGGAGACGCTCGACCGCGGCGAGACCTACGTCATCGAGGTCACCAACATGCGCGCCGACGGCACCCGCTTCCCGGTGGAGGTGCATTCGGCCAACCTGCTCTATGACGGCCAGGACGCGATGGTGGCGGTGGCCCGCGACCTCAGCGCGCGCCACGACGCCGAGGTCCGCTACAACAGCCTGATCGAGGGCATCGACAAGGCGATCACCCTGCAGGACCGGCAGGGCCGCGTGCATTACATGAACGCCGCCGCCAGCCGGATCTACGGCATCGGCGGCGACGAGTCCATCCACGTCGAGCCGGACTGGAACGACTGGCTGGTGGTCGATGAGGACGGTCGCTTCCTTCCGTTCGAGGCGCATCCGGCCTCGCGGGCGCTGGCCACCGGGCAGGCGGTCAGCAGCCAGGTGCTCGGCCTGTTCCGGCGCAGCACGCAGCGCCTGCTGTGGTTGTCGGTGACGGCGGTACCGCAGTTCGCGCCGGGTGCCGACCAGGCGGACATGGTGCTCACCCTGAGCAGCGACATCACCGAGTTGCAACGCGACAAGGCGCTGTTCGACCGCGTGCAGGAACTGGCGCAGATCGGTGGCTGGCAATGGGACCGCGCCAGCGGCGCCTTGTACCTGACCCGCGAGGCCAGCCGGATCCTGGGCGCGGCACAGGCCCTCGACGCCATGGAGCAGGTGCTGGCCTGCCTGCGCGAGGACGACCGCGAGCGCCTGCGCCGCACCCTGGAATCGATCTGCGACGGCACCGGCTTCGAGCTGGAACTGCAGGGCGCGCAGGCCGACGGCAGTCCGTTCTGGGTCCGCATGATCGGCGAACCCGACCCGCACGATCCCGGCAGCGACCGCCTCAGCGGGACCCTGCAGGACATCACCGAGCGCAAGCACGCCGAACATGCGTTGCGCCTGCAGGCGCAGACCGATGCCCTCACCGGCCTGATGAACCGCGACGCGATCCTGGAACAGATCACCCTGCGCATGCGCAACCCGGGGCGGTCCGGCCTGTGCCTGCTGTACATCGACCTGGATCGCTTCAAGATCGTCAACGACGTGCTTGGCCACAACGCCGGCGACACCCTGCTGGTCGATGCCGCGCAACGCATCGCCGGCGCGGTCGGTAGCGAGGGCCTGATCGCGCGTTTCGGCGGCGACGAGTTCCTGGTGGCCTGCCGCGCCGACGACGACCACGAACGCCCGCAACGGTTGGCGAAGCAGATCCAGCAGGCCTTCGGCGAACCGTTCCGGTTGGGCAAGGACGAGTTCAACGTCACCACCAGCATCGGCATCGCCCGCGCGCCGGACGATGGCGAGACCCCGAACCAGCTGATCCAGAGCGCCGACGTGGCGATGTACGACAGCAAGCGCCGGCAGCGCAACGGCTTCCAGTCGTTCTCGCCGGAGCTGGCCAGCCGGCAGCACGAGCGGCTGCAGACCGAGACCCAGCTGCGCCGCGCGCTAGACAAGGGCGAGTTCCACCTGGTCTACCAGCCGCAGGTCGACCTGCGCACCGGCCGCATCCTCTATGCAGAGGCGCTGGTGCGCTGGCGCAACCCGCAACTCGGGGAAATGCGCCCGGACCGCTTCATCGAGCTGGCGGAGACCACCGGCGACATCATCCGCATCGGCCAATGGGTGCTGCAGGAAGCCTGTGCGCAGATGCGCCGCTGGCGCGAACAGGACCTGCCGATCCAGCGGGTCGCGGTGAACGTGTCCTACCGGCAATTCCTGGCCGAGGACTTCGGCCAGGGCGTGCAACGCGTGCTGCAGGACGCTGGCCTGCCCGGGCATGCGCTGGAACTGGAACTGACCGAGCGCGTGCTGGTCGATGACGCGGCGGATTCGCTCGAGGTGTTCGACCGCCTGCGCCGGCTCGGCGTGCAGTTGTCGATCGACGATTTCGGCGAGGGCTACAGCGCACTCAACTACCTGCGTCGCCTGCCGATCCATGCGCTCAAGCTCAGCCAGACCTTCATCAAGGGCGTGCCGGGCAAACCGTCCGACGTGGCGATCTGCCAGGCCGTCGCCGGCATCGCCAGCAGCCTGGGCCTGGGCCTGGTCGCCGAGGGCATCGAAACCGAATCCCAGCGCGACTTCCTGATCCGTCTTGGGGTCAAGGTTGGCCAGGGGTTCCTGTTCGCGCCCGGGTTGTTGCCGGGCGAATTCGCCAAGCGCGTCATCGCGCAACAGGACTGAAAATGGCGCTCCACGCAGGCACCTCGATACGCCCGATCACAGCGGATGACGACGCCGCGATGGCCGCGATCATCCGCACGGTGATGCCGGAATTCGGCGCGACCGGTTGCGGCTTCGCGATCAGCGACCCGGAGGTGGACTGGATGTCGCGTGCCTACGCCGAACCGCGGCATGCGTACTTCGTGGTCGAACGCGAGGGCCGCATCCTCGGCGGTGCCGGGGTGGCGCCGCTGGCCGGCGATAGCGGCGAGACCTGCGAGCTGCGCAAGATGTATTTCCTCCCGGAGGCGCGCGGGATCGGCGCCGGCGCGGCGATGATGGCGCGCTGCCTGCAGGCCGCGCGGGATGCGGGATTCCACCAGTGCTACCTGGAAACCCTGACCGGCATGGATGCGGCGATGCGGCTGTACGAACGCAGCGGTTTCCGCCGGATCGACGGGCCGATGGGTGCGACCGGCCATGGTGGTTGCAATACGTTCTATCTGCTGGACCTGGCTTCGGGATAGCCCGCGACCGGATGGGCGCTTGGGGGCTGCTCGCGCCTCGATGCGAACGGCCTGTTCGATATCGCCGGCGTGCGCTCGGCAAGCCGACCCTGCCCGGCACAGCGTGCCGGGCGTTCGCGCACGCCGCGCGGCGATGCCGCGCGATCCGGCGCGCCCTCACCCATGGCGCACGCTTCGCAGCCCGGCGCCCATCCCGTCGCTCCCCGCTGTTTCGGTAAAATCGCGGGTTTCCGCCCGCAGGAACTCCCCATGCAACTCTCCAACGCCCGTGCCGTCATCACCGGCGGCGTCTCCGGCCTCGGCTTCGCGGTGGCACGGCACCTGGTCGCGCACGGCGGCAAGGTCGCGCTGTTCGACGTCAACGACGACAAGGGCGCGGCCGCAGTGGCCGAACTGGGCGAAGCGAACGCGCGCTACTTCCGCACCGACGTCACCGACGAAGCCGGCGTCATTGCCAACGTCGACGCCGCCAGGGACTTCCTGGGTGGCCTGAACGTCGCGATCAACTGCGCCGGCATCCTCGGTGCCGGCCGCGTGCTGGGCCGCGATGGCGCGATGAAGCTGTCGCAGTTCCAGGCCACGGTGATGGTCAACCTGGTCGGCAGCTTCAACGTGGCCAAGGCCTGCGCCGAACGCATGCAGGGCAACGAAGCGGGTGTCGACGGCGAGCGTGGCGTGATCGTCAACACCGCGTCGGTTGCGGCGTACGAAGGCCAGATCGGCCAGGCCGCGTATTCGGCATCCAAGGGTGGCGTGGTCGGCATGACCCTGCCGATGGCGCGCGAACTGGCCCGTTTCGGCATCCGCGTGATGACGGTCGCACCCGGCATCTTCTGGACGCCGATGGTCGATGGCATGCCGGACGACGTGCAGCAGTCGCTGGCGGCCTCGATCCCGTTCCCGTCGCGGCTGGGCAAGCCGGAAGAATTCGCCGACCTGGTCGGGTACATCCTCGGCAACACCTACCTCAACGGCGAGACCATCCGCCTGGACGGCGCCACCCGCCTGGCGCCGAAGTGACCGATTACGGTTCGCGCGCGGAGCGCTGGGTCGCGCAGAAATGGCCGGCGATCCGCGCGCGCGGCATGTGGCGTTTCGTGCTGCTGAAAGGCGTGGCGTTCTGGGGCGGGCTGATGTTCGCCTTCCTCGCCATCATGATGCTGGTCCAGTTCGGCGCTGCGCATCCCAGGTTCCCGCTGCTGCTCGCCGTCGCCCTGCCGCTGTGCGCGATCGGCGGCCTGTGCTGGGGCCTGCTCACCTGGTATTTCAACGAGCGCATCTACCGCGCCCTCCAAACCTCCCGATAGAAGACATCCCATGAAGGCTTACGACATCAAGAAGGGTAACGTCGTCGAACACAACGGCAGCGTCTACCAGATCCGCGACATCGAGCGCAGCAGCCCGCAGGGCCGCGGCGGCAACGTCAAGTTCCGCTTCACCATGTACAGCGTGCCGGGCGGCACCAAGCTGGACATCAGCGTGGGCGGCGACGACGAGTTGAAGGACGTCGAGCTCTCGCGCCGGCAGGTCACCTATTCGTACAAGGACGGCGACGCGTTCGTGTTCCTGGACGACGAGGACTACACGCCCTACACGCTGGATGCCGAGGTGGTCGGCGACGCCGCCGGCTACATCGTCGACGACCTGACCGGCTGCTACGTGCAGATCATCGACGACCTGCCGGTGGCCATCCAGTTGCCGGCCAGCGTGGCGATCGAAGTGGTCGAGACGCCGCCGGAACTCAAGGGCGGCACCGCGACCAAGCGCCCGAAGCCCGCGCGCCTGAGCACCGGCATCGAGATCATGGTGCCGGAGTACATCGGCAACGGTGAGAAGGTGTGGGTCAACACGGCGACCGGCGAGTTCGCCGGACGCGCGGACTGAGCAAGGCCGCTGCTGTCATCCCCGCGAAGGCGGGGATCCAGCGGTTGCATCCAAACAAGTCAGACGCTGGATACACAGCCGTGCGGCTGCGAAACGATGCCCGCCGTTGCGGGAATGACGAGCCAAAGCACATGAATTCCACCCTTGCCTCCGTCACCCTCGCCGGCCACGGCATCCGCCTGGCGCCGCTGGCGCGGGAGCACATCGCGCCGCTGCAGGACGCGGTGGACGATGGCGACATCGGTGCGCTCAACTACGTCAACGTGCCGGGCCGGGAGGGCATCCCGGCGTGGGTCGAGCATGCCCTGGCGATGCGCGACGCCGGCCGCGAGCTGCCGTTCGCCATCGTCAGCGATGAGCGCGTGGTCGGCAGCACGCGCTTCTACGACATCGACATGAGCGTGCCCACGCTGGCGATCGGCTACACCTTCCACGCCGCGTCGGTGTGGCGTAGCCACGTCAACACCGCCAACAAGCGGCTGATGCTCGGCCACGCCTTCGATACGCTTGGCGCGCAGTCGGTGTTCTTCCACACCAGCCATCTCAACCTGCGCTCGCAGGCAGCGATCGAACGGCTGGGCGCGCAACGCGACGGCATCCTGCGCGCGCACAAGCGACACAAGGACGGCTCGCTGCGCAACACCTACACGTATTCGATCACCGCGCCGGAATGGCCGGCGATCCGCGAGCGCCTCAACGCGCGTCTTGCCGCCCGCTGATCAGTCGAACAACTTGCCCGGATTCATGATCCCGGCCGGATCCAGCACCGCCTTGATCCCGCGCATCGTCGCGATCTCCGTGGCGCTGCGCGTGCTCGACAGATAGGGCTTCTTGACCAGGCCGATGCCGTGCTCGGCGGAGATGCTGCCGCCATGCGCGTGCAGGCGTTCGGCCAGCAACTTGGTGACGCGATCGCAATCGGCGACGAAGTCCGTCTGCGCCATGTCATCCGGCTTGAGCACGTTGATGTGCAGGTTGCCGTCGCCGATGTGGCCGAACCAGACCACGTCGAAGTGCGGATAGGCCTCGCCCAGCAACGCCTGCGTCTCGGCGAGGAAGGCCGGCATCGCAGACAGGCGCACCGATATGTCGTTCTTGTACGGCACATGCTTCGCCAGGCTTTCGGTGATGCCTTCGCGCAAGCGCCACAGCTGCGCGGCCTGTGCGTCGCTCTGGCTGATCACGCCGTCGCTGACCAGGCCGGCCTCCATGCACTGCTCGAACGCAGCGAGGGCTTCGGTTTCGCTGCCTTCGTCGCTGGCGAATTCGGTCACCACGTAATACGGATGGGTTTCCGCAAATGGGGCCTGCGCGCCGTGCGCCAGCACATGGTGCAGCGCGCGGTCGGTGAGGAATTCGAATGCCTGCAGCGGCAGCCGCGCGCGGAACGCATCGAACACCTGCATCAGCGCATCGAACGACGGCAGCGCCAGCAGCATCACGTTGGTCGGTGGGGGCGGATCGGTGAGTTTCAGCGTGGCCTCGACCACGATGCCCAGCGTGCCCTCGGACGCGATCGCTAGGTGGCGCAGGTCGTAGCCGCTGGAGTTCTTGACCAGGCTGCGGCCGACGTCCAGCAGCTCGCCATCGCCGGTGACCAGCTTCAGCCCGGCGATCCATTCGCGGGTGTTTCCGTAGCGGACCACGCGGATGCCGCCGGCATTGGTCGCGATGTTGCCGCCGATGCTGCAGGAGCCGCGTGCGGCGAAATCCACCGGGTACTGCAGGCCATGGCTGCGTGCCGCCTCCTGCGCCAGTTGCAGCGGGATGCCGGCCTGCACCGTCAGCGTGCGGTCGATCGCATCGAACCCGAGCACCTGGTTCATTCGCTCCAGGCTGACCACCAGTTCGCCGTTCGCCGCCACAGCGCCACCGGACAATCCCGTGCGGCCGCCGGACGGGACGATGGCGACCGCATTCGCCTTCGCCCAGCGCACGATCGACTGCACCTCCTCGACATTGCCCGCCAAGGCGATCGCGAGCGGTGCCGGCGTCCAGCGCCGGGTCCAGTCGCGGCCGTAGTGCTCGAGGTCGGCGGGGTCGGTCTTCAGGCGCAGGCCGGGCACCGACGCTTGCAGGTCGGCGATGCGGGGGTCGGTCATGGGATGGGCGATGGCGACGCGAGGGAGCCCGCAGCGTGCCAGCCGCGCACCGATGCGTCCAGCGCCCGCGGCGCGCATGGCAGTGCGGTTTCAGCCGCAACTTTCCCGGCGCGTGGACACGGCATGGACGCGCGCCGAAATGGCATGACGCAGTGCGGCAAAAGCCGCCTTGCATCTGGCATAGTGCGGCTCCCCTCGCCTGTTGCCGTGCCATGGCCCCGAAGAAAACCTCCTACCCCAAGCAGGACATCAAGGTGCTGCTGCTCGAGGGCATCAGCCCCAATGCGGTGGAGACGTTCCGGGCGGCCGGCTACAGCAATATCGTCACCCACGCCAAGTCGCTGCCGGAGGACGAGCTGCGCCAGGCGATCGCCGACGCCCACTTCATCGGCATCCGGTCGCGCACCCAGCTGACCGCCGGCGTGCTGGCCGATGCCAGGCGCCTGCTGGCGGTCGGCTGCTTCTGCATCGGCACCAACCAGGTGGACCTGGAGGCTGCGGAACTGGCCGGCGTCCCGGTGTTCAACGCGCCCTACTCCAACACCCGCAGCGTGGCCGAGCTGGTCCTGGCGGAGGCGATCATGCTGTTGCGCGGGATCCCGCAGAAGTC
>DAOOCX010000039.1:0-19643 GCA_035408605.1 Thermomonas sp. | reverse complement strand
CGCAGTTCGTTGATGATCCGGTTGGACACGGTCCCCAGGAACTCGTACGGCAGGTGCGCCCAGTGCGCGGTCATGAAATCGATGGTCTCGACCGCGCGCAACGCGATCACCCATTCGTAGGCGCGGGCGTCGCCGACCACGCCAACCGACTTCACCGGCAGGAACACCGCGAACGCCTGGCTGGTGCGGTCGTACAGGCCGGCCTTGCGCAGTTCGTCGATGAAGATGTGGTCGGCCTGCGCCAGCAGTTCGGCGTATTCGCGCTTCACTTCGCCCAGGATGCGCACGCCCAGGCCGGGGCCCGGGAACGGATGCCGGTAGACCATGTCGCGCGGCAGGCCGAGGGCAATCCCGAGCCGGCGCACCTCGTCCTTGAACAGTTCCCGCAGCGGCTCGACCAGGCCGAGCTTCATGTGTTCCGGCAGGCCGCCGACATTGTGGTGGCTCTTGATCACGTGCGCCTTGCCGGTCTTGCTGCCGGCCGACTCGATCACGTCCGGGTAGATCGTGCCCTGCGCCAGCCACTTCGCGTTGGCGAGCTTCTGCGATTCCTCGTCGAAGATCTCGACGAACAGGTTGCCGATGACCTTGCGCTTCGCTTCCGGATCCTCGATGCCCCGCAGCCTGTCGAAATATCGGTCGGCGGCGTTCACGCGCAGGACCTTGACGCCCATGTTCTGGGCGAACATCGCCATCACCTGGTCGCCTTCGTTCCAGCGCAGCAGGCCGGTGTCGACGAACACGCAGGTCAGCCTGTCGCCGATCGCGCGATGCAGCAGCGCGGCAACGACAGACGAATCGACGCCACCGGACAGCCCCAGGACGACCTCGTCGTCGCCGACCTGCGCGCGCACGCGGGCGATCTGGTCTTCGATGATGTTGGCGGCAGTCCACAGTGTGCGGCAGCCGCAGATGTCCACCACGAAGCGGCGCAACATCAGTTCGCCGGAACTGGTGTGGGTGACTTCGGGATGGAACTGCACGCCGTACCAGCGACGGGCCTCGTCGGCCATCGCGATGATCGGCACGCCGGCGGTGCGCGCGATCACGTTGAATCCGCTCGGCAGCGCAGTGACGCGGTCGCCGTGGCTCATCCAGACGTCGAGCCGCGCGGGCAGCCCCGGCTTGTCCTGCAATCCGTCGAGCAGCGCGCTCGGGGTGGTGACTTCGACCTCGGCGTAGCCGAACTCGCGGTGGTGGCCGCCCTCGACCATGCCGCCCTGCTGCATGGCCATGGTCTGCATGCCGTAGCAGATGCCGAGCAAGGGCACGCCCGACTCGAAGACCTGCTGCGGTGCGCGCGGGCTGCCCGCTTCGGTGGTCGATTCCGGCCCGCCAGAGAGGATGATGCCCTTCGCGCCGAACGCGGCGATCTCCGCGGGATCGTGATCCCAGGCCCAGATCTCGCAGTACACGCCGATCTCGCGGATCCGGCGGGCGATCAGCTGGGTGTACTGCGCGCCGAAATCCAGGATGAGGATCTTGTCGTTGTGGATGTTGGTCATCATCTTGGGTCCGTGCGTTGGCTTCGGCAAAAATTTTCGTTGCCGTCCATGGCCCCACTACCCGGCTTCGATATGCGCCTGCCCGGCCATCCATGGCCGGGCGCTCGGCGATGCGCGAACCAGTGGTTCGCGAACGCACCGCCTCACCCCTTCGTGGATGGCATCAGGACGCGCGGTAGTTCGGCGGTTCCTTGGTGATCTGCACGTCGTGCACGTGGCTCTCGCGCTGGCCGGCGCCGGTGACCTGCACGAAGGACGGCTTGGTGCGCATCTCCTCGATGGTGGCGCAACCGACATACCCCATCGTGGCGCGCAGCCCGCCGACCAGTTGATGGACCACGCCGCTCAGCGGGCCGCGATACGGCACGCGACCCTCGATGCCTTCCGGCACCAGCTTGTCGGCGTCGCTTGCGTCCTGGAAATAGCGATCCTTGCTGCCCTTCTCCATCGCGCCCAGCGAACCCATGCCGCGGTAGCTCTTGTAGCTGCGGCCCTGGAACAGTTCGGTCTCGCCCGGGCTTTCCTCGGTGCCAGCGAACAGGCCACCGATCATCACGCTGGACGCGCCGGCGACGATCGCCTTGCCGATGTCGCCGGAATAGCGGATGCCGCCATCGGCGATCAGCGGGATGCGGTCCTGCAGCGCCTCGGCGACCATCGACACCGCGGTGACCTGCGGCACGCCAACGCCGGCCACGATTCGCGTCGTGCAGATCGAACCCGGGCCCACGCCGACCTTCACCGCGTCCGCGCCGGCATCCATCAAGGCCAGCGCGGCATCGCCGGTGACGATGTTGCCTCCGACCACCTGCAACGACGGGAAGCGCTTCTTCGCCCACGCCACGCGGTCGATCACGCCCTGCGAATGGCCATGCGCGGTATCCACGATCACGACGTCCACGCCGGCGGCGACCAGGGCCTCGATGCGCTGCTCGGTATCGCCGCCCACGCCGACCGCGGCGCCGACCAGCAGGCGTTCGCGGCTGTCGTAGGCGGCGTTCGGGTTGTCCGACTTCTTCTGGATGTCCTTGACCGTGATCAGGCCGCGCAGGGCGAAGTCGTCGCTCACCACCAGCACCTTCTCGATGCGGTGCTTGTGCAGCAGGCCGATCACTTCGTCGTCCGACGCGCCTTCCTTGACCGTGACCAGGCGATCCTTCTTGGTCATGATGTGGTGGACCGGATCGTCCAGCTTCTTCTCGAAGCGCATGTCGCGGCCGGTGACGATGCCAACCAGTTGTCCCGACTCGTCCACGACCGGCACGCCGGAGATGTTGCGGGCGCGGGTCAGGCGCAGGACTTCGCCGATGGTGGCGTCGGGGCCTACGGTGAACGGATCGCGGATCACGCCCGCCTCGAAATTCTTGACCCGCGCGACCTGCGCAGCCTGCGCCTCGGCGCTCATGTTCTTGTGGATGATGCTGATGCCGCCCAGTTGGGCCAGGGCGATCGCGAGGCGCGATTCGCTGACGGTGTCCATGGCCGCGGACACGATCGGCAAGCGCAGCGAGAGGCCTTTGGTCAGGCGGGTGGTCAGGGTGACGTCCTTGGGCAGGATCGTCGAGTGCGCGGGGACGAGCGAGACGTCGTCGTAGGTGAGCGCTTCAGCCTGGATGCGGAGCATGCGGGGTCCGGTGGCTTGTGAAGCGCGCCATTCTAGCCGGTTTGCTCCTTCCCCTGCGAAGCGCTTGTCTCCTCCCCTTGCGAAGCAGGGGGAGGCTGGGAGGGGGTTGCTCCTATCGGCAAAAGCCCCCTCTCCCGAAGCGGCCTTGCCGCTTCGACCTCTCCCACAAGGGGAGAGGTGAACTTCAGCGCGAATCAGCCAGCTCCGCCGCTTCCAGGGTGTTCTGCATGAGCGTGGCCACGGTCATCGGCCCCACGCCGCCGGGCACCGGGGTGATCCAGCTGGCGCGGGTCGCGGCCTCGGCGAAACCGACGTCGCCTACCAGGCGCCCATCGTCCAGGCGGTTGATGCCCACATCGATCACCACCGCGCCCGGCTTGATCCAGTCGCCCGGGATCAGCCCGGGGCGGCCGACCGCGACCACCAGGATGTCGGCTTCGCCGACGTGGCGCTTCAGCACGTCCAGCGGGGTGAACTTGTGGCAGCTGGTGACCGTGCAGCCTGCGATCAGCAGCTCCAGTGCCATCGGCCGGCCGACGTGGTTGGACACGCCGACGATGGTCGCGCTCTGCCCACGCACCGGCTTGTCGGTGTAGGCCAGCAGCGTGGTGATGCCGCGCGGGGTGCATGGACGCAGGCCGAACTGGCGCAGGGCCAGGTGGCCGACGTTCTCCGGATGGAAGCCGTCCACGTCCTTGTCGGGATGGATGCGTTCGATCAACGCGGTGGCGTCGCGGATGCCGGGCAACGGCAACTGGATCAGGATGCCGTGCACTTTGGGGTCGGCATTGAGGCGATCGACCAGCGCGAGGAGCTCGGCTTCGGTGGTGCCCGCCGGCAGGTCGAAGTCCAGCGCCTCGATGCCCACTTTCTCCGCCGCCCGGCGCTTGTTGCGCACGTAGGACTGGCTGGCCGGATCCTGGCCGACCAGCACCACCGCCAGCCCGGGCCGCGACTTGCCGGCGGCCACGCGCGCGTCGACCTGCGCCTTGAGGGTGAGCAGGAGGTCGTCGGCGATGCGCTTTCCGTCGAGGATCTTGGCGGGCATGCGGTGGCGTTGCGCTACAGTCGGGCCCGCATTATCGCCCACCCAGGCACGCCGATGACCGCACCCGTCGACAACACCGCACTCGAAGCCGCCACGTTCCGCCGCCTGCGCGACCACCTGATGGTCGAGCGCCCCGACGTGCAGAACATCGACCTGATGATCCTGGCCGGGTTCTGCCGGAATTGCCTGGCCGACTGGTACCGCGAGGCGGCCGAGGCGAGCGGCCAGCCGATGACCCGCGACGAGGCGCGGGAAGCGGTGTACGGTATGCCCTTCGCTGACTTCAAGGCGCGGCACCAGGCCGAAGCCACGCCGGAGCAGCTGGCCGCCTTCGAGGCGCGCACGCGCTCTTCCTGAGACCGCCGTCGGCCGGCAGCGAGACCCTACAGGGGGCCACATGGCGATGATCCACGGCGAATGTCCCAAGTGCGGCAAGCGCGTCTTGCACGTCAATATCGAGAACGTCGTCGGCGTGGCGGATGGCACCAGCAACGCGCGCTGCCTCAGCTACAGCTGCATCCACTGCCACGTCGTCCTGGGCGTGCAGGTCGACCACCGCGCCAAGCCGCGGTCGCGCGCCAAGCCGGCGGCGACCACCCCCTGAGGGTCATTCAGAGCCCTGCAGCTGCCCTTGCGGCTGCGGCTGCAGGGGCGGCTGGCCGGGTGCCGGGCAACGCGGCACGCCCGAACCCACCACGCAATTCACGCAACATGCCTGCGGCACCACCTGGTTGGGCATGTAGGTCGGCGGCTGCACCGGGCCGATCAGGGCCAGTTCCGCCTGCGACTTGAGCTTGAGCAGCACCGCCCAGTCCTGGCGGTTGAAATTGCACGCGGACTGCGTGTCCGGCGAACACTCGACATCGCCCTCGGTGCGCTGCGGCACGCCCCACAACTGCCCGCTGGCATTGAGGTTGAACTGGCGCATCGTGACCGCCTGCTGCACATTGCCGCCGATGGCATAGGCCTTGCCGTCGCCGCCGGGATTGACCGCGACCACCGCATCGCAATGCATGGCGAGTCCCGTAGTGCCGCCGTCGATGGCGCTGGCGAGCCCGCGATGGCCATACACGCGATTGGTGCGCACGTAGCACAGCAAGTCACCGACCGCGGGGGCGGCGGCCATCGGATCCAGGAACACGTACGGACTGCGCGCGGGATTGGTGCGCGCCGCGCGGACATAGTCGAAATGGCTGGCCGAACTGACGAAGCCGGGCACGCCGGCGCGCTGCATCACCCAGGTGATGAAGGCCGCCGACCACGGGTTGTCGACGATGAAGCCGCGGCAGCCCAGGCCGGGGTAGCTGCTGTTGATCGCGTAGTTGCAGTCGGTGGCGCCCGACTTGGCGGCCATCGGCGACAGCAGGCCGGTGGACTGCCAGTAGAACGCGACCCGGCGCCACGGCGAGCCGCCATCCTGCAGGCCGCGGCTTTCGGCCTCGTACACCGCGAGGCTGGCCAGCCGGCCGTCCGCATCGATGAAGGGGCGGTTCCAGCGCAGGTGTTCGTCGCAGGCGATCGCGGCGATGCGGGTCGCGACCTCGGTATCGCCCTGTCGATCGCGCAATGCGGGGCATTGGTCGGCGGCCATCGCCCATGCCGAGGACAACAACAGCGCCACCGCTGCCAGCCACCGCCACCGGCGCGACAACCCGCCTGCGCGCTTCGTCTCCACCACCATCAAGCCTCGCCTCCGGCGCAGAACGCCGCGTAATCGACATAACCAGGGAAAGCGCACCCGGGCGCGCAGACCGGACATTGCGGGTCGGGCAGCAACCGGGTTTCGCGGAACCGCATCGCCAGCGCATCGAACTGCAGCAGGCGCCCGCGCAACGGGTCGCCGATGCCCAGCAGCAACTTGATCGCCTCGGTGGCCTGCAGCAGGCCGATCACGCCCGGCAGCACGCCGAGCACGCCCGCTTCGGCGCAGTTCGGCGCGGACTCGGGCGGCGGTGGTTCCGGGAACAGGCATCGATAGCAAGGCGCACTTCCGCGATGGCGACCGGCATCGAACACGCTGGCCTGGCCCTCGAAGCGATGCACCGCGCCATACACCAGCGGCTTGCCGAGCTTCACGCAGGCATCGTTGAGCAGGTAGCGCGCGGGGAAATTGTCGGCGCCATCCACCACCACGTCGATGCCATCGAGCAGGCGTTCGACGTTGTCCGAAGTGATGCGTTCGCGCACGGCCTCGATGCGCGTGCGCGGGTTCAATGCCGACAGTGCAAGCGTGGCGGATTCGACCTTCGGCATGCCGATGCGTGCGTCGGTGTGCAGGATCTGCCGTTGCAGGTTGCTGCGATCGACCACGTCGTCATCGGCGATGCGCAGCGTGCCGATGCCGGCCGCGGCCAGGTAATACGCCGCCGGCGAGCCCAGCCCACCCGCGCCGACCAGCAGCACGCGCGCGGCCTCGAGCGCCTGCTGGCCTTGCAGGCCGACATCCGGCAGGCGCAGGTGCCGCGAATAGCGCTCGCTGAAATCGGCATCCACGTCGGCGCGCTGCATCGGCAGACCGGCGGCGTCCCAGGCATCGGTGCCGCCTTCGACGGAGGACAGGTTGCGATAGCCGCGCGCGGCGAGGATCTCTGCGACCTGCAGCGAGCGAGCGCCGCGCTGGCAGATCAGCAGGATCTCCATGCCGGGATCCGGGAGATGCGCCGTGGGGTCGGCCTGCAACGCTTCGCGGACGATGCCGGACGCATCGACGGCCATCCCCAACGCGCGTTCATGCGCCGCGCGCACGTCCACCAGCACGGCGCCGGCACGCTGGCGCGCGTGTGCCTCGTTCGGACTCAGGATGCGGATCTGCATGCGGCCATTATCGTCGATCAATAGGTGAGCACTTCGACGACATCGCCCCTGGCCAGCGATTGCGCGCCTTCCGCCAGCACCAGCAAGGCGTCCGCGTCCGCCGACGCGCGCAACCGGTGCGAGCCGGTTGCCGCGTTGGGGATGACCCATTGCGTCCCCGTCTCGTCGACCTGCAGCGTCCCGCGCACGAACTCGCGGCGTGGATGCGCTTTTTCCATTCCGACCTGCAACCGTGCGAAGCGAGGTGGTTGACCTGCCCTGCCCTGCATGCCGTCGATCAGCACGCGACCCAGAGTGAGAAAGGTCGCCAGCACCGAGACCGGATTGCCCGGCAAGCCCAGGAACTGCGCGTTCGCCAATCGGCCGGCCAGCAGCGGCATCCCCGGCTTCATCCGCACCTTCCAGAAATGCACGGCGCCGTGTATCCGCAACATGGCCGGAATGTGGTCCTTCTCCCCTGCGGACACCGCACCGCAAGTGATCACCACATCGAAGCTCGAAGCTGCGTCCTGGAGCATCGACGCCATCCGCAGAGGATCGTCCGGAAGCGTCGGCCAGGCGACGGGTTCCAGCCCTTCCGCGCGCAGCAGGCCCATCAGCAATTCGCGATTGCTGTTGTAGATCTCGCCGGGTTGCAGCGGCAGGCCGGGTTCGACCAGTTCGTCGCCGGTGGTGAACACCGCGACCGTGGGCCTGGCCGAGACCGGCAGCCGCTCCAGGCCCAGCGACGCCGCCAACGAGACGTGCACGGCATTGAGCCGGGTCCCCGCCCGCAGCACCGGGTCGCCGGGCCTCGCGTCCTCGCCGGCCTTGCGCACGTTCGCGCCAGGGCGAATGCCGGCAGGCATGGTCACTGCATCCGCATCGACCTGCGTGTCCTCGCGCATCACCACGGTATCCGCGCCCGCCGGCATCGGCGCACCGGTGGTGATGCGGACGCACTCGCCCGCGCCGACCTGCAGGCCCAGCGCGCGGCCGGCGAATTGCTCGCCCACCAGGGTGAGTCGCACCGCATCGTCCTCGCGCAAGTCGGCGTGGCGGCAGGCATAGCCATCCATCGCGCTGTTGTCGAACGGCTGCAGCGCGATCGGCGCCACGATGTCGTGCGCCAGCACGCGGCCGTGGGCGCGCGCCAGGGCCACCTGTTCGACCGGCAGGCGATGCGCGGCGGCGACCCGGCGCAGGATGTCGCGGGCTTCGTCGAACAGGATCGAAACAGGGAAGTCAGTCATCCGCATAGCCTGCCAGGCGCAGGTCCTCCGGGGTGTTGAGGTTGCCGAAGCGGAAGCCGGAAAAACGCACGCGGGGCAACCGGATCCTTGCCTGCATCGCCTGGATCGACAGCGCGTTCGCCGTGATCGCGGCATCCACCGCGTCGCGCAGGGGCGCAAGGCGATACAGCGCAACCAGCGGCTGCAGGCCGTCGTCGTCCTCGGCAACGGCCCCCTCGCCGCCTGCGCTTGCGAGCGTGCGCAACAGGCAGTCGTTGGTGTCCACGACATCCACCGGAACCGTCAGCAGCCATGGGGTCGCGCAGGCCGATGCCAGTGCCTCGAGGCCGCCCAGCGGGCCGATGCCGGGGATCCGATCCACGACGGTGGCGAGGCCATGCGCGGCGTAACGCGGCAGGTCGCGATTCGCGCTGACCAGGACCGTGGCGCATTCGCCATCGAAACGTCGCGCGATGCGCGTCACCTGGGCCGTGCCGCCGCGCTCCAGCCAGGCCTTGTCGCGCCCGCCAAGGCGGCTTGCCCGACCGCCGGCCAGGATACCCAGCGTGAGGTCGCCGCGCGGGATCATCGGGGTTACTTGGCGCGCTTCACGCGGCGGATCAGGCGTTGCTTCTTGGCGACCTGGCGATCGGTCAGGACGTTCTTCTTGTCCTTGTACGGGTTCTCGCCTTCCCGGAACAGGAAGCGGATCGGCGTGCCGACCAGCTTGAAGCGCTTGCGGAAGAAGTTCTCGAGGTAGCGCTGGTAGGTGTTAGACAACGACTTCAGGCGGGTGCCGTGGACGATGAACGTCGGCGGGCTTTCCGCGCCCGGATGGGCGAACCGCATCTTCGGCACGTGCCCGCGCACCACCGGCGGCGGGTTGGCCTCGTAGGCGGCTTCGATCGCGCGGGTGACGTCGGCGGTGCTGAACACCCTGGTCGCGGAGGCATGCGCACGGTGGATCGCGCGGAACAGTTCGCGCAGGCCGGAGCCGTGCAGCGCCGAGATGCGCACGTTCTCGGCCCATTCCACGAAGCTCAGCTTGCGCGCCACCAGCGTCTCGGCCTGCTGGCGCTCGTAGTCGGTGCGGCCATCCCACTTGTTGATGGCGATCACCAGCGCCTTGCCTGCGTCGAGCACCGCACCGAGCACGGTCGCGTCCTGGTCGGTGACGCCTTCGCTGGCATCCAGCATCAGCACCGCGACCTGGCACTGCTCGATCGCCTGCAGGGTCTTGAATACCGAGAACTTCTCGACCGCTTCCTCGACCTTGGCCCGGCGACGCAGGCCGGCGGTGTCGACCAGCCGGTATTTGCGGCCCTCGCGCTCCAGGTCCACCGCGATCGAGTCGCGGGTGGTGCCCGGGACTTCGGAGGCGATCATCCGTTCCTCGCCCAGGATGCGGTTCACCAGCGTCGACTTGCCCACGTTGGGACGGCCGACGAAGGCGATGCGCACGCGGGTCGGGTCGGTGTCCAGGGTCTCCGTGCTGCCTTCCTGCGGGAGGCGCTCCATCACCCTGGCCAGCACCTCGTCGATGCCGGTGCGGTGCGCCGACGACGTCGGCAACGCATCGCCCAGTCCGTAGCGGGCGAATTCAGAGAGCGCCGACTGCAGGTCGATGCCATCCGCCTTGTTGACGATCAGCAAGGTGGGCTTGGACAGCTTGCGCAGCCAGCGCAGGATGTCGTCGTCCAATGCCGAGGCGCCTTCGCGGCCGTCGACGATGAACAGGATCAGGTCGGCCTCTTCCGCCGCGGCACGCGACTGGCGCGCAGTCGCACCGGCCAGGCCTTCGTCCTCGCCGGCGATGCCGCCGGTATCGACCAGTACGAACGGGCGACCTTCGACCAGGCGGCAAACGCCGTAGTTGCGGTCGCGGGTCACGCCCGGTTCGTCGTGCACCAGCGCGTCGCGGGTGCGCGTCAACGCATTGAACAGCGTGGACTTGCCGACATTGGGGCGCCCGACCAGGGCGACGAGGGGAAGCATGGATCAACCTTTGCGCAGGGCGCGGATCGCGGTCACGTAAAACCGGTCGTTCGAAAAACACGACGGCCCCGGCAGGGTAGCCGGGGCCGCGGGAGCATGCCAGCCCGAAGGCAGGCCAGGCCGCTTATTGCAGCGCGAATGCGGCGAGCTGGCCCTCGGTGGTCTGCACCACCAGGATGCCGTCGGACACCACCGGCTTGCCGGTGATCGCGCCGCCCAGGCTGGAGCGCGCGGCGAAGGCGCCATCGTTCAGGCGCAGCCAGTGGAGCACGCCCTCCAGGTCGCCGACCACGGCGAAGTCGCCCTGGATCGCAGGCGCGCTGACATTGCGGTAGGCCAGGCCCGACTGCTGCCAGAGCGCGCCGCCGGTGTTCTTGTCCAGGCCGAAGACGTTGCCGGTCGGATCGGTGACGACGACCGCCGAATTGCTCACGCCCAAGCCGCGCGCACCGCCATTGCCGCGATCCCACATGACCTGGCCGCTGGGGCCGTCGATCGCCACGGTGTGGTTCTTGTGGCTGGTGGCGTACAGGGTGGTGTTCTCCAGCACGGCCTCGCCGTCCACGTCGGCCATGCGGTCCAGCTCGCTGCGGCCTTCCGGTTCGGCCACCGGCGTGCGCCAGACCGGGGAGCCATCGGTGGTCGACAGCGCCACCAGCGTGCCGTTGTCGTTGCCGACGAAGAGGATGCCCGGCCCCACGGTCATGCCACCGGTGCCGCGCACGGTCAGCGCCGGGATATCGGCGCTGTAGAACCACCGGCGTTCACCGGTGGCAGCATCGAGCGCAGTCACCCGGCCATCATTGGAATGCACGAACACCAGCCCGCCGCCCACCGCGGGCGCGGCGATGACTTCGTTGGAGACCTTCGACTTCCACTTCTCGGCACCCGTCGCGGCGTCCAGCGCGATCACGTCTCCCTCCAGGCTACCCACCACGACCAGGCCTTCGCCTGCCCCCGGACCGCCGCTCAACGGCAGTTCCGACGCGTAGCGCCACAGCGCCTGGCCGGTGCGCAGGTCGAAGGCGGACACGCCGCCTTCGATCGCCGCCGCATACACGCGTCCGTCGACGATCGTGGGATGCTGGCCAATCCCGAGCTTGTCTTCGCCCTTGCCCAGCGAGGCGCTCCACAGCTTGCTGACGCTGACGCTCGGGCTGATCTGCACCAGCGCCGTCGGCTCGGTGGACTTGTCCTTGCCGCGGCCGTCGAAGACGTTCTTGATGGTGGAGCAACCCGAGAGCACGGCCACCGCAAGCGCAGTGGCGGCGACGATGCGCAGGGAACGATGCGACGCGTGGATCATCAGGTGTTGTCCTCGGTATGCGGCGGCGTGCCGCCCGCTTCGATCAGCTTCAGGGTCAACAGGCGGTGCTCCGGGGCACCCACGTCGACCAGCGCGAGCGCCTTCAGGTAGTCCTTCTGGGCGAGCGCGCGTTCGCCCAGCGCGAACCGGGCGTCGCCGCGCACCTCAAGCATGGAGGGATCCTTGTCGTCATCGAGCAACGGCAACGCCTCCTTGGGCTTGCTGGCATCGAGCAGCAACCGCGCCAGGCGCTGGCGCACGATCGGCCTGAGGTCGGCGTCGACATCGCGCAGGTTGCGCAGGGTGGCGATGGCGTCGTCGCGCTTGCCCGCCTCGGCCTGCACCTTGGCCAGTTGCAGGGCCGCGAGCGTGCCAAGCGTCGGGTTGCCCTTGCCAAGGGCGGCAATCGTGTCGCGGCCTTTGTCCGCAGGCAGCGTGCCCGCCTCATAGGCGTCGATCGCTTGCGCGTAGCGCGCATTCACGCCCATCTGCGCCTGCGTGCGCTGGGCCTGCCACCACTGCCAGCCGAAGATGGCGCCCAGGCCGAGGCCGACGCCGCCGATCAGGCCGATGGCATTGCTGCGGATCCAGCCGCGGACACGCTCACTCTGTTCATGCTCGTTGAGCAGGTCGTCGATCGCCATGCTTTCTCTCGCCCGCCATGCTCGGGCGGGACATTTTCACTGATTGGGGAGTGCCCGCGAGGATCGACCGGACGGTCAATCGGCTGCCACGAGCGAACCGTCGGAGGATACCGCAAAGCGTGCAACGTTCGCGCGGGCGAACGGTGCCAGGTCCACGGTGCGGCCGCGGTGTTCAAGCTGCGCCGCGGACGCGTTGCCGATGGTCAGGCGTGCGACCTGAGTCGCGGCATAACGGCGCTCGCTGCCTGCAGGCAGGAGGCCTTTCTCGATGGACGCACCGTCTGGTGCGACCACGTCCAGCCAGCTTTCTGCGCTGGTGCGCAGCACGATGTCGCCCACCGGAGCGGCTTGCATGGCGGGCGTGGCCACCGGCGCCATCGAGGCGACCACGGTGCGAGGGCTGGCGGGCTCGGACGCGCCAGGCAAGCGTGCAGACGGATCGGTCGGGGCGTCCAGCGGGGTCGTGCCTGCGCTGGCACCCGACAGGTGCTGGCGGGTCGCCACCCAGGCCGGCACCGCCAGTGACAGGGTCAGGATGATGTACACCAGCCGGCGCCCGATCTGCTCCGCCCACCACTGCGCCTTCGGCGTGTGCGTGCGGCTGACCAGCGTGGACGGTTCAACGGGGCCGACGTCCAACGCGGCCATCATCGGTGCCGTGGTCAATCCCAGCAGGCGGGAGTAACTGCGGACTTGCCCACGCACGAACACCGGGGCACCCAGGCGCGACCAGTCTTCCGCCTCGAGCGACTTCACCACGCGTGCCGGCATGTGCAGGCGCGCCGCCACGTCGTCCACGCTCAGCCCCGACGCCTCGCGCGCCAGGCGCAAACGCTCCCCGCACCCGGCAAGGGTCTGGTGGGTGTCGTCGGGATGGGCGAGTTTCGAGGTCATTGCGTGCGCGGGGCCGGGCCGGAACCGGAGGGGATCGCCTGCAAACGCGAAAGATAGCGCGAAGCGGCCGCATTGTCGCCAAGTTTCTGTTCCACCTGGATCGCCAGGCCCAGGCCATCCACATCATCGGGTGCGGCGGCCAGCCAGCGTTCGGTGAACGCACGTGCATCGAGGTATTGGTTGCGCGAGAACTGCAGCGTTGCCATGCCGGACAAGGCCGCCACGTTGCCAGGGTCGAACGCCAACGCCTGCCGCCAGCTCGCCTCTGCGCGTTCGAGTTGACCGGCCTGGCGGGCACAACTGCCGGCATTGGCCAGTGCCGCGGCGCGGGTGGGATAGGCAGGATCGGCGATGGCGACATCGAACCAGGCCAGCGACGCCATCGCCTGGTCGTTGGCGCACAACCAGGTTCCGTAGTTGTTGGCGTAGATCCCGGTCTTGGGGGCGATCTCCACCGCCTTGGCGTAATGGACGCCGGCAGCGGCTGCCTGGCCGCGGGCATTCGCGATCGCGCCGAGCAGGGTATGGGCATCTCCAGACCGCGGTTCTGCCTTGAGCGCACGCTGCGCCAACGATTCGGCCTGTGCAAGATCGCCTTTCAGGTAGAGATCGCTGGCCGACATCAGCAACTGGGTGGGATCGGTGGTGCGCGAACGGGCATTCGCGCCACTGACGTCGTAGGTGGGCGAGGTCTTGGTGTATTCGCCGCGCTCCGCCGACGGGCGGATGATGGTCAGCCGCTCCAGCTTGCTGCAGCCGGAGGCCAGCAGGCAGGCAGCTACCACGAGCACCGGAAGTTCACGCCGCATCGGAAACCCCGGCCGCGACAAGCCGCTTGCGGTGTTCGGCGGAACGCCTGGTGCGATCCATCACCTGCCCCTTCAACTGGCCGCAGGCGGCATCGATGTCGTCACCACGGGTGCGGCGTACCGGCGCGATCATGCCCGCGTTGTTGAGCTGTTTCTGGAATGCGCGGATCGCCTCGTCCGTCGGTCGCGCGAAACGCGTGCCGGGGAACGGGTTGAACGGAATCAGGTTGACCTTGGCGGCGTCCTTCATCTGCACGCGGCGATCGAACTCGCGCAGCAGCTTGACCAGACCGCGCGCGTGCTCGGGCTGGTCGTTGACGTCCTTCATCAACGTGTATTCGAACGTGACCGAGGTGCCGCGCTTGCGCAGCGCATAGCGCACGCAGGCATCCATCAGGTCGGCGACCGGGTACTTCTTGTTCAACGGCACCAGTTCGCTGCGCAGGTCATCGAACGGCGCATGCAGCGACACCGCCAGCGACACGTCGCTGACCTCGCCCAGCTTGTCGATCATCGGCACCATGCCGGCGGTCGACAGGGTGACCCGCTTGTTCGCCAGGCCGTAGCCGAGGTCGTCGCGCATGATGCTCATCGCGCGCACCACGTTCTCGAAATTGGCGAGGGGCTCGCCCATGCCCATCATCACCACGTTGGTGAGCTTGCGCTGCTGGTGCGGCACGTTGCCCAGGTGGCGCGCGGCCACCCAGACCTGGCCGATGATCTCGGCCGTCGAAAGATTGCGGTTGAAGCCCTGGGTCGCGGTCGAGCAGAACTGGCAGTTGAGTGCGCAACCCACCTGCGACGACACGCACAGCGTTCCGCGGCCCTTGTCCGGGATGTACACGGTCTCGATCGCGTTCTTCGCGTCCATGCCCAGCAGCCACTTGTGGGTGCCGTCTTCGGACGCCTTGTCGAGCACCACCTGCGGCGCATGCACGACGGCGCGCGCTTCGAGCTTGGCGCGGAGCACCTTGCCGAGATCGGTCATGTCGCCGAAGTCGGTCACGTAGCGGTGATGGATCCACTTCATCACCTGCTGCGCACGGAATTTCTTCTCGCCCAGCTCTTCCTCGAAGAAGCGCTCGAGCGAGGCGCGGTCGAAATCGAAGATATTGGTCCTCGACGCGGCGGCGGCCGGAGCCGCCACCGCCGGGGCGCGCACGCCCGTGGCATCACCCAGCAAGGCGATGTCGATGGCCGGGGTGCGCGTATCGCTCATCGCCGGATCAGCGCGTGTAGACGTCGGTCGACGGGAAGAAATAGGCGATCTCGATCGCCGCGTTCTCCAGCGAATCCGAACCGTGCACCGCGTTCGCGTCGATGCTGTCGGCGAAGTCGGCGCGGATGGTGCCCGGCGCGGCATCCTTCGGATTGGTGGCGCCCATCAGGTCGCGGTGCTTGAGCACGGCGTTGTCGCCCTCGAGCGCCTGGATCATCACCGGGCCGGAGATCATGAAGTTGACCAGCGCGCTGAAGAACGGGCGCTCGCGGTGCACGGCGTAGAAGCCTTCCGCTTCCTGCTTGGACAGGTGCTTCATCTTGGCCGCGACGACCTTCAGGCCGGCCTTCTCGAAGCGGGAATAGATATCGCCGATGACGTTCTTGGCGACGGCATCGGGCTTGATGATGGAAAGGGTGCGCTCCAGCGCCATGGGATTCTCCAGTGAGGCGGGCCGCAAACCGACAGGTCGCAAGCCCGAAGATAACAGAAAAACCCGCGTACTGGCGCGGGTTTGGCCGATATGGCTACGGCGAATTCTAGCCGATTTCACCGACAGTCCGCATCTTTCCGATGCCCGGCGATTGACGGCCGTGGCGCACCGGCCGTAGCATCAAACAAGCGTTTGATTCGACGAGGTGACCGATGACCCTGCCGCATTTCTCGACCAAGGACCGGATCCTGTACGCAGCGGAGGAACTGTTCGCGCAACATGGCTTTGCATCGACGTCTCTACGACAGGTCACGAGCCGCGCCGATGTCAACATCGCGGCGGTCAATTACCACTTCGGCAGCAAGGAAAACCTGGTCAACGAGGTGTTCCGCCGACGCATGGACGACATGAGCCGCGAGCGCCTGGCCGCCCTGCAGCGCGCGGTGGAGGCGCATCCCGGGGAGTTGGAGCCGATCCTGGCCGCCTTCGTCGAGCCCGCGCTGGCGATGGCCCAGGACCGCCACGGCGGTGGCGCGTTCATCCGGGTGATCGCCCGCGCCTACGCCGAAAGCAACGACAGCCTGCGCAAGTTCCTGTCCGACCAGTACGGCCACGTCCTGCGCGAGTTCGCCAAGGCCCTGGCCGGGTGCGTGCCGGGGCTTGGCAAGGAAGCCCTGTACTGGCGGCTGGACTTCCTGTCCGGCGCGCTGACCTATGCGATGGCCGACTTCGGCCTGATCAAGCGACCCGCGGGCGTGTCCGAAGCCACCCATCGCCAGCGCGCCGCCAAGGCGCTCATCCGTTTCGCCGCAGCCGGCTTCCAGGCCGACGCCAGCTAACACTTTTCCATTAGCATTATCAAGGAGATACCCCACATGTCTCAGAAACTGCACGTACGTCGTGCCGCCGTGCTCGGTGCCGGCGTCATGGGTGCGCAGATCGCTGCGCACCTGGTCAATGCCGGCGTGGACACCGTCCTCTTCGACCTGCCAGCCAAGGAAGGCGACCCCAATGGGGTGGTCACCAAGGCGATTGCCGGCCTGGCCAAACTCAGCCCCGCGCCGCTGGCGAGCAAGTCGCTGGGGGAGGCCATCACCGCCGCCAACTACGAGACGGGGCTTGAGCAACTGCGGGACTGCGACTTGGTGATCGAAGCCATCGCCGAGCGGATGGACTGGAAGCAGGACCTGTACAGGAAGATCGCCCCGTTCATTCCCGCCCATACGGTACTCGCCAGCAACACTTCAGGCTTGGGAATCAACACGTTGGCTGAAGTTCTTCCCGAAGAACTTCGGCATCGCTTCTGCGGCGTGCACTTCTTCAACCCGCCCCGCTACATGCACCTGGCCGAACTGATCCCGGCCAAATCCACCGATCCCGAGGTCCTGGAAGGCCTCGATACCTTCCTGACCAGCACGCTCGGCAAGGGCGTGGTCTACGCGCGGGACACCCCCAACTTCATCGGCAACCGGATCGGGGTGTTCTCCATCCTGGCCGCGATCCACCACACCGCGGCGTTCAAGCTCGGCTTCGACGAAGTAGACGCAATCAGCGGACCGCTGGTGGGGCGGCCCAAGTCGGCGACCTACCGCACCTCGGACGTGGTCGGCCTGGACACCATGGCCCACGTCATCAAGACCATGGCCGATACCCTGCCCGACGATCCGTGGCACCCGTATTTCAAATCGCCGGCGTGGCTGCAGGCGCTGATCGGCAAGGGCGCGCTGGGCCAGAAGACCGGCGCCGGCATCTTCCGCAAGGCCGGCAAGGACATCCTGGTGGTCGATGTCGAGAAGCAGGATTACCGTCCGGCCGACCGCGCCGCCGCGCCGGAAGTGGTCGAGATCCTCAAGACCCGCAATCCTGCCGAGAAATTCCAGAAGCTGCGCGAGAGCCAGCATCCGCAGGCGCAGTTCCTGTGGGCGACATTCCGCGACCTGTTCCATTACAGCGCCTACCACCTGGCCGACATCGCCGAAACCGCGCGCGACGTGGACCTGGCGATCCGCTGGGGTTACGGCTGGTCGCTGGGCCCGTTCGAGACCTGGCAGGCCGCCGGCTGGAAGCAGGTCGCGCAATGGATCGCCGACGACATCGTGGCCGGCAAGGCGATGAGCAGCGCACCGCTGCCGGATTGGGTATTCGACGGTCGCGAGGGCGTGCACGCCGCCGAGGGGAGCTTCAGCCCGGCGAAGAACGCCAAGCTCCCGCGCTCCACCCTGCCCGTCTACAAGCGCCAGCGCTTCCCCGACCCGCTGCTGGGCGAGGTGTTCGCACCCGGCGAGACGGTGTACGAGAACGACGGCATCCGCCTGTGGACCGACGGCGACGACATCGCGGTGGCCAGCTTCAAGACCAAGATGCACACGGTGTCGGACGCCGTGCTGGACGGCCTGCAGGAGGCGATCGGCATTGCCGAACGCACGTTCAAGGGCATGGTCATCTGGCAACCGAAGGAGCCGTTCTCTGCCGGTGCTGACCTGTCCGGTGCGCTGGCCGCGCTCCAGGCCGGCAAGCTGGCCGAATTCGAGGCGATGGTTGCCAACTTCCAGGCCACCAGCCAGCGCATCAAGTACTCGCTGGTGCCGGTGGTGGCGGCGGTGCGCGGCCTGGCGCTGGGCGGTGGCTGCGAGTTCCAGATGCACAGCGCCCGCAGCGTGGCGCACCTGGAGAGCTACATCGGCCTGGTCGAGGCCGGCGTCGGCTTGCTGCCGGCCGGTGGCGGCCTCAAGGAAATCGCGGTACGCGCCTCGCAGGCGGCGGGCCCGGGCGGCGACGTGTTCGCCGAACTGAAGAAGACCTTCGAGACCGTGGCGATGGCCAAGGTGTCGGCTTCCGCGGTGGAAGCGAAGGAACTGGGCCTGGTGCGCGCGAACGACAAGGTCGTGTTCAACGCGTACGAACTGCTGCACATCGCCAGGCAGGAAGCTGCGGCGCTGGCGGAGACCGGCTACCGTCCGCCACTGCCGGCGCGGCGCATCCAGGTGGCCGGCGACGTCGGCGTCGCCACCTTCAAGATGATGCTGGTGAACATGCTGGAGGGCCGCTTCATCAGCCCGTACGACTACGAGATCGCCGTGCGCATCGCCACCGTGCTGTGCGGCGGCGAGATCGACCGCGGATCGCTGGTCGACGAGGACTGGCTGCTCAAGCTCGAGCGCCAGCACTTCGTGGAACTGGCCCAGCAGGAAAAAACCCAGGCCCGCATCGCCCACATGCTGAAGACCGGCAAGCCGCTGCGTAACTGAGCGACGACAAAGGACGCAAACAAATGAGCAAGCAAGTACAAGACGCCTACATCGTCGCCGCCACCCGCACCCCGGTCGGCAAGGCACCCAAGGGCGTGTTCCGCAACACCCGTCCCGACGACATGCTGGCCCACGTGCTGAAATCGGTGGTGGCGCAGGCGCCGGGCATCGACCTCAACCGGATCGACGACGCCATCATCGGCTGCGCGATGCCGGAGGGCGAGCAAGGCATGAACGTGGCGCGCATCGGCCTGCTGCTGGCCGGCCTGCCGAATACCATCGCCGCGCAGACCATCAATCGCTTCTGTTCGTCCGGCCTGCAGGCGGTGGCAATGGCCGCCGACCAGATCCGACTGGGCAATGCCGACCTGATGTTGGCCGGCGGCACCGAATCGATGTCGATGGTGCCAATGATGGGCAACAAGATCGCGATGGCGCCCAGCGTGTTCGACAACGACCACGTGGCGATCGCCTACGGCATGGGCATCACCGCCGAGAAGGTCGCGGAGGAATGGAAGGTCTCGCGCGAAGACCAGGACGCGTTCGCCGTGGCGTCGCACCAGAAGGCGTTGGCCGCGCAGGCGGCTGGCGAGTTCCGCGACGAGATTAGTGCCTACGAAGTGATCTCGCGCCAGCCCGACCTGGCCGGCAACGCGGTGCGCCTCAAGAAGCTGTTGATCGAACACGACGAGGGGCCCCGCGCGGACACCTCGCTGGAGGGGCTGGCCAAGCTGCGCACCGTGTTCCGCAACCAGCAGTTCGGCGGCACGGTGACTGCGGGTACGGCGTCGCAGATGAGCGATGGCGCAGCCGGCGTCTTGCTGGCGTCGGAACAGGCGATCAAGGACTACGGCCTGACCCCGCTCGCCCGCTTCGTCAGTTTCTCGGTGGCC
>DAOOCX010000038.1:0-19750 GCA_035408605.1 Thermomonas sp. | reverse complement strand
GCCGCCGCCACGCCGTCCGCATCGGCGCGCTCGAGCGCCGCGTCGCCCGCCAGCAGCGCTTCGTACGCCTGCAGGCTCCCGCCCGGCGGCCGCTCGTCCTGCCCGCCCTGCGGCGCCGGCAAGCGCTTGACCTTCAACGCTGCGCCGATCGCCGCAGCCATCTCGTCCTGCACCTTGAACAACTCGGCGTACGGACGCTGGTAGCGGTCGAACCACACCGTGCTGCCGTCCGCGACGCTGACCAGCGCGGCATCGATCCGCAGCGTCTCGCCGTCGCGGCTGGCCGTGCCCCGCAGCAGGTGGGTAGCACCCAGCATCTTGCCGATCGTCGCCGGCGGCGCATCCGCATCGCGCTGCTGGAAGGACGACTCCGGGCTGGTCACGGCCACCCCGTCGAATTGCGACAAGGCACCGGCCAGCTGCGCGGACACGCCGTCGTTGAAGGCCGACCCGCGCTCGCTGCCGCCCTTGAGCGCATCGACCAGGTGCTGGGAGGCGTCCCCGTCGGCGGGTGCCGCGGTCGCTCCCGCGTCGGCGGCCAACGGCAGCACCGCGATGATGATCGCAGGCAGTTGGTCGGGGTTGGCGGTGACCGGCGCCGGCGATGCGGCCGTCGCGGTGGCGGCGGGTTTCGGCTTGCCGGACAGTCCGGAGGCGACGTACCCGCCTGCCAGCACCGCCAGCACGCCGGCGGCAACGGCCACGACGACCCAGGGTTTGCGCGGTTCCGGCTTGATCAGGAGGCCGTCGTCTGTTGCCAAGCTTCACCCCGTGCACGGCCGGCGCGATGCCGGCTCCCCGCCGCCAGTGTCCGCAATGGCCCATGGCCACGCAACCGGACGGGCAGCCTATGCCGCCGCCCCGGCGCGCCCGATTCACCGCCATGCCGCCCCGATTCGCTAGACTCGCCGGGTACACCCACAGGCAACCCCGCGCACCATGTCCGAGGACGACAGTCGGCAAGACGCCGATTCCGCTGAACGCAGCGGCGACAAACCACGCCGTTCCTGGCTGGATCGCATCAGTGCCGCCCTGTCGGGCGAGCCCACCACGCGCGAGGACCTGGTCGAGTTGCTGCGCGACGTGCAGGCCGACGGCCTGATCGCCGCCGACACCCTGCGGATGATGGAGGGCGCGATCGCGGTGGCCGACCTCACCGTCGGCGACGTCATGGTGTCGCGCGCGCAGATGGTCGCGCTGCCGGCCGACGGCAAGTTCCTGGACCTGATGAAACAGGTGGTCGAATCCGGCCACTCGCGCTTCCCGGTGCATGGCGAGGACAAGGACGAGATCCTGGGCATCCTGCTGGCCAAGGACCTGCTGCGCGGCGTGGTCGCCGACAACGGGCCGGGCACCATCCGCGAACTGCTGCGCCCGGCGGTGCTGATCCCGGAATCCAAGAAGCTCAACGTGCTGCTGCGCGAGTTCCGCCAGTCGCGCAACCACATGGCCATCGTCATCGACGAATACGGCGGCGTCGCCGGCCTGGTGACCATCGAGGACGTGCTGGAGCAGATCGTCGGCGACATCGACGACGAGCACGACGAGGCCGAGGACGATTCGCGGCTGATCGCGGCGCAGGACGACGGCCAGTTCATGGTGGATGCGCTGACCCCGATCGACGACTTCAACGCGCGTTTCGGCGCCGACTTCGACGACGACGAATACGACACCATCGGCGGCCTGGTCACCGATGCCGTCGGCCACCTGCCCGAGGTCGGGGAGGAACTGGCCTTGGGCCGCTTCGGCTTCCGCGTCGCGCGTGCGGACGCACGACGCTTGCTGAGCCTGCACGTGACGGTGCATGCGGATCACTGACGCGCTGCGCGTCGCCACCGCGCTGTTGCTCGCGTGCGCGCTGGGACTGGCGCACGCGCAATCCGTCGAGCCCTCCGGATCCGCTTCGCCGGTGCTCGCGCCAGCGTCGGACGCGCCCCGCATCGGCGTTGTGACGATGGGTCCGGGCGACGTCTTCTGGGAACGTTTCGGCCATGACGCGATCGTGGTCGACGACGGCGCACCCGCAGGGCCGACCAGCTACAACTTCGGGTTCTTCGACCTGGCCGAGGACGGCTTCATCGGCCGCTTCGTGCGCGGCGAGATGGAATACATGCTGGTCGCGCTGCCGCTGGAGGACGACCTGCGCTACTACCGCGAGGTCGGCCGCGGCGCGCGCCTGCAGTGGCTGGACCTGGATCCCGCGCAGGCACGTTCGCTCGCTGCCGCGCTGGCGGAGAACGCGAAACCCGAGAACGCCCGCTACCGTTACGACTACTACACCGACAACTGCGCCAGCCGGGTGCGCGACGCGATCGACCGTGCGCTCGGCGGGCAACTGCGGCGACAGCTGGACGTGCGTTCCAGCGGCGATACCTATCGCACCGAATCGGTGCGGCTGGCCTCGCCGGCCGCGTGGATGCGGGTCGGCTTCGATCTGGGCCTGGGGCCGTTCGCGGACCGGCCGCTGACCCGCTGGCAGCAGGCCTTCCTGCCGCGTCGGTTAGCCGACGACCTCCGCGAAGCGACACGCGCCGATGGTCGCCCACTGGTCGCGGAGGAGATCGAACTGCTGCCGCAACGACAGGCCGCGGAACCGGTCGGCCGTGCACCCCGGTTGTGGCCCTGGCTGCTGGCCGGCGTCCTGGCAGGCACGGCAGTGCTGGTGCTCGCTGGCTGGCGTCCACGCCTGCTTGCGGGATTCGCGGGCGCTTTCTGGGCGACCTGCGGGCTGTTGGGCCTGGTGCTGGCGCTGGGCTGGGCCTTCACCGCGCACCACGCCCTGTGGGCCAACCGCAACCTCCTGTTGCTCAACCCGCTGTGCCTCGCGCTGATACCCGGCGCCTGGGCATTGCTGCGTGGTCGCATGCCCTCGTCGCGTTTCCGCACGGTGCTCATCGTCCTCGCGGCCATGGCGGCACTGGCCTGCCTCCCGTTGTGGCTGCAAGCGCAGCCGCAACGCAACGGCCACTGGATCGCCCTGCTGCTGCCGATCCATGCGGCGCTCGCGCGGGCGTGGGCGCGGCGGCCGCACGCGTGACCACGCTTGATGGCGGGGCTGCCGCCATGCAGGATGCCGCGATGAACCACCAGCACATCAGCGACCAGCCCGCCTGCGTCGTCAACTGCGCCGCCTACGACCGCGCGGGCCGGCGCCGCGACATCCACCTGGATGCGATCAGCGACGTGCTGGCGGTGGACGATGGCAGCTTCGTCTGGGTCGGCCTGTACGAGCCAGAAGACGCGCTGCTCGACAAGCTGCAGGAGGAATTCGGGCTGCACGACCTGGCCATCGAGGATGCCCAGAACGCGCACCAGCGACCCAAGCTGGAAGGCTATGGCAGCACGCTGTTCATCGCTGCGCACACCGCGCAGCGCGTGGAGGGACACGTGCGCTTCGGCGAGACCCACCTGTTCGTGGGCCCGCGCTTCCTCGTCACCGTGCGCCATGGCGCGTCGCTGACCTTCGCCTCGGTGCGCCAGCGGCTGGAACGCGAGCCGGAGATGCTGGCGCAGGGCCCGACCGCGGCGCTGCACGCGGTGCTGGATTTCATCGTCGACAACTACCAGCCGATCGTCTCCGACTTCGAGCAGGAACTGGATGCGCTGGAGCACGAGGTCTTCGCGGAAAGCTATCGCCGCGGCACCATTCGCCGGCTGTACGAACTGCGCAAGGAACTGACCCAGATGCGCATGGCGGTGGCGCCGATGCAGGACATCCTCTCGCAGCTGATGCGCAACCCGAGCCTGGCCATCCCCGACGAGGTGAAGCCCTATTTCCGCGACGTGCTCGACCATGCCGCGCGCGTCGGCGACACCATCGACACCCTGCGCGAGATGGTCACCGCGGCGATGAACGTGAACCTGTCGCTGGTCACCGTGGCGCAGGGCGAGATCGTCAAGCGCCTGGCCGGCTGGGCCGGCCTGCTGGCCGCGCCCACGCTGATCGCCAGCTGGTACGGCATGAACTTCGAGCACATGCCGGAATTGCACGGACGCTACAGCTACTGGATCCTGATCGGCGGCGTGGCCCTGTTCTGCACCGGCCTGTACCGCTACCTGCGCAAGGTGCACTGGCTGTGAGTCAGCCCCCGGCCAGCGCCTGCAGCATCAATCCGGTCAGGTAGGCACAGTAGGTGCCCAGGACGTAGCCGAGCACCGCAAGCAGCACGCCCACCGGCGCAAGCGCGGGATGGAACGCACTGGCGACCACCGGCGCACTGGCCGCCGCGCCGATGTTGGCCTGCGATCCGACCGCCAGGAAGAACAAGGGCGCGCGGATCAGCCGCGCGACCAGCAGCATCAGGCCGGCGTGCACCGAGATCCAGATCAACCCGAGCAGCAACAGGAACGGCTTGTCGGCAAGTGCCTTCAGGTCCATCTGCATGCCGATGGTGGCGATCAGCACGTACAGGAACACCGTGCCGATCTTCGACGCGCCAGCACCCTCGAGTTCGCGCGCACGGGTCAGGCTGGCCACCACGCCGATCGCGGTGGCGATCACCACGATCCAGAAGAAGCGCGAATCCAGGCTGTAATCCTGCAGGCGCCACTCGAGCGGCATCGACTTGATCCACGCCACCAGCGGCTCGGCCAGGAAATGCGCCAGGCCCGTGGCACCGATCGCCACCGCGAAGATCAGCACCAGGTCGGTCAGCGAGGCGATGCGTGCATGCTGCGCCTGGTAGGTCGCCATCCGCTGCTTGAGCGTCTCGATGGCGGACGTGTCCGCCTTCAGCCAGCGATCCCACGCCTCCGCGCGTGAGGCCATGAACAGCAGGGCGGCCATCCACACGTAACCGACGATCACGTCCACCGCGGCGAACTGGCCGAACAGGGTGGCATCGACGGCGAAGACCTCCTTCATCGCCGCCTGGTTGGCGCCGCCGCCGATCCAGCTTCCGGTCAGCGTGGTCATCCCGCGCCAGGTCTCACCGGCGACCGTCTCAGGATGCAGGGCGCCCATCACGGTGAACGACACCAATGCACCCAGCATCACCCCGACCGTGCCGGTCAGGAACATCACCAACGCCTTTGGCCCCAACCTGGCGATGCCACCGATGTCCATCGACACGCAGAACAACACCAGCGATGCCGGCAGCAGGTAGTCGCGCGCCATCGGGTACAGGCCGGATCCCGCACCGTCGATCAGGCCGGTGCTGTTGGCGATCGCGGGCAGCAGGTAGCAGGGCAGCAGCGCGGGCACCACCGCGTAGAACTTCTTCCAGAAACCGCGTTCGCGCGAGGCTCCCCAGAACACGAAGCCGAGGATGACGGCCAGCAGGCCCAGCACCGCTGCTTCGTTGGTGATCAGCGCGGTACCCGCGACAGGCTCCATGCTCACTGGCCGATGTACTGCTTCAACCAGCCGTTGACCGTGTCATGCCACTGCACGCTGTTCTGCGGCTTCAGCACCCAGTGGTTCTCGTCCGGGAAATAGAGGAACTTCGATTCCACGCCCTTGCGCTGCAGTGCGCTGAACAGGGCGATGCCCTGCTCGACCGGGATGCGGTAATCCAGCTGGCCATGGATCACCAGCATCGGCACCTTGAAATTGGCGACGTGGTTGGCCGGGTTGAACTGCTGGTAGCCCTTCGGATTGTCGAATGGCGTGCCGCCGTTTTCCCACTCGCTGAACCAGAGTTCCTCGGTGGCGTAGCCCATCGCGTTGTTCTCGAACACGCCATCGTGGCTGACCAGGCACTTCCACGGCGAGTTGCCGGCCTTGTCGTACCAGTTGCCCTGGATCCAGTTGACCATGAAGCCGCCGTAGCTCGCGCCGAGTGCGCAGGCCTTCTCGCCATCCAGGAACGCGTACTTCTCCTGCGCCGCGGCCCACCCCTTCTGCAGATCCTCCAGCGGACGGTCGCCCCAGTGGCCGCTGATCGCGTCGGTGAATTTCTGCCCGTAGCCGGTGCTGCCGTGGAAATCGATCATCACCACCGCATAGCCTTGCCCTGCGTACGTCTGCGGGTTCCATCGATAGCTCCAGCCATCGCCGAAGCTGCCCTGCGGGCCGCCATGGATCAGGAACGCGACCGGATACTTCTTGCCCGGCTGGTAGTTCCACGGCTTGACCACGTAACCGTGCACGGTCTCGTTGTTCCAGCCGATGAAGTTGAACTGCTCGTATTCGCCCCAGGCCACATCCGGCAGCATCTCGCCGGCGCTCGGGGTGATCGCGCGCAGGGGAGCCTTGCCGTCGGCGCTGGTCGTGTAGATCACGTCACCGCTCTTCATCGAATTGCGCGAGATCGCCAGCGTCTGCCCGGCCAGGTCGAACGAGGACACGCTGCCGTCCTTGACCACGCTCTCCACTTCGCCATTGGCCAGCGAAACCCGGAACAGCGGGTGCCGGCCCAGCTCGCCGGCCGTGGTGTAGATCCACTTGCCATCGGCGGACAGGGTGATGCCATCGGCGGAGGCATCCCACTTCGATGCGATTTCCTTCGACTGACCGGAGGCAAGGTCCATCGCCATCAGCGCGAAGCGATCGGCCTCAAAGCCAGGGCGCGCCATCGCGCGGTAGTAAAGCGTCTTGCCGTCGGCGCTGAACACCGGACCGGCATCCCAGGCGGGGTTCTTCGCGGTGAGGTTGCGTGCACCGCTGCCGTCCGCATTGACCAGCCAGAGGTCGAAGTTGGTGCTCCACGGCTCCTCGCGGTTGGCCTGGCGCACGCTCATCGCCACCCGCTTGCCATCCGCCGACCAGGCGAAATCGGACAGGTCACCGAACGGCTTGGACGGAATGTCGCCGGCGATGTCGCCGCTCAGCAACGTGGCGGATTTCAGCATGCCAGCGCCGCCGAGCTTCGCCGCGAACACGCGGTTGAGGCGGCCGTCGTTCCAGGTATCCCAGTGGCGGATGAACATGCGGTCGAACACCTTGCCGCTGGTCTTCAGCGCGTCCACGTCGTCGAGCTTCTTCTTCGTGCAGTCGAGGTCTGCCTTGCAGTCCGGGAACACCGCGAACGCCAGCGCGACCTGCGTGCCATCGGGCGACAGCTTGTAGGCATCGACATCCAGCGCGTAGTCGGTGAGCCGCGTCGGCTCGCCCCCGGCCAACGGCATCGAGTACAGCTGCATCGACCCCGACTTGCCGCTCATGAAGTACACGGTCTTGCCATCGGCGGAGAACGACGGCGAATTGACGTTCCAGCCTTCCGGCGTGAGCCGCGACGGCGGGCGCAGGTCGCGGGTCAGCAGGTTGCGCGTCCACAGCGAGGTGCTGGACTTGTTGGTGCCCTTGTCGACCACGCGCTTGGCGAACACCAGCACGCGCCCATCCGGCGACAGCGTCGGCGAAGAGTGCCGGTCGAGGTAGGCCATGTCGCGCACTTCGAAGCCGCGCGTCGCATCGGCGACGGCGGGCAGGGAGAGCGCAAGGGCGAGTGGCAGGAGGGCGTTGCGAATCTTCATGGCGGTAGTCCGTGTCTTGAAGTGCGTACTGCGAACAAGAATCGCCCGCGACGATGCGCGGGCGCTCATGGATCAGGCGGCGTTCGGGTTCGCCTTGGCGCCGGTGCGGTAGATCAGCCAGCCGACGATGGCCAGCACGACCAGGCCCACGAATTGCCCGAAGTGGAACTGCTCCGGGAGCGCGAGCACGTCAGCGCGCTCGGTCATCACGATCGGGATCGCGATGGCGATGCCCATCAGCGCCTCGCCGGTGATCAGGCCGGCGGCGAACAGCACGCCGGGGCGATGCACGCGGTCGCGCAGGGCTTCGTCATGGGTGCCGACGATGCCGTGGCGCTTCTCGACGAAATGCGCCAGCAGGCCGCCGAGGAAGATCGGCACCATCAGTTCCAGCGGCAGGTAGATGCCGATGGCCGCGGCCAGCACCGGCACGCGGAAGGTCGAGTTGCGCGACTTCAGCCAACCGTCGATGGCGATGACGATCGCACCGATCACGCCGCCGGCGATGATCATGTTCCAGGGCAGCTTGCCCCCGAACAGCCCTTGCGCCACGGAGGCCATGAGCGTGGCTTGCGGCGCCTGCAGCGAACCTGGGCGGGTCGGGTCGCCGATGCCATAAGCCTGGGCGAGCAGGTTCAGCACCGGCGCCATGATCAGTGCGCAGGAGAACGCGCCGATGCCGAGCATCAACTGCTGCTTCCACGGCGTGGCGCCGACGATGTAGCCGGCCTTGAGGTCCTGCAGGTTGTCACCGCCGACCGCTGCCGCGCAGCACACCACCGCGCCGATCATGATCGCCGCGACCGCACCGATCTTGGAGTCGCTGCCGAGCAGCAGCATCAATACCACCGAGGCGAACAGGATGGTGGCGATGGTGATGCCCGACACCGGATTGTTCGACGAACCGACCAAGCCGGCGAGGTACGCCGAGACGGACACGAACAGGAAGCCGGCCACGATCATGATGATCGTCATCGGGATGCTCACACCCCAGTTCTGCACGATGGCCTGGTACAGGCCCAGCAGCGGCAGCACGAACAGCAGCAGCGCGATGAGCATCCACTTCATCGGCAGGTCGCGCTCGGTTTCGGGCAGGTTCGCATCGGCACCCTTGCGCGCCGCCGCGATGCCGCTCTTGACGCCCGACAGCAGCGAATTGCGCAGCGAGAACAGCGTCCAGATGCCGCCGACCAGCATGGTGCCCACACCGAGGTAGCGGATGCGGTCGCCGCGGATGATCGCGGCCGCTTCGGCCGCGGTCTTGCCGACCACCTTGGCCGCGACTTCCGGATCGCCGTTCAGCAGGAACGCGTGATAGAACGGGATCGCCAGGTTGTAGGCGAAGACGCTGCCGGACACGACCACGATCCCGATGTTGAGGCCGACGATGTAGCCCACGCCGAGCAGCGCAGGCGACAGGCCGGTGCCCATGTAACCCAGGTACTTGCCGAAGAAACCGGCACCGGCCGCGTTGTCCGGGATCATGCGGAAACCGCTTTCCGCGGCCAGCTTGACCAGTGCGCCGATCGACGCCGAGATGCCGAGGATCTTCAGGCCCGGGCCGGGGTTCTCGCCGGCCTTCAGCACTTCCGCGGCGGCCTTGCCTTCCGGGAACGGCAGCGGGTCCTCGACGATCATCGAGCGCCGCAGCGGCACCGAGAACAGCACGCCCAGCAGGCCGCCCAGGCCGGCGATCGCCAGCACCCAGGAATATTTGAAATCCTGCCAGTAGCCCAGGATGATCAGCGCGGGGATCGTGAAGATCACGCCTGCCGCGATCGAGGAACCCGCGGACGCGCCGGTCTGGACGATGTTGTTTTCCAGGATGGTGCCGCCGCCGAGCAGGCGCAGCACACCCATGGACACCACGGCCGCCGGGATCGCGGTGGCGATGGTCAGGCCGGCGAACAGCCCCAGGTACGCATTCGCGGCGGACAGGATCATCGCCAGCACCACCGCAAGGATCACCGCACGCAACGTCAACTGCGGTGTGCCCGAACCTGAATTCGCCATCGACCCCTCTCCCAAGGCATGCAATCGACGAAACCTAGCGGCTGGCGCTGTTCAAGTCCAGTCCGCACCTGTCCGGTAACGCCGCATCGGCGGGCCGCAACGCGCCCGCCGGCGCGGGCGCACTCACCGGCACTCGCTTGGTTGCGGCAGGCCTCGCCGGCGCATCACTGCCTATACTTCCGCGAGCCCAAGCGCGAAGTACGCCCATGAATCCCAGCTTCAGCGATGCGCCGCGGCACGCCGACTTCCTCGGCCATCCCAAGGGCGTCTACGTCTGCTTCTTCACCGAGATGTGGGAGCGCTTCTCCTTCTACGGGATGAAGGCGTTGCTGCTGCTCTACCTCACGAAGTACCACCTGTTCAGCGACACCGGCGGCCTGAACCTGCTGGGTGCCTATGGCGGCCTGGTGTATTGCCTTCCCGTGCTCGGCGGCCTGCTGGCGGACCGTTGGCTGGGCATGCGCAAGGCCGTGGTGTTCGGTGGCGTGCTGCTGGTACTGGGCCACCTGGGCATGGCGGTGGAAGGCGAGCAGGCGCGCAAGGTCGGCGACACCATCGTCCGCGACGATGCCGCACTGCTGGTGTTCTACGGCTCGCTGGCGCTGATCATCATGGGCGTGGGTTTCCTCAAACCCAATATCTCGGTGATCGTCGGCAAGCTGTATGCGGAAGACGATCCGCGCCGCGATTCCGGTTTCTCGCTGTTTTATGCCGGCATCAACCTGGGCGCGATGCTCGCATCACTGGTCTGCGGCGTCCTCGGCGAAACCTATGGCTGGAAGTACGGCTTCGGTGCCGCCGGCATCGGCATGCTGGCTGGACTGGCGATGTTCCTGTGGGGGCAGAAATACCTGCACGGCATGGCGGAACCGCCATCGCCCGAACGCCTGCGCGAACGTGTCGCCGGGATGCCGCGCGAATGGGCGATCTATCTCGCCACCCTGCTCGGCTTGTTGCCGATCGCGGGCCTGATGTGGGCGACCGGCAACGATGCCTTCACCCTGTCGATCGGCGTCGATCTCACCCTGGCGCAATTGCTGATGCTGGCCGTGCTGGCGGTGGTGCTCGCGTGGTTCACGCGCTTCGTCCTGCGCGACTGCACGCCGCGCGAACGTGGGCAGATGCTCACCTTGATGGCGTTGATCTTCATCGCGCTGCTGTTCTACACGCTGTACGAGCAGACCTACGGTTCCTGGGTGGTATTCACCGATCGCCTGCTGACCAAGGATTTCTTCCCGTCCCTGGTCCTGGCGGAGGGCTTGCCGTTCCCGTACTTCGTCATCTGCACCTTGCTGCTACCGGCGGCGTTCATGCTGGCCATGCGCTGGCAGTCACGCAGCCCCGGCTCGCGCCTGCCCACCCTGGTGTTTCTCGCCGCCGCCGCGGTGACCCTGTTGATGGTGGTCGGGATGGTGGTGCTGCAACCGCAGACGGCTGGCTCGCTTACCTTCATTTCCGGCATCTTCATCCTCTCGTTCGCGCCGCTGTTCTCGTGGCTGTGGAGCTGGCTGGATCGGCGTGGCCGCAATCCCGGCAAACCACTCAAGAGCGTGCTGGGCCTGCTGTTCGGCGCGCTGTCCTTCCTGCCCCTGTATCTCGCCGCGCACGGCGCAGGCGATGCCGGCACGTTCGCCAGTGTTTGGTGGCTGGTGCTGGCATATGCGGTACTGCAGGTGGGTGAGATCTGCCTGTATCCGGTCGGCCTGTCCGCAGTCACGCAGTTGTCGGTGCCGCGCGTCGCCAGCCTGATGATGGGCACCTGGTTCCTGGCCACCGCGTTCTCGGAATTGCTCGCCGCCAAACTGGGCACGCTGGCATCGATCGAGGATCCCGGCGCGATCGCCGAACACTCCTCGGCATGGACCAGTGCGGCAACGACCTACGGCGATTATTTCTGGAGCCTGGCGCTGGGTGGACTCGCCTGCACCGTGCTGGCTGCGCTCGCCCTGCCATGGCTCAATCGTGGAATGCACGGCGTCAAGTAGTGCGCTGCGGATAGCGTCCATCGTCAGCAGCCGCTTACGGGGCCGCTGCTACACTCGGCCACCCGTTCGATCCGAGATATGCCGCATGCCGACCCCGCGCCCGCTTGCCTTCGCCCTGCTCGTCGCCCTCGTTGCCGGCAGTGCCGCGCCCGACAGCCTCGCCGCGAAGAAACCGGCCGCGAAGAAGAAGGCGCCTGCGGTGGCGGTGGCGTGCTCCGACTTCCATGCGGAGGCCAACAAGGCCTGGCTGGCGAGCAACCCGATACCGCCGTCCGGCGCGATCTCCGCACTCGGCCAGCTCACCGCGCGCGCGCAACAGCAGCAGCGCGAATTGCTGGATGCCTCGATGCAGTCGCCGCAGGGCAACGTGCAGAAGCTCCTCGGCGATTTCTGGGCCAGCGGCCTGGACGAAGCCGCGGTGGAGCGCGACGGCGCCAACCCGGTCGCGCCGCTGCTGAAGCGCATCGACGGCATCCGCAAGACCGGCGACGTGGCCCCGGCGATCGCCGCGCTGCACCAGGTCGGCATCCCCGCGCTGTTCAACTTCACCGCAGATGTCGACCTGCGCGCGCTCGATCGCCATCTCGGCTACTTCAGCCAGGGCGGCCTCGGCCTGCCCGACCCGGCGTACTACTCGCGCACCGATGCCGACACCCAGGCGCTGGTCGCGCGCTACGCCGATTACATCCGCAAGATCCTGGTCCTCACCGGCATCCCCGCCAAGGACCTGGAACGCGAAACCGCCCTGGTGCTGGACCTCGAGAAGCGCATCGCCGCCAGCGCGCGCCCGCTGGTCGAGCTGCGCGACCCGAAGACCAATTTCGCGCCGGTCGCCACCGCCGGACTCGGCAAGCAGTACCGCAACCTGCAGCTCGATGCCTTCCTGAGGGCGCAGGGCGTGAGCGACGATGCGGTGTCGATCGCCAACCCGGCGATGTTCGCCCAACTCGACGCGCTCGTCGGCAGCCTCAAGCCCGCGCAATGGAAGACCTACCTTCGCTGGCGCGTGGGCGACGCGATGGCGCCGTACCTCGCCAAGCCGTGGCGCGATGCGTCCTTCGCCTTCCGCGGCAAGGTCCTGCTCGGACAAGCCGAACCGGCACCGCGCTGGCAGCAGACGCTGGATGCGATCAACTTGGCCGCAGGCCCGATGCTGGGCCGCGAATACGCCGCGCGTTACCTGCCTGATGCCACCCGCCAGCAGGCGCTGGCCATCGCCACCCAGGTGCGCGACGCATTGCAGCGCAATGTCGACAACAGCACCTGGCTGGGCGAAGCCGCCAAGCAGGAAGCGCGCAAGAAGATCGGCAAGCTCGGCATCGAGATCGGCGCGCCGAAGCGCGACCTCGACTACAGCGTGCAACCGATGGGGCGCGGCAGCTTCGGCAGCAACATGCTGATCGCCTCGACCTGGCGGCATCGCGAGGAAATGAAGCGGATCGGTCGCGGCAACGCCGAACGTCGCTGGGACGTGCTGCCGCAGCAGCCCGCGCTGGCGTACGACCTGGCCCACAACCGCTTGATCGTGACCGCGGCGATGCTGCAGGCACCGGTGTTCGACCCGGCGATGCCCCTCGGCGGCCAGTACGGCGCATTCGGCGCGCTGGTCGGCCACGAACTCAGCCACGCCGTGGATGGCCGCGGCCGCATGGTCGATGCCGACGGCAACGTGCGCGACTGGTGGACCGGTGCCGAAGCAGCGGCATGGGATACCACCGCACAGCGCGTGGTGAGCCTGTACGACACTCTGGTGTATCCGGGACTGCCGGCGCTCAAGGTCAACGGCAAGCTGACCCGCGACGAGAACGTGGCCGACCTGGCCGGCCTGGAACTGGCGCGCGCGGCACTGGTTGCCGCCCAACCGACGGGTGGCGTCGCCGCGGACAAGGCGTTCTACTCCGCCTGGGCACAGGTCTGGGCGCAGCAGGTCACCGCGGACGAAGCGCAGCGTCGCTCGCTGCAGGACGTACGCGCGCCCGGCCAGTGGCGGACCAATGCGCCGATCATGCAGCAGGGCGCGTTTGGCAGCGCCTTCGCCTGCAAGGTCGGTACGCCGATGCAGCCAAAGCCGGAAGCGCGCATCAGCGTCTTCCATTGATGCGCGGGATGCCTGCCCAGGCAGGCATCCGGAATCTCAGCGCACCACGCGCAATGGCGGTCGCCGGTCAGGCGGTTTGCGTTTGCCGAACGGCGGCTGCCCGCGCCAGTAGCGGATCAGCAACCAACCGAACAGCATGCCGCCGAGATGGGCGAAGTGCGCCACGCCCGGTTGCAGCCCGGTCAGCCCCAGCGAGAGTTCGAACACGCCGTACAGGATGACCAGCGTGCGCGCCTTCATCGGGATCGGCGGGAACAGCAGCATCACCCGCTGGTTGGGGAACAGCATCCCGTAGGCCAGCAGCAGGCCGAACACGCCTCCCGACGCGCCAACCGTGCGGTAGGCAAGCTCACCCTGCGAGACTGCGATCGAACCGACCAGCAACTGGCACAGGCCGGCGCCGAACACGCAGACCAGGTAATACGTCAGGAAGCGGCGTTCGCCCCAGGTGTATTCCAGCGGCGCACCGAACATCACCAGCGCCAGCATGTTGAACGCCAGGTGGAAGATGTTCGACGGGTCGTGCAGGAAGCCGTAGGTGAGCAATTGCCACGGCATGAACGATGGCGCGGAACCTGAAGGGTCGTACAGGCTGTCGCCGAGCGGCCACAGCTCGAACACCTGCATCCGCGCATCGCCAAGCAGCCACTGCAGGGCGAAGCCCGCGATGTTGGCGATCAGCAGGGCCTTGGTGATGCGTGGCAGGTTGAACGGCATCCGTGCGGCAATCCGGTTTCGTTGCAATGCATCATACGCGGCCGACCATCCCGGCCCTCAACGCGGTCGCCACATCGCCGCATCCAGGGATTCGTCCGATTCGGGCATGCGCACCCGGCCGTTGCGTACCTCAATGCCTTCCGTGCGCAAGCGCCGCGCCTGTTCCTCGAAACCCGGCGAACCTGCAGGGAACGCGATGCGCCCGTCCGAGCGCAGGATCCGGTGCCAGGGCAAGCCAGGATCCTCGTTCTGGCCCAGGATCCGGGCCACCAGCCGCGCCCGCCCCGGCAGGCCGGCCCGTTGCGCGATATGGCCATAACCCGCGACGGACCCGCGCGGGACGGCGCGGATCGCGGCCAGGATCCGATCCGCCGCGGGCACGTCCACTGCGGCGGGGCTTCGAGCAGGCTTGTCCGGCATCCGGGTTAGCATAGCCACATCCCCCGATACCGACTCGTGATGGACAACTTCGAACAGATCCGCGCCCACCTCGTTTCCGCCGGCTACAAGCTGACCCTGCAGGATCCCTTCCTGGCCTGTGTCGAGCTGTCGCTTGCGCAGGGCCGCCGCCACCAGGCCATTTTCCTGTCCGAACTGCAGGACGACGACGGCCGCAACTACCTGCGCGTCAGCACCGCGGTCGCGCCGATCACCGGCATCGACGCCCGCCGCGCACTGGCGTTCAACTGGGAAAACCGCGTGGGCTACCTGGCCATCGGCGAACTCGATGGCGTGCCCTACCTGCAATTGTGCGAGAACCGCCCGTACGACTGCGTGGATGCGGCCGAGATCGACCGCCTGGTGCTGGAGATCGGCGGCACCGGCGACGAGATGGAACGCAAGATGTCGGCGAATGGCGACCTGCTCTGACCCGCATCCCCGTGCATCCCGCATGAAAAAAGCCGGCCACTGGCCGGCTTTTTCGTTCCACTAACCCGTGCCGTATCAGGCCCAGCCCAGTGCGTCGATCAGCCGCCAGAGCCCGTAGGCGATGCCGCCCGCGGCCGGGATGGTGAGGATCCATGCCCACACGATCCGCTCGATCACCCCGATCTTGAGCTTGCGCGGATTCTTGGCGAAGCCGACGCCCATGATCGCGGTGGAAATGCTGTGGGTGGTCGACACCGGCATGCCGAAGTGGGCCGCAGTCACCAGGATCGTGGCCGAGGCGGTTTCCGCGGCGAAGCCATCGATGGTCTGCAGCTTCACCATCTTGTGGCCCAGGGTCTTGATGATCCGCCAGCCACCGGCCGCGGTACCGGCCGCCATCACCAGCGCGCAGGTCGCGATCACCCAGCTGTCGATGTCGTCCTTGCCGCCGTCCGGGTGCAGGAACGACAACCATGCCGGCAGGTTGTCGAGCGTGCCGGCCGCCTGCGCACCGAAGATCGACAGGGCGATGATGCCCATCGTCTTCTGCGCGTCCTGGCGGCCGTGGGCGAAACCCATGTACGCCGCCGAGACCAGCTGCGCCTTGCCGAAGAAAGCATTGACCCAACGCGGCTTCGCCAACTTCGACAACGGCCGTCCCGCCTTCATCAGCGAGGCGATGATCAGGTACAGCAGGGTGATGATGCCCACGCCCAGCAGGAAGCCGGCCAGCGGCGAGGTCACCATCGGCACCACGACCTTCCACAGCAGGCCCTTGTTGCTGGCCCAGTCGCCATCGCCGGCCTTCGACCAGATCAGCGACGCCCAGTTGTTCTGCGACGCCGCCATCGCGGCACCGCAGAGCCCGCCGATCAGCGCATGCGAGGACGAGGACGGCAGTCCGCGCCACCAGGTGATCAGGTTCCAGATGATCGCCCCGAGCAAGGTGCAGATCAGCACCTGCGAGGTCACCGTCACGACCTCGGTGTCGACCAGTCCGGAGGCGATGGTCTTGGCGACGGCGGTGCCCATGAAGGCGCCGATCAGGTTGGTGCTGGCGGCGAGCATGATCGCCTGGCCCGGGGTCAGCACCTTGGTGGCGACCACGGTGGCGATGGAGTTGGCGGTGTCGTGGAAGCCGTTGATGAATTCGAACACCAAGGCGACCACGATCACCACCAGCACGAGGGTCAACATCGTGGCGGCCCGTCAGCTGTTCTTGAGCACGATCTGGTACGCGACCACGCCGGCCTCGCGGCAACGGTCGATGGCTTTCTCCAGGATCTCGAAGAATTCCTTGAGCAGGAACATCTGCAGGCTGTCCAGCCGGCCCGAATAGATTTCCCGGTACAGCTCCAGCATCAGCCGGTCGGCTTCGTTCTCGATCGAGCGCAACTTGTCGTTGAGCGCGGTCATGCTGTCGATGTTCAGGCGCTCGAGTTCGTGGACCATCTCCACCACCACGCCCGCCGCCTGCTCCAGCATCGCCGCGCGCGGCGCGAAGTCGATCTGCTCGAGGTGCATGGTGGCCAGCGCGTAGCGATCGGCGAACTTCTCGATCTGCTTGGGGATCTTGTACAGCGCCGAGCCCAGCGCCTCGATGTCCTCGCGCTCGATCGGGGTGATGAAGCTGTCGACCAGCGCCTGGCCGATCTTGTCGGAGGCCGTGCGCTCGCGCTGGCGGGCCAGCTTGAAGGCGTCAAGCGCGGGCTGGCGGTCGGTGGCCTTCATCATCACGTGCAGCGCCTTGGCGCTGTCGTAGGCGGCCGAGGCCGCTTCGTCCAGCAGGAGGTAGAACTGCTTGCCGGAACCGAAAATCGTCTGCAGGGAGAACATGGTGGAGCCTGCGCTGGGGCGAATGGGCGGGATTATGACCGCTCGGTGACAGTCGTGCGCACGGGGTGCCCTGTTATGATGCCGACGCGCCCCGGCGCATCCCATGGACGACACTCCCCCACGCCCGCCGCCGATGACCTCCCGTGCCCGCCCAGGGGCCACGTGGCCGGCATGCGCCGGTGCCAGCCGCAAGCCGGGCCACGACCATGGTTGAGTTGCTGGTCGTCCTGTTCCTGATCCTGCTGAATGCCTTCTTCGCGCTGTCGGAGATGTCGGTGGTCACCTCGCGCAAGGCGCGGCTGAAGCAGCGCGCCGAGGACAGCGCGGGCGCCCGCAAGGCGCTGGAACTGGCCGAGCACCCGGAGCGCTTCCTGTCGACCGTGCAGGTCGGCATCACCACCATCGGCATCCTCACCGGCATGTTCGGCGGCGACGCCATCGGCGCGGCGATCGGCGTCTGGATCGCCAAGCACCTCCCCGCCGTCGGCAAGTACGCCGGCACCATCGGCACCGTGCTCGCGGTCGGCCTGATCACCTACCTCAGCATCGTGCTGGGCGAACTGCTGCCGAAGCGGCTGGCCCTGCTGGCGCCCGAGCGGCTGGCCGGGATCGTCGCCCTGCCGATGCACTGGCTGTCGCGTGCGGCCAGCCCGGCGGTGTGGCTGCTGAGCGCCACCGTGAGCGCCCTGTTGCGCCTGTTGCGGGTGAACCGCACCGACAGCTCGCAGGTCACCGAGGAAGAGATCCACATGCTGGTGAGCGAAGGCCACGAGCAGGGCGTGATCGACCTGGACGAACGCAACATGCTCAACCGGGTGATGCGCCTGGGCGACCGCACCGCCGACAGCCTGATGACGCCGCGCACCCGCATCGCCTGGCTGGACGCCGCCGCGCCGCTCGCCGAGAACCTGGCGACCATGCAGGAGCACGAATTCTCGCGCTACCCGGTCTACCGCGGCGACGACAGCGACGTGGCCGGCGTGCTGGAAGTGAAGACCCTGCTGGACGAACTGGGCAAGGACCAGCCGGCGTTGTTCCAGGACCTGCGCGCCCCGGTCTTCGTGTCGGAATCGACCCATGCGATGAAACTGCTGGAGATCCTGCGCGAGGAACAGCTGTCGATGGCGCTGGTCGTCGACGAATACGGCGACATCCAGGGCATCGTCACCATCACCGACATCATGGACGCCGTGCTCGGCCGCCTGCAGGCCGGCGAAGCCGACGGCGACGAGGCGCTGGTGGTCGAGCGCCAGGATGGTTCGCTGCTGGTCGATGGCGGCCTGCATATCGACGAGCTGCGCGAACTCACCGGCGAACGCCTGGCCGATGCAGACGAGCATGGCTACAACACCACCGCCGGCCTGACCATCGCCTACTTCGGGCGGATCCCGCACGTCGGCGAATATTTCCAGCTGGGCCAGTGGCGGATCGAGGTCGTCGACCTGGACGGCCCGCGCATCGACAAGCTGTTGCTGCAACGCATGCCCGACGCCTTGGCCGATGCCGTCGACGCCTGAACCCGCGGCAGGCACCGACCGGCACGACGCCGGCACGCGCGCGATCCTCGACGCCCTGCTCGACGGCGATCCGACGCAATCGCTGGACTTCGACGACCTGCTGGATGGCCTGGGCCGGCGCGCCTTCGGCATGCTGCTGTTCGTGGCGGCACTGCCCGCCTTCATCCCGATCCCGATCGGCGGCGCGCTCAGCGGCCCGCTGATCATGCTGGTCGCCGCGCAGCTGCTGGTCGGCATGGCCCATCCGTGGCTGCCCGGCTTCATCGCCCGGCGCGGCCCCAAGCGGCAGGCGCTGGCGCGCTTCGAGCGCATGGTCGATCCCTGGCTGGCGCGACTGGAACGCATCGTCCGACCGCGCATGACCGCCGTGCTGGACCACCCGCTGGCGACCATCTTCACCGGCCTGCTGTTGCTCTTGCTCGGCCTGCTGCTGGCGCTGCCGATCCCGCTGACCAACTACGTGTTCGGCGGGATGATCCTGGTGTACGCGCTGGCCCTGCTCGAACGCGACGGCGCGTTGATGCTGGCGGCGTGGGGCCTCGGCATCGTGGCGCTGGTGACCACCGGCGCGCTCTCGGGCGGGCTGATCACCGCCTTGCAGGGCTGGATCGACACGACGTTCTGAGGGGTGCGCCCGCAGCCTTGCCGCAACGGGTCAGTCCAGCAAGCGGGCGAATTCCAGCGCGCTCATCGGATGCCCCAGCCAGTAGCCCTGCGCCAGGTCGCAGTCGCGCTCGCGCAGCAGGTCGAACTGGCCTTGGCGCTCGACGCCCTCCGCGACCACGGTGATTCCCATCGAATGCGCCATCGCGATGATCGCGCTGGTCAGGGCCAGGTCATCCGGGTCGCGCAGCAGGTCGGTGATGAAGCTGCGGTCGATCTTCAGGCCGTCGACCTGCACGCGGCGCAAGTGGCTGAGGCTGGAATAGCCGGTGCCGAAATCGTCCAGCCACACGCGCACGCCAACCTCGCGCAGGCGCGCCAGCAGGGCGGTGGCATTGGCCTCGTCGCTGATCACGGCGGTCTCGGTCAGTTCCACGTGCAGGCGTTCCGGGGCCATGCCGCTTTCGACCAGGGCGCCGGTGACCTGCTCCACCAGGTCGCCGCTGCGCAGCTGCCTCGGCGAGACATTGACCGACACGAACGGCGGCTCGCCGGCACCGGGCGGGGTCGGCCAGCCCGCGGCCTCGGCGCAGGCGCTGCGCAGCACCTCGGGGCCGATCGCCTCGATCAGGCCGCTCTGTTCGGCGACCTCGATGAACACCGAAGGCGCGATCGCCCCGTCCTCCGGATGGTTC
>DAOOCX010000037.1:0-20546 GCA_035408605.1 Thermomonas sp. | reverse complement strand
CCAGCGGATCCTTGCGCAGGTCGATGCCCTGCTCCTTCTGGAATTCCTCGACGAGATAGTCGATGACGCGCTTGTCGAAGTCCTCGCCGCCGAGGAAGGTATCGCCATTGGTCGCCAGCACCTCGAACTGCTTCTCGCCGTCGACATTGGCGATCTCGATGATCGACACGTCGAAGGTGCCGCCGCCGAGGTCGTACACCGCGATCTTGCGGTCGGTCTTCTCGCCCTTGTCCATGCCGTAGGCCAGCGCCGCCGCGGTCGGCTCGTTGATGATGCGCTTGACGTCCAGGCCGGCGATGCGGCCGGCGTCCTTGGTCGCCTGGCGCTGGCTGTCGTTGAAGTAGGCCGGCACGGTGATCACCGCTTCGGTGACCGGCTCGCCCAGGTAGGCCTCGGCGGTCTTCTTCATCTTCTCCAGCACCTTCGCGGAGACTTCCTGCGGCGCCAGCTTCTTGCCGTCGACCAGCGACACCCAAGCGTCGCCATTGTCGTGCGCCGTGATCGCGTAGGGCACCAGGCCCAGGTCCTTCTGCACCTCGGCATCGGTGAACTTGCGGCCGATCAGGCGCTTCACCGCGTAGAAGGTGTTCTTCGGGTTGGTCACGGCCTGGCGCTTGGCCGACGCGCCCACCAGCACTTCATTGTCCTTCGACCATGCGACCACCGACGGGGTGGTGCGATCGCCCTCGCTGTTCTCGATGACCTTGGCCTTGCCGCCTTCCATGATGGCGACGCAGGAGTTGGTGGTACCCAGGTCGATGCCGATGATCTTGCCCATGTTGGTTCCTCTGCAATGCGTGTGTCGGGGGGCGCCGTGCGCCGATGAACGTGATGTGGGGTTGTGCCGGGCGGCTTCAAGAGGCCCGCGTGATGCGATCCAGCCTTTGCCTCAGGCCGCAACCACGACCAGCGCCGGGCGCAGCAGGCGACCGTTGAGCAGGTAGCCCTTCTGGAACACCTGGGCCACGTGGTCCGCCGCCACGCCGGCGGCCTGCATCTGGCTGATCGCCTGGTGGTGCTCGGGATTGAACGCCTCGCCGGTCGGGTCCAGCACGCTCAGGCCGTTCTCGCCGGCGACCTTCAGCAATTGCCTGTAGGTCATCTCCAGGCCGTCCCGGAGCGGGCTGGACTCGCTGCCGGCCGCGGTCAAGCCGGCGTCCAGGCTGTCGAAGACCGGCAACAGGTCGCCGAGCAGGCGCTCGTTGGCGAACTTGCGGGCACTGTCGATCTCGCGGGCGATCCGCTTGCGCTGGTTTTCGAGGTCGGCGCGTTCCAGCAGCGACTGCGCCTTCAGTTGCTCGAGTTCGCCGCGCAGCGCCTCGAGTTCATCGTCCTGCGGCATGGCGCCGGCCGCGTCGTTCACGTCCTGGATTGGATCCTGCATGTTGGTTCCCGTGCTTGATGCGGCCATCCGCCGCGCCCGGCATGGTGATGGGGCTTGGTCAAAACGGATTCAAGGCGCGATCCCGCTGTACCTTGCCCGAACGGGTCAGGACGGTGCGTCAAGCGCGGCCCCGAGGATGGCCGCGGTGGCTTCGACCACCGGGATCACCCGCTCGTAGGCCATCCGGCTGGGCCCGATCACGCCGAGCACGCCAAGGACGCGTCCATCTCGGCCGTAAGGCGCCGTCACCAGCGACATGCCCTCCAGCGGGGCGATGCCGGTTTCCTCGCCGATGAACACGCGCATCCCGGGCGCCTTGGCGGTGCGCTCGAGCAATTGCAGCAGTTCGCGCTTCTCGGCGAAGGCCTCGAACAGGGCGCGCAAGCGATCGAGGTCGTTGAGGTCCTGCAGGCCCATCAGCCGGGTCTGCCCGGCCACCAGCATGCCGTGGAACGGCGCGTCCTCGCGTCCCGGCGCGAAGGCCTGTTCGGCGAGGTCGAGCGACGACGCCAGCAAGCGCTCCATCTCGCTGCGCGCATCCCGCAGGTCGCGCAGCAACGCGGCGCGGATCTGCGCCAGCGGCTGCCCGGCAAAATGCGCATTGAGGTAGTTCGCGGTCTGCTCCAGCTCGGCGGGATCGAAGGCGCGGCGCACCTGCACCACCCGGTTCTGCACCTCGCCATCGGCAAACACCACGATCGCCAACACCCGCTGCGGATCCAGCGCCACGAACTCGATCTGCCGGAACGCGAATCCCTCCCGCTTCGGCACGCTGACCATGCCGGCGAAGCGGGTCATCGCCGACAGCAACTCCGAGGTATTGCCCAGCAAGGCCTGGGTACCGGCCCCGACCGGCAGCTCGCTGCGCAGGCGCTGCAGTTCGACATCGCCCAGCGGCTTGACCTGCAGCAGCGAATCGACGAACAGCCGGTACCCCTGGGCGGTGGGGATGCGCCCGGCGGAACTGTGCGGTGCGACCAGCAGGCCGGCCTCCTCCATCGTGGCCAGGATGTTGCGGATCGTGGCCGGGCTGACATCCAGCCCGGCGTGCCGGGCCAGGGTCTTCGAACCGACCGGCTCGCCGTCGCGGACATGACGGGCCACCAGCGTGCGCAGCAACTGGCGCGCACGGGGATCGCTGGCGATGTCGGAGGGACGGCGGCTCACGCGACGGTTGTATGCGCCACGCCGCCGGCATGCAAGCGCTACCGGAACGCCCCCGCGGGCAGGCACAATGCGCGCCGATGCTGAGCCGACTGTCCATTCGCGATTTCGCCGTGGTCGCCCATGCGGAGCTGGCCTTCGGGCGCGGCCTGACCGTCGTCTCGGGCGAAACCGGCGCCGGCAAGTCCCTGCTGGTCGATGCGCTGGGCTTCCTCGGTGGCGCACGAGCTGACGCCGGCGCGGTGCGCCATGGCGCGCAACGCGCCGAACTGGCAGCCGAATTCGCCCTGGACGACTGCCCCGCGGCCATGGCCTGGCTGCGCGACGCCGAACTCGACGACGAAGACGCCTGCCAGCTGCGTCGCACCCTGCGTGCGGATGGTGGATCGCGCGCGTGGATCAATGGCCGACCTGTGCCGTTGGCGCAGTTGGCGGAACTGGCGGGATTGCTGGTCGAGATCCACGGCCAGCACGAGCAGCAGGCCCTGCTGTCGCGCGCGCACCAGACCCGCCTGCTCGATGCGCATGCGCGCCATCCGGGCTTGCTGCAGGCCGTGCGCAGCACCGCCCTGCAATGGAAGGGGTTGCAGGAAGAACGCAGCGCCCTGCTCGCCCGTGGGGACGTCGGCGAGCGGCAGTCCTGGTTGCGCCACCAGTTGCAGGAGCTCGACGCCGAAACCCTGGCGCCCGAAGCCCTGGCGGAACTGGATGCCAGCCACCGCCGGCAGGCCCACGCGGCGTCGCTGATCGCGGCCTGCGACCACGCGCTGGAGCAACTGGGTGGCGACCATGCCGTCGCCGCGCAATTGCATCACCTGCGCGGCAGCCTGCAGCGCGAGATGACGCACGAACCCCGGCTTGGCGACGTCGATGCCTTGCTGGATTCGGCCGCGATCCAGCTGGACGAAGCCTTCGCGATGCTGGAACGCATCCGCGACGACCTCGACCTGGATCCGGATGCGCTGGATGCGCTGGAGCGGCGCCTGGCCCGCGTGCAGGACCTGGCACGCAAGCACCGTGTCGCGCCCGACGGACTGGCGGCGCATCGGGAGTCGCTGGCGCGCGAACTCGACACGCTCGCCGATGCCGACGAACGCCTGCAGCGGATCGAGCGCGACATCACCCAGGCGCATGCCGCATGGACCCAGGCCGCCGCAGAGCTCACAGCCTCGCGGCGCAAGGCAGGCGATGCGCTTGCCCAGTCCGTGGCGACACTGATCGCCGAGCTTGGCATGCAGGGTGGCCAGTTCGAGGTGCTGCTCGAACTCGATGACAGCGACACGCCGGATCCGCAGGGTGCCGAGCGCGCGGACTTCCTGGTGTCGGCCAACGCCGGCCAGCCGCCGCGCCCCTTGCGCAAGGTCGCTTCCGGCGGCGAGCTGTCGCGGATTTCGCTGGCGATCGAAGTCGCCACACTGGGCACCGACGCGGTGGCGACGATGGTGTTCGACGAAGTGGATTCGGGCATCGGTGGCGCCGTCGCTGCGGCGGTCGGTGCCAAGCTGCGTGCGCTCGGTGCGCCGCGACAGGTGCTGTGCGTCACCCACCAGCCACAGGTTGCGGCGGCCGGGCATTCGCACTACCGGGTCAGCAAGGCCGCGGCGGAGGGCATGACCCAATCGTCGGTCGTCGTGCTCGATGCCGAAGGTCGCATCGACGAAATCGCGCGGATGCTGGGCGGCACCCAAGTCAGCGACGAAGCGCGCGCCGCGGCGAGGAAGCTGCTGGACGGGTTCTAGCGACCCCGGCCCTGACAGTCACGCCGCACCAGGGACAGCGCAGATGCGGAAGACGCCCGGTCAACGCTTCTTGCGGACGTACAACACCAGCGCGTGATCCTCGATCTCGTAACCGTGCGCCGCGGCGATCTGGCGCTGCAGCTCCTCGATCTCGTCGCTGTGGAACTCCACGACCTTGCCGGTGTCCACGTCGACCATGTGGTCATGGTGCTCGCCACGATCGAGTTCGTAGACGGCATGGCCGCCTTCGAAATTGTGCTTGAGCACCAGGCCCGCCGATTCGAACTGCGTCAGCACGCGATAGATCGTGGCCAGGCCGATTTCCTCGCCATCCCCCAGCAGTTGCCGGTAGATGTCCTCGGCGGTCATGTGCCGCGGCTTGGTCTGTTCCAGCAGTTCTAGGATCCGCATGCGCGGATGGGTGACCTTGAGGCCTGCCTTGCGTAAGTCCTGCGATTCCATCGGCCCTCCGGCATGGGTTCTTCGATCGCCAACGGCGGGTGAATGCATCGCCCTGCAGCCGTCGGGCGGTGAGGCCCCGAACGCCGTCGCAGCGGGCTTGGAGTGTATCATCGGCGTTTCCGCCACTCGCCCCAATCCTCCATGCGCAAGCTGCTTGCTATCGTCCTCGTGGTCCTGTTCGCCAGCGGTTGCGGCGTGCTGTACCGGCAGCCGATCTACCAGGGCAACCTGCTCGACAAGACCGCCGTGGACCAGTTGCAGCAGGGCATGGACAAGCGCCAGGTGATGACACTGCTGGGCACGCCGTCGGTCCAGGATCCGTTCCACCATGATCGCTGGGATTACGTGGCCAGCCGTCGGACCGGACGCAGTGGCCCGACCGAGGTCAAGAACATGACGCTCTGGTTCGAGAACGGCAGCCTGTCGAAATGGGAAGGCGAATACTTCCCCGAAGAAGATTCGGAACTGGCCAAGACAGCGACCAAGTCGTTTGGCCCGAACCTGCAGAAAGACAAGAAGAAGGGCGGCCGCTAAAGCCAGGTGTTCAACGGGCCGACTTGAGCGGCCTGAGTTCGGCCCGCAGGCGCCGCGCCTGCTTTGGGTCCAGCTGTAGCGGGCGCAGCAGCTCCACGCGATCGCCTTCGTGCAGCACGGTGTCGCTGCTTGCAGCAACGCCGAACACCGCAACCGCGGTGAACTCTGCGTCCATCCCCCAGCCGCTTGCCGCCAGTACGGTGGCCACAGTCGCGCCTTCGCCAACCTCGACTGCCCGTGATTCATGGCGATGCGGCCACGCGCGCAGCACGTCGATGTGCATCAGGCCCCGCCCTTGTCGGCCTCGCGCACGAAGTCGTCGACCATGCGGTCGGCCAGGCCCTGCATGCCCAGCGACAACGCCGGCCCCAGCAATCGGTTCTGCGGCTCGAATTCCAGGCGCAGGCTGACCTTGCAGGCGGACTCGTCGAGGGCGTGGAACTGCCAGCGGCCATCGAGCCGGCGGAACGGGCCGTCGCGCAAGGCCATGTCGATGTGGTGCGGCGGGGACAAGGTGTTCTCGGTGGTGAACCAGGTATGGAATCCCCCCAACCCCAGGTCCAGGCGCGCCACCAGGCGATCATCGCCCTGCTCCAGCACCTGCGCCTCGCGACACCAGTCGAATCGCCGCGAATAGGCCGCCACGTCGTTGACCAGCGCGAACATGCGCGCGGCGGAATGTTCGACCAGGGCACTGCGCAGGATGACCGGCATCGCGACTCCAGCATGGCCGACACGCCGCGACGCGGGCGGATCGGCGAGAATGGCGGGATGAACAAGAAGACGGGCAAGGATAAGCCAAACGGCGGCGGCACCATCGCGCTCAACAAGCGCGCGCGCCACGAATACCACTTCGAACGGACGTTCGAGGCCGGGCTGTCGCTACAGGGCTGGGAATTGAAGTCGATCCGCGCAGGCCGCGCGAACCTGACCGATGGCTATGCGGTGGTGCTGCAGGGCGAACTGTTCCTGGTCGGCGCGCAGATCACGCCGCTGATCCAGGCGTCCACCCACGTGGTCGCCAACGACCGGCGCTCGCGCAAGTTGCTGCTGCATCGCCACGAGATCGATGAACTCATCGGGAAAGTACAGCGCGACGGTTACACCCTGATCCCCACCGCCCTGTACTGGAAGGGCAACAAGGTGAAGATGGAACTCGCTCTGGCGCGCGGCAAGCAGAGCCATGACAAGCGCGAGGCCAGCAAGGAGCGCGACTGGAACCGCGAGAAGCAACGGGTGATGCGCCAGCACAACAAGGACGCGTGACGGTTTCGGCATCGCCGGAAACGCCCCCATGATTCGCTGGCGAATCATGGGCCCCACTGTATGCTTCCAACCCCCATTCGCGCCTTCTGCGCGAATCGCCCCCGACTCGGGGGCTAGCGGGTTCCATCGTCCATACGGACTTCCGTCGAAGTCCCAAGAGTGAACCGGAACGTCGCGCCCTGCCCGGGGCTGCCTTCCGCCTGGATCTCGCCGCCGTGGCGCTCGACGATGCGCTTCACCGAGGCCAACCCGATGCCGTGACCCGGGAACTCGTCCTGGCTGTGCAAGCGCTGGAAGGGCTTGAACAGCTTGTTGGCGTAGTCGGGGTCGAAGCCAGCGCCGTTGTCGCGGATCACGAACCATGCCTCGTCGTCGCCGCCGGGCTCCCGGCAGAACTCGACGCGCGCGTCGTCGCGCCCGCGGGTGAATTTCCAGGCATTGCCCAGCAGGTTTTCGAGCAGGTTCTGCAGCAACGTGCGGTCGCCGCGCGTGCGCATGCCGGGTTCGATGCGCAGGTCGATGTTGCGCCCCGGATCGGCATCGGCCAGGCCCGCCGCGACCTCCGCGGCCAACGCACTGAGGTCGACCTCCGCCACCTCGGGTTCGGCACGGCCGATCCGCGCCAGCTTCAGCAGCGCGTCGATCAACTCCCCCATCCGCGCAGTGCCGCGGCGCACGCGCTCCAGGTAGTCGCGCCCGGTGGCATCCAACCCATGCGCATGGCGCTCGCCGAGCAGCCGGCTGAATCCCTCGATCCCGCGCAACGGCGCGCGCAGGTCGTGGGACACGCTGTAGGCGAACGATTCCAGCTCGCGGTTGGCCTCGCTGAGCTCGCGGGTGCGCGCAGCGACGCGCGCCTCCAGTGTCCGGTTGAGCGCCTGGACCGCGGCCTCCGCGCGCACGCGTTCGCTGACGTCCTCGACCTGCACCAGGCGGGCGACGTCGATGCCCGGCTCGTTCGGCACCGGCGCGAAGGTCAGGTGCACGTGGCGCACCTCGCCGTCACCGCGGCGCAGGGTGCGGGTCAGGCGGATTACCCCGCCCGACTCGTCGAAGGCCTGCATCTGCGAGGTCACCAGTGGCTGGGTAGCGCCTTCGTCCAGGAATTCGTTGAGCGAGTGCCCCCGCAAGGTGCTGTCGCTGCGTCCGAAGATCCGGCCGAACGCAGGGTTGCTCTCGACGATCGCACCATTCGAATCCAGCAAGGCCTTGCCGATCGCCGAATACTGCATGGCATTGCGGAAACGCTGTTCGCTGCGGCGGTAACTCTGGGTCATGTCGGCGGCGATGCGCCTTGCCCGCGCCTCGGTCGAGGCCAGCATCCAGGTCATCGCGAACAGCAACAGGGACGCGGCAAGGCCGGCGAAGAGCAGCTTGTCGAGGGCCGCCAGTTGCGGCGCGGCGCTTGCGGTCGGGCCCGAGAAGAAATCGAAGCGCCATCGACGCCCGTAGAACTGCATCGTCAGGCTGTGGGTGAAGGCGTGTCGGGTTGTCTCGATGCCGGCATCCTGGTGCATCACCACGTGCCCGCCATCGGTGGTATCCACCACGCGCAACCGCGTCCGCGTCTGCGCCGGTGGCAGCGCAGCCCGCAGCATCGCGCCGATGCGGAATGGCGCGTACACCCAGCCGCGCATCGAGTCCCGCCGCAGCTGCGGCGACTCCGTCGCCTCCAACCCGGCATACACGGGCATGTACAGCACCAGCGAATACTCCGGCTGCGCCGCGTCCTGTACCAGCACCACGCGACCGCTCAATTGCGATCGCCCGCTCTCCATGGCCGCGCGCATCGCGGCGCGCCGGGTTGCCTCCGCATACATGTCGAAGCCAAGTGCGGCGCGGTTCCCCGGGGAGTGCGGCTCCAGGAAGAGGATCGGCCCGTAGCGCTCGCGATGGCCGCGTGGGCGGATCTCCAGGAGGCCACGGCCTTGCTCGCGCCAAGCCTCTTGCAGGCGGGTCAATCCGTGGCCATCCACGTACACGGCGTAACCCAAGCCCAGCACGTACGGGAAGCGCGACGGTACCCGCAAACCGTCCACGTAACCGCGCCATTGCTCGGGCGTGGGCTGGTCGACCGCCGCGAACAGCGATGCGCCGCCACGCAAGGTGACCTCGATGTTGTTGAGGTGCATCTGCACCAGCGACGCCTGCTGCCCCGCGATGCCGCGGAACTGCTGCGACGCCAGCCGCAACTCGCGCTGGCGCGCATGGTCCCAGGCCACCAGCACGAACAGCACCGACACGACCAGCACGAGGATCGCGAACGGGTATCCGTAGCGCATGCGGCGCAGCGCCGGCAGCGCATCGGAATCTGGGGAAGGATGCAGCGTTGCCATCGCCCCAGCATAACGGGTCGTCCGCAAGGCTCGTCGACGCAGAAAACACATCGGGCCGCTTGCGCGGCCCGATGTGGTGTAGATGGTGGAGGTGGGCGGAATCGAACCGCCGTCCGAAGGAACTCCATGCCCGGCACTACATGCTTAGCTCACCGTTTGGTCTCGCCCTGCGACAACACGGTGTGCGAAGCACGCCGCAGGACACACCCGCTAGAGTTAAGCCACTGGTTGGCGGGTCGCCGCCAGGGCCGGTTCCGTGATAATGACCCTACATCCACGAGCACGGGCACAAGTGGGTTCGGGGCTTACGCCTTAAGCGGCGAGAGCGTAGACGTCGTCGTTGGCGTCTGGGTTTTTGCAGCTGGATTAACGAGGAAAGCTACCCCCTCGGCATGCGCCGTGCGATTTCGCTGCCCCCGTCGAAGCCAGTGCACCCCCGGGTAACGTCGTTGTCGCCGACTAGATCAGTATAGGGGCGCGAGTCGCTTTCACAAGCTCGTTCACAAGCTCGCGCCCCATTCCCATTCATCGTCCGGTTCGACCGTGTGATCAGCCCTGCAGCGGCAGCAGGCGGATCTCGACGCGGCGGTTCAGGGCGCGGCCCTGGTCGGTGTCGTTGCTGGCGATCGGATAGCGCTCGCCCATGCCCACCACTTCGAAGCGCTCGCGCTGGAGGCCCTGGCCGATGAGATATCCGGATACCGCATTCGCACGGCGCTCGGACAGCGCCTGGTTGGCGGCATCGGATCCCACGCTATCGGTGTGGCCACTCACTTCCACGATAGTCTGGTTGTATTCGCGCAGGGTGTTCGCGATGGTATTCAGCGCCGGATAGAACTGCGGCTTGATGTCGTACCTGGCGAAGTCGAAGGTGACGCCATCCGGCAGGTTCAGCTTGATGACGTCGCCATCGCGGGTCACGTCCACGCCGGTGCCCGCAGTGGCGCGACGCAGCTCGGCTTCCTGGCGATCCTGGTAGGCACCGACTGCACCACCGGCCAAGGCACCGACGCCCACGCCCACCATCGCGCGCTGGCGACGCTCGACCGCGTTGCCACCGCTCAGCAGGCCGGCCGCCGCGCCGATGGCCGCACCGATCAGGGCACCGTTGCGCGTGCGGTTGGGATCGTTCGGATCGTTGGTCTGGCCGGTGTAGGTGGCGCAGCCGGACGTGAAGGCGGCCAAGGTGGCGGCGAGTGCAGCAACTTTGAGGGTATGGGTATTCATGCGCGTCGAGCTCCGTGGGTGCGTTGTCGTCCAGGCAAATCCTGAATGCGGCCACAGGCTAGGCCGGCGAACGTAGCCGGCAGGTGAACACGGACAGCGCCGTTAAGCCGGCGTTGGTTCTTCCAGCAACGCGGTGGCGCCGTCCGCATCCAGCGGATGCTCCCAGCCCCCCATCAGCGACAGGTACAGGAGCTTCTCGAACTCCGCGCCGAAGCGCCGGACGACCGCATCCGGGTCCGGGATCAGGCGCGCATCGGTCACCAGGCCAAAATGCACCTGTCCGCGGTAACTCAGGATCGACAGCCCCAGCCCGATCGAGCCGGTCTGCGGCACCCAGAACATGATGTCGCGCAGCATGCACCCAGCAAGGTACAGCGGCTGTTGCGGACCCGGGACATTGGTCGCCACCGCACTGGCCTTGCGGCTGAACATCTCCAGCGCGACTTCCTGCAACTGCGGGGGTGCCAAGCCAAGCGCAGCCAAAAGTCCATATGCAACAATGGCTTGCCTTGAACTCTTCAACTGGTTCATGCACTCGGCAACCCGCTCCAGCCGACGCAATGGATTGTCCTCGCCGACGGGCAATTCCAGGAACACCAGGCCGAAGTGGTTGCCCAGCTTCTTCGCGTGTTCCAGGGGCCGCAGGTTGACCGGCACGGTGGCACGCAGGGTCATGCCTTCCAGGTGTTCCCCGCGATCCAGCATGTAGCCGCGCAGCGCCCCGGCCGCGGCCGCCATGAGGACGTCATTGACGGTGCAATCGCAGGCGCGGCCAACGGCCTTCACTTCCTCCAGGTCCAGCGGCTCCGCCCAGGCCACCCGCTTGCTCACCCCCAGGCGCCCGCGCAGCAACGAAGGCGGATCGTCCGGCAACGCCAGTGCGGTCACCAGTTCGCGCGCCAGCTCACCGCCTTCCTTCGCGATCAGCCCGGCCAGGGTGGGATCGCGATACATCGCCATGCCCTGCTCCAGCACCTTGCCGCCCAGCTTCATGTATTTGTCGACCGCGCCGACGCGACGCGCCACCGGTGCGGCATCCTGCTTCAGCCACGCTTTGTCGAGGCGGCTGGCCTGCGAGGACTCGCGGCTGGTATCGGTCAACGACAGCAGGACCTGCACCAGGGCGATGCCGTCCGCATAGCAATGGTGGATGCGGGCGACGATCGCGGAGCCGCCCTGGTAGCGCTCGATCAGGTGGAACTGCCAGAGCGGCTTGGTGGGATCCAGCGGGCTGGACGCCAACTGGCTGACGAAACGCTCCAATGCCTTCTTTTCGGCGGCGGGATTGTTCTTGCCCGGCAAGCCGGAAAGGCGCACATGCCAGTCGAGGTCGAAGTCCGCGTCTTCCACCCATTGCGCGCCGGTCGCGCCATCCACCGGCTTCTGCCGGAACCGCGCATAGGCGAGGAAGCGCTGCTGGATCACCCGTTTCAGCTGCGCCCGGGTCATCGGCTCGGCGAACATCATCACGCCAGTGATCATCATCGGGTTCGTCGGCCGCTCCATCCGCAGCCAGGCGGTATCGACCCGCGACATCGGCTCGCGCTTCAATCGCCTGCCCTGCCCTTCGCCAGGGCGCTCCGCGCGCGGTTTCGACGTAGCCATCCGGTCCTCCCCAGGATCATCGGCCGAGTGAATCACGCCGTGTGGAGACGGTCAACGCGATGAGGCGCCGCCGACGTATTCGCGCGGGATGCGCTCGTTGAGTCCGGTGAGGATTTCGTAGGGGATCGTGCCGGCGCGTTGCGCCAATGCTTCGGTGCTGATCGCGGCCTCGCCCTGCCTGCCAATCAACACGACCTCGTCCTCGTTGTAGGCCGACCCCTCGGGCCCGATGTCGACCATGAACTGGTCCATGCACACGCGACCGACCAGGGGATGCGGCTGTCCGTGCAGCAAGACCTGTCCCCGCGACGACAGCGCGCGCGGATAGCCGTCGCCATACCCGACCGGCACGGTGACCACGCGCGTATCGACGGCGGATGCCCAGGTGGCACCGTAGCTGACCGGGTTGCCGGCCTTGACCACCTTGAAGAACACCACCCGCGAGACCAGCGACAGCGCCGGCCGCAGCGGAATCGTGGGCTGCGATGCCGGATCCGGCAGCACGCCGTACAGGGCGATGCCGGGGCGGACGATGTCCAGCCAGGTCTCCGGGAAATGCAGCACGCCGCCGGAATTCGCCAGGTGGCGCAGCGGCATCGGCGCGCCGATCCGCTCGAAATGCGCGCATGCCTGGTTGAAGCGCTCCAGTTGCAGCGCCGTCATCGGCGACGCCGGATCATCCGCGCAGGCCAGGTGGGAGTAGATGCCCTTGAGGATGCACCAGGTTGACGCCGCCGCGGCCTCGATGAACGGCCCAGCCGAATAGCTGTGCACGCCGATCCGCTCCATCCCGGTATCGATCTTCAGGTGGATGGTCGCCTTGCGACCCATCGCCCGCGCCGTCGCCTCGACCTGGCGCAGCTTGTCGAGCGAGGACACGGTGATCTCGAGGTCATGCTCCAGGAACTGCGCGACCTGCGGCCCGAAGATGCCGCCGAGCACCAGGATCGGGATGCTGATGCCGGCACGGCGCAGCGCGACACCCTCTTCGACGAACGCGACGCCCAACTGGTCGACGCCGCGCGCCTGCAGGTGGCGGGCCACCGGCACCAGGCCATGGCCGTAGGCATTCGCCTTGACGATGCCCATCACCGGCACGCCCACGTGGCCGCGGATGGCCTGCAGGTTGTGGCCGATTGCATCGAGGTCGACGACGATCCGGCTCGGGCGCTGGCTGGCGATTTCGCTCATGCCGCTATTCGACCATAGATCGGACTTGGCCCTTGACCTTCTGTGGCCAGCGAGCGTGCTTGAGGAACCCTTGCGCCGGCTGGCGTGCTTCGAGCGTGCCATGGGTGAGCAGGTTCTGCTTGCGCAGCATGCTGCGCGAACCAGCGAACGCCTGCCACGCTGTGGCGGGCCGGGCCGCGGAGCGGGCGCGCGGCCGCGCATCGGAGCTGGATGCTAAGCGGCGAAGCACGCTAGCCGGCGCGAGGGTTCCGCCCCGGGATGCATGACCGTAATTACTCGAAGCTCCCCACCATGTCGTGCGCCAAGTTGTCGAAGCGGGTGTACTCGCCGAAGAACTTCAGCTTGAACGAACCGGTCGGGCCGTTTCGCTGCTTGCCGATGATGATCTCGGCCAGGCCCTTGTCTGGCGAATTTTCCTTGTTGTAGTACTCGTCGCGGTAGATGAAGACGATCACGTCCGCGTCCTGCTCGATCGCGCCGGACTCGCGCAGGTCGGCCATCACCGGGCGCTTGTCGGTGCGCGTTTCCAGCGAGCGGTTGAGCTGCGACAGCGCGATCACCGGGACGTTGAGTTCCTTCGCCAGGCCCTTGAGCGAGCGGCTGATCTCGGAGATCTCGGTGGCGCGGTTCTCGCTGTTGCCGGGCACCGCCATCAGTTGCAGGTAGTCGATCACGATCAGGCCGAGGTCGTGCTCGCGCTTGAGCCGTCGCGACTTCGCGCGGAGCACGTCGGGCGACAGCGCCGGGGTGTCGTCGATGAAGATCTTGACCCCGTTCATTTGCGCGATCGCGCCGGTGACACGGCTCCAGTCCTCGTCCTCCAGCTGGCCGGTGCGCAGGCGCGTGGCATTGACCCGGCCCAGCGAGGAAATCAGGCGCAACGCCAGCTGCGAGGCCGACATTTCCATCGAGAACACCGCCACCGCCTTCTTCGACTTCAACGCACCGTACTCGGCGATGTTCAGCGCGAACGTGGTCTTGCCCATCGCCGGACGCGCGGCCAGGATCAACAGGTCGGTGGGCTGCAGGCCCGCGGTCATCTCGTCGAACTCGGTGTAGCCGGTGGGAAGGCCGGTCACCGAGCCGCCGTTCTCGGCGCGCTTCTGCAGCACGTCGAAGGCCTCGATCAGCGCGCTGCGCACCGGGGTGAAGTCCTGGCGGCCGCGGCCGTGGCCCTCGGCAATGGCGAAGACTTCCTGTTCCGCCTTGGCCAGCAATTCGGAGGAATCGCGGCCCTCCGGCTGGAACCCGTCGTTGACGATGCCGGTACCGACATCGATCAGCTTTCGCTGGATTGCCTTGTCGCGGACGATATCGGCGTAGGCCTTGATGTTGGCCGCGCTGGGCGTGCTGGCGGCGAGCTCGACCAGGTAGGCGCCACCGGCGACCTGCTCGGCCTTGCCCTGCGAGTCGAACCAGTCGCCCACCGTCACCGCATCGCAAGGCTGGTTCTTCTCCACCAGTTCGCGGATCGCGCGATAGATCAACTGGTGGTCGCGGCGGTAGAAATCGTCCTCGACGAGTTGGTCGGCCACCCGATCGAAGGCGTTCGGATCCAGCATCAAACCGCCCAGCACCGCCTGTTCGGCTTCGACCGACTGCGGCGGCACCCGCAGGTGCTCGATCATGGCGTCGTTGCGGGTATGGAAACTGGCGTCGGGACGGGAGCCCGGTCGTGCGCTCATCGAGATGTTGCTCCCTGCGATGCGTGCATGCGCATCGGCTGGTGGTGCATTGGCAAGGCCGACATCGTAGTCGCAGCCCGGCCGATGCCTTGCAGATAAGCCTGTGGATAGTTCTGGATAACCTTGCCGGGATACCAGCCGTGCATCGCAGATCCCGCGACCGTGCGACGGGCGGCACGCCCAACGAAAACGGGCGCCTTGCGGCACCCGTCTCGACATCGCCCGATGGAACGGGATTACGCGGCGTCGGGCACCACGATGACCTTCAGGCTCGACTCGACGTCGGCATGCAGGTGCACCATCACTTCGAACTCGCCGGTGTGGCGGATCGGGCCTTCGCCCATCACCACTTCCGACTTGCCGACGGTCACGCCCAACTGCTTGGTGGCGGCCTCGGCGATTTCGCGCGGGCCGACCGAGCCGTACAGCTTGCCTTCGGTCGACGCATTGGCGCTGATGGTCACGCTGGCCTCGGCCAGCTTGGCCTGGCGCGCGGTCGCGCCGTCCAGGTTGGCCTGGGCCTTGGCTTCGTAATCGGCGCGCTTGGCTTCGAACTCGGCCAGGTTGGCGGCGGTCGCCGGCACGGCCTTGCCCTGCGGCACCAGGAAGTTGCGGCCGTAGCCCGGCTTGACGCTGACCTTGTCGCCAAGGTTGCCGAGGTTCACGACTTTCTGCAGGAGGATCAGTTGCATTTCAGTGCTCCGTATTCGTTAGCGGCATGGATCGCGCCGCAACGGTTGCTGTCCGAATGGACGGGGTGTGGGCGAAGACCGTCGATTGCACAGCCAGCGATGGGCTGGCTAGGCGCGGGCCGGTGAGCAAACCGCAGTTGGCATAAGCCAATGAGGATTTGCGAACCGGCCCGGCAACGACGCCAGACCGAGCTGGCGAAGCAATCAGACGTTGTGGTTGTCGGTGTAGGGGATCAGCGCCAGGAAACGCGCGCGCTTGACGGCCGACTGCAACTGGCGCTGGTACTTCGACTTGGTGCCGGTGATGCGGCTCGGCACGATCTTGCCGGTCTCGGTCAGGTACTGGCGCAGGGTGTTGAGATCCTTGTAGTCGATCTCGGTCACGCCTTCGGCAGTGAACTTGCAGAACTTGCGGCGACGGAAGAACTTGGACATGTGGGCGGTTCCTTAGGCGGCTTCGGCGGCGGATTCGGTGTCGCCAGTGCCGACGGCACTGTCGCTCTCGTCGTCACGGCGGCGGCGGTCGCCGCGCTCCGGCTTGTCGCCCTTCTCGTCCTTGTTCTTCATGATCAGGGACTGCTCGGTCACCGCGTCGTCGCGACGCATGACCAGGTGGCGCAGCACCGCGTCGTTGAAGCGGAAACCGGAGACCAGCTCGTCGAGGACGGGCTGCTCGGCTTCCACGTTCATCAGCACGTAGTGGGCCTTCACCAGGTTCTGGATCGGGTACGCCAGCTGGCGGCGGCCCCAGTCTTCCAGGCGGTGGATGGTGCCGTTGCCGGCTTCGATCGAGGCCTTGTAGCGCTCGATCATGGCGGGCACCTGCTCGCTCTGGTCCGGGTGGACCAGGAACACGATTTCGTAATGACGCATGGTCGTTTCCTTGTGGATATCGGGCGGCGGGATGCCGGCCGAAGCCCTCGGCCACCGTGATCACGGCGCGTTCGGGCAAGAGCTCCCGCGAACGGGAGCCGCAAAGTATGGCAGATTCAAGGACTTGCGCGCAAATCCTGCGCGCCGGGGCGGCTCAGGCGGCCTTGTCGGCATCCGTCGTGAACGATTCCCCGCAGCCGCATTCGCCGGCCACGTTGGGATTACGGAACACGAACTGCTCGTTCAGGCCCTGCTTGATGAAATCGATGACGGTCCCGTCCACCAGCGGCAGGCTGTCCGCGTCGACGTGGATACCGATGCCGTCGGCGTCGAATACGGTGTCCCCGGGCGCGAGGCTGCGCGCCATGTCGACCTTGTAGCCCCAGCCGGAACAACCTGTGCGGGACACCCCGAAACGCAGGCCGAGCGCGGCCGGGTCGGCGTCGAGGTAGCCGCGGATGCGGGCGCGGGCGGATTCGGTAAGGGTGATGGCCATGCGGGGGATTGTAGCTCCGGTAAACTGCCCGACCTATTTCGATGCCGCAACGCAGGATTTCAAGATGACGACGATGTCCGTGGCCCAGGCCCTCGCCGGGCGCGTGCCGGAAGGTGGCCAGGTGACCGTGCGCGGCTGGGTGCGCACCCGCCGCGATTCCAAGGCCGGCCTGAGCTTCGTCAACGTCAGTGACGGCTCCTGCTTCGCTCCTATCCAGGTCGTGGCCCCGGACACCCTGCCCAACTACGAGTCCGAGGTGAAGCACCTCACCACCAGCTGTGCGGTCATCTGCACCGGCACCTTGGTGAAGTCTCAGGGCCAGGGCCAGAGCTACGAGATCCAGGCCTCCAGCATCGAGGTCACCGGCTGGGTCGAGGATCCCCTCACCTATCCGATGCAGCCCAAGCAGCACTCGCTGGAATACCTGCGCGAATTCGCCCACCTGCGTCCGCGCACCAACCTGTTCGGCGCGGTCACCCGCATCCGCCATTGCCTGTCGCAGGCCGTGCACCGCTTCTTCCACGAGCGCCAGTTCTACTGGATCAGCACGCCGATCATCACCACCTCGGACGCCGAGGGCGCCGGCCAGATGTTCCGCGTGTCGACGCTGGACATGGCCAACCTGCCGCGCGACGGCAAGGGCAACGTGGACTTCAGTCGCGACTTCTTCGGCAAGGAAACCTTCCTGACCGTGAGCGGCCAGCTCAACGTGGAGGCCTACTGCCTGGCGCTGAGCAAGGTCTACACCTTCGGCCCGACCTTCCGCGCCGAGAACAGCAACACCACGCGCCACCTGGCCGAGTTCTGGATGATCGAGCCGGAAATCGCCTTCGCCGACCTCAACGACGACGCCAACCTGGCCGAGGACTTCCTCAAGTACCTGTTCCGCGCGGTGCTGGACGAGCGCGGCGACGACCTCGCTTTCATCGCCGAGCGCGTCGACAAGACCGCCATCACCCGCCTGGAAAGCTTCATCAATGCACCGTTCGAGCGCATCGACTACAGCGATGCGATCACCCTGCTGCAGCAGTCCGGCAAGAAGTTCGACTTCCCGGTCGAGTGGGGCCTGGACCTGCAGACCGAGCACGAGCGCTGGCTGACCGAGGAACACGTGGGACGCCCGGTCGTGGTCATGAATTACCCGGAGCAGATCAAGGCCTTTTACATGCGCCTGAACGACGACGGCCGCACCGTCGCCGCGATGGACGTGCTGGCGCCCGGCATCGGCGAGATCATCGGCGGCAGCCAGCGCGAAGAGCGCCTGGACATCCTTGACGCGCGCATGGGCCAGTTCGGCCTGGATCCGGCGCATTACGGCTGGTACCGCGATTTCCGTCGCTACGGCACCGTGCCGCACGCCGGCTTCGGCCTGGGCTTCGAGCGCCTGGTGGTCTATGTCTGCGGGCTGGCCAACATCCGCGATGCGATCGCCTACCCGCGCGCGCCGGGCACGGCGGAGTTCTGATCCGATGGACGCCGATTTCGTCCTGTTCCTGGCGCTGACCGCCTTCGCCATCGCGATCGCCGGGGCCACCGCGTTCGTGATCTTCTGGCCGCTCGCGCTGGTGCACGTCCGCGACCGCCATCCGCAGATCACCGCACGGCTCGGCGAAGGCGCCTTCCTCAAGCCGAAGGCGCTGTGGTGGCTGCTGCGCGGCGACTATTACGCGGCGGGCGACCGCAACCTGAGCGGGCTGGCCACGCCGTCGCGGATCTCGCTGCTGGTGATCCTGGGCGGCATCGCGATGGGCGGCGTGCTGTGGATCATCGGGCAGGCGATGGCATGAACGACGCAACTCGCGACAACTGGTGGCTGGCCTCGCTGGGCAATACGCTCGTCTGGGCGCGCCTGCGCGAACGCGAGGCCGGCACCGCAGAGGTCTTCGACAGCGACGGCAACACGCTGGCCTACGACAGCCTGGATACCGCACGCGCGGCCCTGATGGATGCCGAGTTCGTCGAATACGACGGCCTGGACGAATACGACGCGCTGGAGCGCGGCTTCTCGCTGCATGAGGTGTCGCCACCGCAGGCACGCGACGACGAGGCCTTGCGCGGACGGATGATCCAGCAACTCGGCCGCCGCGCCTGAGCGCGATGTACCAGCCGCGCGCCTTCGTCGGCACCGACCCGGCGCAGCTCGACGCCCTGTTCGCCGCGGATCCGTTCGTCACCCTGCTCACCAACGACGAGGCCGGTGCGCCGTTCGCCTCGCACGTGCCGGTGCTGTACCACCGCGACGGCGATCGGATCGTTGTCGAAGGCCACTGGGCGAAACCGAACCCGCAGGCCCGGCATGCCGGCGATGCCCTCCTGATCGTGCACGGTCCGCATGCCTACGTCTCGCCGGGCTGGTATCCGGACAAGCACGAAGCAGGCCGCGTGCCGACCTGGAACTACGCCGTGGCGCACCTGCGCGGCCGCCTGGAGACGTTCGACGACGCGCCCTCGCTCACCGACCTGGTCGCGCGCCTGAGCCGGCATTTCGAGGCCAGCATCGGCAGCGACTGGGAATTCGATGCCACCGATGCGCGGCAGCATGCCTTGCTGCGCGGCATCGTCGGCTTCCGCTTCATGCCGGATCGGATCGACATCAAGTTGAAGTTGAGCCAGAACCATCCCATGGCGAACCGGCAGGCGGTGATCGACGCGCTGTCGTCGCAACAAGCTGACGACGCCCGCGCCGTCGCCGCGCTGATGCGCACCACCCTGCCCTGAGGAAGCCCATACGATGGACCTGAACCTGTCCGGCAAGCACGCCCTGGTCTGCGGCGGTTCCGAAGGCATCGGCCGCGCCGCGGCGATCGAGCTGGCCGCGCTCGGCGCCGATGTCACCCTGCTCGCCCGTCGCGACGACGCGCTGCGCGATGCCGTAGCCGCCTTGCCGGCCAGGGCGACACAATGCCATGGCCATCTCGTTGCCGACGTGTCGCAGGCGACGGCGCTGGCCGATGCCGTCGCTGCGCTCATCGCGAAGAAGCCCGTCCACATCCTGGTCAACAACACCGGTGGTCCGCCGGGCGGCCCCGCGCATGCGGCCGCCATCGACGCCTACCTCGATGCCTTCAACAAGCACTTGGTCGCCAACCACACGTTGCTGCAGGCGGTCCTGCCGGGCATGCGCGGCGCGCGCTGGGGCCGCATCGTCAACGTCATCTCCACGTCGGTGTACGAGCCGATCCCGAACCTCGGCGTCTCCAACACCATACGCGGCGCGGTGGCGAGCTGGGCCAAGACCCTGTCGCGCGAACTCGGCGGCGACGGCATCACCGTCAACAACGTCCTGCCCGGCTATACCCGCACCCAGCGGTTGGACCAGATCCTGGCCGACCGCAGCACTGCGACCGGCAAGTCGCGGGACGACATCGCCAACGCCATGCTGGCCAGCGTCCCGGTCGGGCGTTTCGCCGAGGCCGGCGAGATCGGTGGCGTGATTGCCTTCCTGTGCACGCACGCTGCGGCCTACGTCAACGGGCAATCGCTCGCGGTCGATGGCGGACGGATGCAGTCGATCTGAGCAAGCGCCGCTCCGGCGTCGAGGAGCATTCGCTCTAAACCGCTCTAAACTAGCCGCATGCATCGCGACCCGCACTGGATCGATGGCAAGCCCGTCCCGCCCGCCAACGGGCAGTGGCTGGATGTGTTCGACCCCGCCACGCGCAAGGTCGCCTCGCAGGTCGCCGATGGCGATGCCCGCGATGTAGACGCCGCCGTGCAGGCCGCACAGGCCGCATTCCCCGCATGGTCGTCGCTTCCGAACAGCGTCCGTGCGCGCTGGATGGAACGGCTGGCGGACGCGCTCGAAGCGCGCAACGACGAATTCGCGCGTGCCGAGGCCATCGACGCCGGCAAGCCATTCGCCCTCGCCCGCGATATCGAGATCCCGCGCGCG
>DAOOCX010000036.1:19282-20832 GCA_035408605.1 Thermomonas sp. | reverse complement strand
CGCGCAATGCCGGTGGCAGCGCACAGGTCGCCGGCGGCGTGCCGGCGATGTGCGACGGCGTGACCCAGGGCCGCACCGGCATGGAGCTGTCGCTGTTCTCGCGCGATGCCATTGCCATGGCCACCGCGATCTCGCTGTCGCACGACATGTTCGACGCGGTGCTGTGCCTGGGCGTGTGCGACAAGATCGTGCCCGGCCTGCTGATCGGGGCGCTGAGCTACGGCCACCTCCCGGTGATCTTCGTGCCCGCCGGGCCGATGCCGTCCGGCATCCCCAACAAGCAGAAGGCCGAGGTGCGCCAGCGGTACGCGCTGGGCCAGGCCACGCGCGACGAATTGCTGGAAGCCGAGGCGGCCTCCTACCACTCGCCGGGCACCTGCACCTTCTACGGCACTGCCAATTCCAACCAGATGCTGATGGAAGTGATGGGCCTGCACATGCCGGGCAGCGCCTTCGTGCCGCCGAATACGCCGCTGCGCGACGCGCTGACCGTGGCCGCCACCGAGCAGGCGTTGCGCATCACCGCGCTGGGCAACGACTATCGCCCGATCGGCCGCACCATCGACGAGAAGGCGATCGTCAACGCGATGGTCGGGCTGGCAGCCACCGGTGGTTCCACCAACCATGCGCTGCACCTCGTCGCGATGGCGCGCGCGGCCGGCCTGCTCATCGACTGGACCGACCTGGACGAACTCTCGCGGGCCACGCCGCTGCTGGCGCGCGTGTATCCGAACGGCTCCGCCGACGTGAACCATTTCGAGGCGGCTGGTGGGCTGGGCCTGGTCATCAACGAGCTGCTGGATGCCGGCCTGCTGCACGGCGACATCGCCTGCGTGCATGGCGGCGACCTGCGCCAGCAGGCGACGCAACCGTGGCTGGACGATCTCAGCCTGCGCTGGCGCACTGCGCCGGCCACGTCGCTGGACGAGAACGTGGTGCGCGGCGTGGCCGCGCCGTTCGACAGCGAAGGCGGCCTGCGCTGCCTGCAGGGCAACCTGGGCCGCGCGGTCGTGAAGATCTCCGCAGTCGCACCGGAACTGCGCCGGATCGAAGCGCCGGCGCGCATCTTCGAATCGCAGGACGCGCTGTTGGCCGCGTTCAAGGTCGGTGCACTCGATCGGAATGAAGGATTCGCCGGTGACTTCGTGGCGGTCGTGCGCGGCCAGGGACCGCGCGCGAACGGGATGCCCGAACTGCACAAGCTCACGCCCACGCTGGCCGCCCTGCAGGATCGTGGCCAGCGGGTTGCCCTGCTCACCGACGGCCGCATGTCCGGCGCGTCGGGCAAGGTATTGGCGGCGATCCACGTCACCCCGGAAGCCGCCGATGCCGGTCCGCTGGCGAAGCTGCGCGACGGCGACCTGGTCCGCATCGACGGTGATGCCGGCACGATGGAGGCGCTGGTCGATGCCGGCGCCTGGGCCGCGCGCGAGGCCGTGCGCCCCGCGCTGGCCGGCAACCATGTCGGCCACGGCCGCGAGCTGTTCGCGATGATGCGCAAGCAGGTCGGCTCGGCCGAACAGGGCGCGTGCGCGCTGTTCCTGGATGAA
>DAOOCX010000036.1:17530-19182 GCA_035408605.1 Thermomonas sp. | reverse complement strand
ACGTCCTGGACGAAGACGACGGGATGCCGGCATGACCGCCAACACGCTCGCGCTGGTCGGCGACATCGGCGGTACCAATGCACGCTTCGCATTGACCGACCTGTCGTCGCCGACCATCGAACTGCTCGAATCCAGGGCGCTGCCGAACGCGGATTTCGCGAGCATGCAGCACGCGATCGAGCACTACCTGTCCGGCGCCAGCGCGAAGCCGGCCCGCGCCGCGCTCGCGGTCGCCTGCCCGGTCGGCAACGACGAGATCCGCCTGACCAACCGCGCCTGGTCCTTCAGCCGCAGCGAATTGCAACGCACGCTGGGCTTGCACGAGCTGCGCATGCTCAACGATTTCGGCGCCGTTGCCTGGGCGATCCCGGCGCTGCAGCGCGAGCACCTCGTGACCTTGCACGGCGATCCCGCTGCGCCGCTGCGCGGGCCGATCAGCGTGCTCGGCCCGGGCACTGGCCTGGGCGTCGCCTTGATCGTCGGCTCACGCGAGCATGGCTGGCATGCGGTCGAAACCGAGGGTGGCCATGTCGGGTTCTCCCCGGTCGGCGACGAGGAACGCGCGATCTCCGCCTGGCTCACCGCACAGCACGGCCGCACGTCGACCGAACGCCTGCTGTGCGGCAAGGGATTGTCCGAAATCGACGTGGTCCTGCGCGGCGCCAGCGCGGTGCTGCCGGGACCGTCCCTGCTTCCGGGTGAAACTTCCCTGCTCAAGCCGGCACTGCGCGAACCTGCGGAGATCGTCGCCGCCGCGCTGGAGGGGCATGACCAGGCCGCTCGGCGCACGCTGGCCCGCTTCTGCTCGGTGCTCGGCAGCGTGGCCGGCGACTGCGCGCTGATCCACGGTGCCCGCACGGTGGTGATCGCCGGCGGCATCGTCCCGCGCTTCATCCCGTTCCTGCGCGCCAGCGCGTTCCGCGAGCGCTTCCTGGCCAAGGGCCGGATGGCCGCGCTGCTGGAATCGGTGCCGATCCACGTCATCACCCACCCCCATCCCGGCCTGCTGGGTGCGGCCACCGCCCTGCGCGCCAAGGAGTTCTGATCCCGATGTTCGATACCGCCCGCCATAGCGAACTGGTCGATGCCGTGTTCGGCCTGGCCCCGGTGATCCCGGTGCTCGCCATCGACCGCATCGAGGACGCGTTGCCGCTGTGCCGCGCACTCGCCGACAACGGCCTGCCGGTGCTGGAGATCACCCTGCGCACCGCCTGCGCACTCGATGCGATCGCCCTGGTCGCGCGCGAACTGCCGCATGCCTGCGTCGGTGCCGGCACGGTGTTGTCCGCCACCGACCTGGCGAATGTCGCCGACGCCGGCGCGCGCTTCGCGATCTCGCCGGGCGCCACCGATACGCTGTTCGATGCGGCGAAAGCCAGCCGCACCCCGCTGATCCCCGGCATCGCCACCGCCAGCGAACTGATGCGCGGGATGGAGCACGGCTGGCGGCGCTTCAAGTTCTTCCCGGCGGAATCGAGTGGCGGCATCGGCGCGTTGAAAGGTTTCGGCGGACCGCTGCCGATGGCGCGCTTCTGCCCGACCGGCGGCATCGACGCGGCCAAGGCACCCGCCTACCTGGCCTTGGCGAACGTGGCCTGCGTCGGCGGTTCGTGGATGGTGCCGGCGGATGCAGTGAAGGCCGGCGACTGGGC
>DAOOCX010000036.1:0-17430 GCA_035408605.1 Thermomonas sp. | reverse complement strand
CGAGGCGGGGGCCGGTTGCCACCCGGGAGGGAGGGCAATCAGAACTTGTAGCTGGCACCCAGCAGGAGCGTGCGGCCCCACTCGATGTTCTCGAGCGGACGGTCCTTGCTGCCGGCGTACGTCTGGTAGGTCTCGTTGCCCAGGTTGCTCGCCTGCAACAGCAGGCTCAGGCCCTTCAGGCTGCTGCCTTCGCCGAAGCTGTAGCTGACCTGCGCATCGGTGATGTTCTCGCCCACCACGTAGCGCAGCGAACGCTCACCCGCGAAGTTGCCGATCTCGCCGATGAAGTCCGAACGGCGGCGGTTGTTGACGCGGAACTCGAAACCGTTGCGCTCGTAGTACGCGGTCAGGTTGTAGACCCGCTTGGACAGGCCAGGCAACGCAATGGGGCCGTTGCCGACGCTGCTCGCGTTCTCCGGGGCCAGGATCTCGATGCTGCTGTCGGTGAAGCTGGCGCTGGCCACGATGCCGAAGCCGCGCATCGGCTCCCACAGCATGTCGAGCGGGAGCGACGCGGACAACTCGAGGCCTTGCAGCATGCCGCCCTTGCCGTTGAACGGCGCGGTCATCCGGCCGATGTTCTTGACCGGTGCCGAGCCCGGCGGCGGGACGTAACCGACCAGCAGGTCGGTGAAGTCGTAGCCATCGCGGCCCTGGGTGAAGATGTAGCTGCGCAGGTCCTTGTAGAAGTACGCGGCGGCCACGTAGGCCTTGGTGCCGAAGTACTTCTCGTAGGAGATGTCGAACGCGTTCGCGCGCCACGGCTGCAGCAGCGGATTGCCGCCGCCCGCACCCGGCTCGCCGGTGGCGGTGTTGACGCCGAACTCCAGCGACGCACGCATCTGGTCGATGCGCGCACGCGCCACCTGGCGCGCCAGCGCAACACGCAGGGTCTGGTCGTTCTCGAACGAGAACGCCAGGTTCATGCTAGGCAGCACGTCGGTGTACTTGTCGCCAAGCTCGTACGGGCGGATCTCGCTGCCCGCCGGGCGCGAGCTGTCCCACACGCGCGACGCGGAGGACTGGTCGGTGTGCTGGACCTGCACGCCGATGTTGCCGCGCACGCCCACCGAACCCCAGGTGGTGTCGATGTTGCCCTTGATGTAGCCGGTGGTGATCGTCTCGGAGACCGACCAGGCCTTCGGGATCAGGTAGGCGGCGGTATCGTCGGTGGGATTGAAGGTCATGTACTTGGCGACCACGCCCGGCACGTCCCACGACGGGATCAGGCCGACGCCGGCAAACCCGAGGTCCACCAGGCCGTACTGGAATTCCGAACCGATCGTGGTGTCGCCCTGGGCACCCACGTTGATGTTGCCTTCCGGCTGCCACTTCTGCTTTTCGCGATCGGCGTAGTTGAGCCCGATGTCGATATCGGAGAAGAAGTTGGCCGCGGCTTCCGGTGCCGGGAGGGAGGCATAGACCTTGAAGCCCTTGAGCTCATCCGCGACCTTCGGGGTCTTGCCATAGCCGGAACCATAGATGGTATTGCGCAGGAACAGCGTGGCCGGGTTGGAATAGTCCCGGCCCGGATCCAGCTGCGGGAAACCACCGCCGCCGAAGTCGAGCACCACCGAGTCCAGTTGGGGCGCGGGCGCGAGCTGCAGGTTGTTTTCCAGGTTCAACTCGTCGCGATCGGACTTGGACCAGCTCACGTCGGCGACCAGCTTGGCGCGGCCGACGAAGAACTCGTTGCGCCAGCCGAACGCGTTGATCTCGTCCTTCCGGTTGTTGTACATGCCGCGGACCAGCGGATACACGTTCTGCGCGGTGCCGCCGACGAAGGTGCCGTTGACGATCCGCGGATTCAGCACGTTCAGGCGACCATAACCCCCGTTGTAATCGCCGATGTGCACTTCGAACTGGTTGGCGGTGTCTTCCTGCTTGGCCTCGGAGTGGAAAACGTCGAGCGTGCTGATCCATGCGTCGGACGGACGGAATTCGAGCGTGCCCATCACCGCGTCGCGCTTGGTGTAGCCGGTCCGGCGCAGTGCCTTGATGCCATCCGAGTAATACGTGCCGGCCGGAACACCCGGACGCCAGTTGTCCCCGATCGCCTGCCACGGTTCGTACAGGCCGACCTGGTTTTCCTGGATCGGCGTGTCGGAATGCGAATAGCCGATCGAGAAGCCGACCTTGCGATCCGCGGTCTGGCCGATGTAACTCACGTTGAAGCGGTTGCCGTTCGCGTCGGCGTTGGCCGCGGATCCCAGCGAACTGCGGGTCAGGCGACCGCTGACCGCGAACACGGCGTTGTCGTAGTCCAGCGGGCGCACGGTGCGCATGTCGATGGTGCCGGACAGGCCCTGGCCCACCAGCGCGGCGTCCGGCGTCTTGTAGAGGGTGACGCCTGCCATCAGTTCGGACGGGTACTGGTCGAATTCCACGCTGCGGTTGTCGCCCGTGCTCACCATCTCGCGGCCATTGAGCAAGGTGGTGGCGAAGTCCGGCGACAGGCCGCGCACGCTGATCACCTGCGCGCGACCGGCGACGCGCTGCGCGGCGATGCCCGGCAGCCGCGAGATGGACTCGGCGATGCTCGAATCCGGCAGCTTGCCGATGTCTTCGGCGGAAATCGCCTCGACGATCGAGGTCGATTCCTTCTTGATGTCGATCGCGCGCTCGATGCCGCCGCGGATGCCGGTCACCACGACGGTGTCGAGGTTCTTTGCATCGTCCTTCTTCTTCGCCGCCGCTTCTTGTCCGGCCTGGTCCGCGGCAGGCGCGGACTGCGCATGTGCCTGCGCCGCCAGCATCATCGTGGCCGTGGCCAATGCCACGCTCAACAGGTTTCGCTTCAACTGCACCATCTTCCCCTCCAGGAATGAATGAGGTGTCGGATGGTCCCTCGCCATCCGATCATCGCGCAGGCCGGGACGGCACTACACGAACGGCGCGATGGTAGTCGCGTCGATCCGCGGCGACGCCAACCTGCATACGTATTCATGGCGATGCAACGAAAAAATCCATGAAACCCGCGCCAGCGCTTGCTCTCAGCATGCAGGAACGCTGCATCGAACAGGCACGGGAAGCGCAATCGGCATCAATCGATGCCGATTTGTGGCAGCGCAACAATACCCAGCGCCATGGAACAGCAACGCTGGAAGCGTTGCGGATCAGCGCGCGAGCGGGACCAGTCGCACGGCGATGCCACCACCGCCCGCGAGCCATGCATCCAGCACGTCGCCGCGCCTCACAGTGCGTTCCTCGCGGACGAAACGGAAACGCGCATCGCCCTGCCAGTCGGCGCCTTCGCCATCGCGGTAGATCTCGGCGCGATAGCGTTTTCCGGCGTCGAGGAAATCGAGTCTCAACGGCACGGTGCGCGCATGCCGGTCGTTGATCGCACCGATGAACCACGCCGCGTCGCCGCGTTGCTTGCGCGCGATGGCGGCGTACTCGCCGACTTCGCCCGCGATCAAATGGCTCTCGTCCCAGTCCACCGCCACGTCCTTGATGAAGCGGAACGCATCGGGATGCTGCGCGTAGTGCTCCGGCAGGTCGGCGGCCATCTGGATCGGGCTGTACAGCGCCACGTACAAGGCCAGTTGCCGGGCCAGCGTGCTGCCGATCTCCTGCCCGTTCTTGCCGGTCAGGCTGACCACGCCCGGCGTGTAGTCCATCGGGCCAGCCAGCATGCGCGTGTACACCAGGGTGACTTCGTGCTCGGGCGTGTTGGGCGGATCGCCCCACGCATTGAACTCCTGCCCGCGCGCACCTTCGCGGGAAATCCAGTTGGGATACGTGCGACGCAGGCCGGTGTCCTTGATCGGCTCATGCGCGTTGATCGCGACATGATGCCGGGCCGCATCCTGCACCACGCGCAGGTGGTGGTTGCTCATCCACTGTCCCTCATGCCATTCGCGCAGCACCGGGCCCTTCGCCACGTCCTGTCGTTCGATCTGCCCGGCATCGCAGACATAGCCGGTCTTCACCGCATCGATGCCAATCGTGTCGAACAGCGCGAACGCCTCGTCCATCTGCCGCTCGTAATGACTGACCGCGCAGCCGGTCTCGTGGTGGCCGATCAGGTGCACGCCCTTCGCCTTCGCATAGGCAGCGAGTCCGCGCAGGTCGTAGTCGGGTGTCGGCTTGCGGAAATCGAAGTCCCAGCCGTTGGCGAACCAGTCGCCGTCCCAACCCACGTTCCAGCCTTCCACCAGCACGCCGCGGAAGCCATTGGCGGCGGCGAAGTCGATGTAGCGCTTCGTGTTCTCCGTGGTCGCCCCGTGCTTGGGTCCCGTCGCCCACGTTTCCTTGTCCAGGTGCAACGACCACCACACCCCCACGTACTTGTGCGGCTTGAACCAGCCGACATCGCCGAGCCTGTTCGGCTCGTTGAGGTTGAGGACCAGGCTGGATTCGACCAGGTCGGCCGCGCGCTCGCCGATCTGGATCGTCCGCCACGGCGTCTGGAACGGCGTCGCCCGCACGACCGGCGCTGGCCCGCTACCCGGCGTCAGCGACGCGTGCAGCACCTGCCCCCCGCCCTTCGCCAGGTTCATGCCGGCGTAGTCGACCAGCGCCGCCTCGTGCAGGGTCACGTGCAGGCCATCATCCGCACGAATGGTGATAGGCGTCTGCGCCACGCCGACCTGCGACAGCGGCGTGCGGTTGTAGAGGTATTCCTCGCGGTTCCATTGATACGCGGGGATCCACCACGCCGTCGACGGCCGGGCGACCGCGAATTCGGTCAGCTCCTGCACGATCTTCGCTTCCGCGAGCCCGGGCTGCTTCGGCACGTCGTAGCGGAAGCCGACACCGTCGTCGAACACCCGGAACACCATGCTGAATCGCCGGTGGTCGCGATCCTTCTCGGCGAAGTCGGCACGCAGTTCGTTGTAGTGGTTGCGCACGAAGCGTCGCTCGCCCCAGGGTTGTTCCCAGGTCTCGTCGAAACTGCTGGACGACTGCGTGTCCAACTGCAGGTTGCGCAGCAGCTGGCGGTCGTTGCGCAGGATGAAGCCGAGCCGCGAATCGGCGATCACCGGCTTGCCGTCGCGCAGCACGCGATAGGCCAACCGGCCCTCGCTGTTGAGGTCGAGCTGCACCACGATGCGGCCATCCGGCGATGTCGCCTGCGCCACCTGTTCCGCATGCACGAAGCCGGGCAAGGCCAGGGCCAGCAGGATTCCGAATTTCAGTGCCTTCATTGCCTGTCCTTTTTCGTTTCGACCACGAACACCACCGCCGTGCGGCCCGGCACCGTGAACGTTCCATCCTTCGCTGCATAACGTGCCTGCTTCGCGCGCGCGTCTGCCGCGCCATCCGCGGCTTGCACCGGGTGCAATGCATAGGCCTTGCCCACTTCTTCGGGCAGCGCCAGCGTGCGCGTCTCCGGCGACACGTTGAGCAGGTACAGCACCTCCCGATAGGCGCCGGGCATGCCGTCGCCATCCAGATGACCCACCACCACCAGCGGATCCTGTTTCGGCCCGACATTGCGGAACGCGAGCCTGCGCTGCACGTCGTCCGCGCTGCCCAGGCGCAGCAGTGGCGTGCTGGCGCGGATGCGCAGCAGGTCGCGGAAGGCATCGCGCATCCAGGCGATGTCAACCGGCGACGGTTTCGCATTCGGGTTGCGCAGCACCGGCCGAAGCAGGGCCCAGTCCTTGCCGTTGTCCTGCTCTGGCGGCAATCCAGCACCGAAACCGTTGTTGGTGTAACTCCAGTCGAGCCGATTGAACCAGTCGCCGGAATCGAAGCTGTTGCGATCCAGCGACTTGCTGCGCAACACGTCCATGCCGGCGTGGAAATACGCGATGCCCTGGCTGAAGGCGACGAAGGCCGCGCCCAGCAGTTGCACCCGCGCGCGTTCGGATGCACTGGTCGCCTGCGGCAGCTTCAATGCATGGATATCCCACAGCGTGGGGTTGTCGTGGTTCTCGACGTAGTTCACCACCTCGCCGGGCTGGCTGGCATAGCCGGCTTCCATGCCGGCGTAGTCCAGCGCGGACAGCGATGCGCGGCGGCCATCCGCGAACGTGGTGCGGTAGTCGCGCAAGGTGCCGGCCAGGCCGGCGCGCGCAAGATCCGCGGCATGCAGCAGGTCGCGGCGCGTGGCCCTGCCGCGTGCACTGGCATTCGGCGCGTAGGCAAGACCGTTGAGCAGACCCTGTTGCGCGAACAGGTCGATCCCGCCGTCGCAGCAGCCGCCACCGCGCAAGGCATCACGGGCGCGATCGCTGAAGCTGGCGATCCCGCTGCCGTTCAACATGCCCTGTGCGGCCTGCGGGAAGCGCGCGCCGTTGGCGACCTCGCCGAAGTTCCAGCCCTCGCCCACCAGCGGGATGTGGCGACCGGCGGCCGCATCCGCGGCGCGCTGCACCTCGACCATGGCGTCACGGGACTGGTGGCCCATCAGGTCGAAGCGGAACGAATCGATGCGGTAGTCACGCGCCCACGACGCGACCGAATCGCGCATCAGCCGCGCCATCATCGCGTGTTCGGTGGCGGTGTTGTCGCAGCAGGTCGAGGTCTCGACCTTGCCGTTGGCATCCAGCCGCTGGTAGTACCCGGGGACGATCCGGTCCAGCACCGAGCGCGGCGACTGGCCGGATGCGGTGGTGTGGTTGTAGACCACGTCCATGCCCACGCGCAGGCCGGCCGCGTGCAAGGCCTGCACCATCGCGCGAAACTCGCGGATGCGCACCGCGCCGTCGGCCGCATCGCTGGCGTAACTGCCTTCCGGCGCGTTGAAGTGGAACGGGTCGTAGCCCCAGTTGAAGCAGTCCTTCGATGCCACCGCCATCACCGCGGCCTGTTGCGCGTCGCTGTCCGCGGCCGCTTTCGGGATCGTCGGCGTGGCGCAGCCGGCTTCCGGGATCGTGGCGATGTCGAACACCGGCAACAGGTGGATGTCGGTGATGCCGGCGTCGCCCAGCGCGCGCAGGTGGCGCATGCCGTTGCTGCCGGCATCGGTGAAGGCGAGGTATTTCCCGCGATGCGACGTCGGCACGCTCGCATCGCCGATCGAGAAATCGCGCACGTGCAGTTCGTAGATCGCCATGTCGGTGTTGGACGCCAGCGCCGGCGGGCGCGGCGCGTCTTCCCAACCCGCGGGCTGCAACGCGGGATCGTCGAGGTCGACGATATAGCTGCGCCTGGAGTCCGTGGTGAGGCTGGCCGAATACGGATCGGTGACGCGATTGCGCACGATGCCGATGCCGGGCACGAACACGTCGACCAGGTAGGTGTAATACCCGCCACGAAGGTCATGCGGGATGCCGTCGAGCCATTGGCCGGTGCGGTCGTCGCGCGCCAGCGCCACCAGTTCGATCGCGGCCGATGCGCCATCGCGATACAGGCACAGCGACACGTCGCGCGCGGTGGGCGCCCACAGGCGGAACCATGTCGCCCCGTCGCCGGGGGTGGCGCCCAGCGGCGCGCGATCGGCGGCCGCCTCGGCGTACAACGCGTCCAGCACGCCGGGGAGCTGCAGGTAGGTGGCATCGACCACCGTGCCTTGCGCATCCTCGCGCACCAACATCGCCTGGCCGCGCAGGAGATCGCGCAGCCCCGCCTTCGCCTCATCCGGCAGTCGCAAGGTCGCGCCCTCGCCGACGAAGCGGAAGCGCGCGGCGACCGCATCGGGCAGGTCGTGCGAGGCCTGCAACAGGTAACTGCGATCCGCGCCGGCGACCGCCTGCCCGCGCTCGACCCGCAGGCCGGCCGAAGACGACGCCACCAGCCGGTAACGCGCGTCGGCTGGCTGGGCTGGCCAACGGATACGGGTGCCGTCCAGCCAGTACGCGCGTGCGTCGGTGGCCGCGTGCGCCGCCGCGTGCAGCACGCGCGCGGCGTCGCCATCGCAGTCCGCAGTGCCGGCCTGCGCGTTGCCGGCGACGGCAAGCAGCAATGCGAAGGTCGTTCGCATGCCGCGCATCGGTTTGCTCACGCCAGGCTGGCGAACGCCGCGCCGCGCGGCGGGAAGTGGAGCACGCCCTCGCGCAGGCCGGCCGCATCCACGCCGGGCGCTGGCAACAAGACCAGGCTGGCGGCGGGCGGTGTCCATGCGATGGCCTGCCGCGACAGGTTGAAGGCCACCAGCAGGCGCTGGTCGCCATGCTCGCGCACGAACGCGAGCAGTTGCTCCGGCGCATCAAGGAAACGGATCGTGCCCTCGACCAGTGCGGGTTGCGACTTGCGCCAGCCCAGGAAGGCACGCGCGGCGTTCAACACCGAGCCGGCATCGGCCGCCTGCGCTTCCACGTTGCGCGCGATGTGCGCAGCCGGCACCGGCAACCACGGCGTGGCATCACTGAAGCCGGCATGTGCGTGCGCGGCCCACGGCATCGGCGTGCGGCAACCGTCGCGGCCCTTGAAGCTGGGCCAGAACGCCTTGCCGTACGGATCCCGCAACGCTTCGTAGGGAACCTCGGCTTCCGGCAAGCCGAGTTCCTCGCCCTGGTACAGGCAGACCGATCCACGCAACGCGCAGACCAGCGCCAGCAACTGGCGCGCATGCGCATCGTCGTCCTGGCCCGTGCCCCAGCGGGTGACCGCGCGCTGCACATCGTGGTTGGAGATCGCCCAGCACGGCCAGCCGCCCTGCATTTGCGACTCGAGCGCTTCGACCGTCGCGCGGATGTGCGCGGGCGAACCGTCATCGGTCAGCAGCTCGAAGCTGTAGCCCATGTGCAACCGATGCGGCTGCACGTAGTCGGTCATCGTGGCGAGGGAGTCGTCCGAGGAGATTTCGCCGAGCGCGGCGACATCGGCATAGCCGTCCATCAGGCGGCGTACGTCTTCCAGGAACCCGAGGGTCTCCGGTCGCGTGTTGTTGTAGGTGTGGTACTGGAACGCATACGGATTGTCGGGGCTGAAGCCGCGTCCCTGCCGCAGTTCCAGCGGCTTGGCCGGGTTGTCGCGCAGTTGCGCGTCGTGGAACGGGAAGTTGATCGAATCCAGGCGGAAGCCGTCGACACCGCGATCCAGCCAGAAACGCAGGGTGTCCAGCTGCGCCGCGTACGCCTGCGGGTTGTGGAAATTCAGCTGCGGCTGCGAGCTCAGGAAATTGTGCAGGTAGTACTGGCGCCGGCGCGGCTCCCAGGTCCAGGCCACGCCGCCGAAGATCGACAGCCAGTTGTTGGGCGGGCTGCCATCCGGCTTGGCATCGGCCCAGACGAACCAGTCGGCCTTCGGATTCGTGCGGTCCTGCCGGCTTTCGACGAACCAAGGATGCTCGATGGAGCAATGGCTGGGGACCTGGTCGATCATCACCTTCAGGCCGCGCGCGTGGGCTTCGCGCAGCAGGCGGTCGAAGTCGTCCAGGGTGCCGAACAACGGATCGACGTCGCAGTAGTCGGAGATGTCGTAGCCGAAATCCTGCATCGGCGACTTGAAGAACGGCGAGATCCAGATCGCATCGACGCCCAGCGACGCCACGTGGTCGAGGCGCGCGACGATGCCCGGCAGGTCGCCCACGCCGTCGCCATCGGTGTCGAGGAAGCTGCGCGGGTAGATCTGGTAGATCACCGCGCCGCGCCACCATTGCTGATCCGTCATCCCCACGTCCACCCCGCCTGCGACTGCCGCGGATCATGCCGCGTGCAACGCGTGTCGCCCGCGCGACGATGGCTTGAATACGTTTACATGCGCGATGACCCCATGAAACATGCCGAATATGCGGCGCTGCATCACGACTCGACCGATGTGCTGCAGCACACTCCGCGCACCTTCGGCCGCACGCACACGGGGACACGCATGCACGCAACCGGCATCGCCAACAAGCCGCCACTGTCGTTCTGGCAGATCTGGAACATGTGCTTCGGCTTCCTGGGGATCCAGTTTGGATTCGCGCTGCAGAACGCCAATGTGAGCCGCATCTTCCAGACGCTCGGCGCGAGCATGGACGACATCCCCATCCTGTGGATCGCGGCGCCGCTCACCGGCCTGCTGGTGCAACCGATCATCGGCTACATGTCCGATAGCACATGGACGCCGCTCGGGCGTCGTCGCCCGTATTTCCTGGTCGGCGCGGTGCTTGCCTCGCTGGCGCTGTTCGCCTTCCCCAACGTGCCTGCGCTGTGGATCGCCGCGGGCATGCTGTGGGTCCTGGATGCCTCCATCAACGTTTCGATGGAACCGTTCCGCGCCTTCGTCGGCGACCAGTTGCCGGCCGCGCAACGGCCGTCCGGCTACGCGATGCAGAGCTTCTTCATCGGCGTGGGATCGGTGGTCGCCAGCATGCTGCCGTTCCTGCTGGAGAAGGTGGGCGTTGCCAACACCGCGGCCGAGGGACAGGTGCCGGACACCGTGCGCTACGCGTTCTACGCCGGCGGCGTGGTGCTGCTGGGCGCGATCGCCTGGACCGTGCTGCGCACCCGCGAATATCCGCCGGAGGAACTCGCGGCGTGGGACGAAGCGCCAGCGCTCGAACGCCGCCTCGGCAGCCCCGGCACGGTGCGTGCGGTGGCCATCGCCGCGATCGTGGTCGGCGCGGTCATCGCCACGGTGGTCCAGTCGCGCGGGCTCGACAAGGCCCTGTACATCCTGGCCGGCCTGTTCGCCGGCTTCGGCATCGCCTTCCTGCTGCGCACGCTGCTGTCCTCCACCGACAATGCGTTCACCCGCATCATCGACGACATGCGCGACATGCCTTCGACGATGGCACGGCTCGCCGTCGTGCAGTTCTTCTCCTGGTTCGCGCTGTTCGCGATGTGGATCTACACCACCGCGGCAGTGACCGAGGTCCATTTCGGCAGCACCGACGCCAGCTCGGCCGCGTACAACGAAGGCGCGAACTGGGTGGGCGTGCTGTTCGCCGCCTACAACGGCTTCGCCGCGCTCGCGGCCATCGCGATCCCGTGGATGGTGCGCGCGCTCGGCCTGCGCATGAGCCACCTGGTCAACTCCGTGCTCGGCGGACTGGGCCTGTTGTCGATGCTGTGGATCCGCGATCCGCAGTGGTTGTTGCTGTCGATGGTCGGCGTGGGTTTCGCGTGGGCGTCGATCCTGTCGCTTCCATATGCGTTGCTCTCCGACAGCGTGCCGGCCGCGAAGATGGGCATCTACATGGGCATCTTCAATTTCTTCATCGTGATCCCGCAGTTGGTCGCGGCCAGCCTGCTCGGCTTCCTGCTGAAGACCTGGTTGGGCGGCCATCCGATCAATGCGCTGGCGATCGGCGGCACCAGCATGCTCATCGCCGGCCTGTGCGTGTTGCTGGTGCGCGCCCCCGCCACCCGCACCGCCTGAGGAGGCCGACCGACATGCCAATGACACGCTCCCTGCTCGCCGCGGCCATCGCCCTGCTCGTCGGCGGCTGCGCATCGACGTCGCCACAAGATGCGGCATCGAACCGCGCACCCGTAAAGGATTACTACGGCACGCTGGAACCGTTCGCCGCGAATGCGGTGTACTTCGTGGTCACCGATCGCTTCGTCAACGGCGACACGTCGAACGATCATCGGGACCAGGGCGGCGGACGCGCCAATCCCAAGACGCGCACCTTCGACATCCCGCTGCCGCCGTGCAATGGCGTGGCCGGCAACATCGGCTACCTGGGCGGCGACTTCAAGGGCATCGCCGACAACCTGGACTACATTCGCGGGATGGGCTTCACCTCGGTGTGGATCACGCCGGTCGTCGACAATCCGGACGAAGCCTTCACCGGTGGCTCGCCGCCGGGTTGCGGCAGCATCCTCACCGACCAGGGCAAGAGCGGCTACCACGGCTACTGGGGCACGAATTTCTTCAAGCTCGACGAACACTTGCCGAGCGCCCACCTGGACTTCGCCGGACTTGCCAGTGCGGTGCATGCCAAGGACATGACATTGGTCCTGGACATCGTCGGCAACCACGGCTCGCCGGGCTGGACGATGCCGAAGCCACAGCCGAAGTTCGGCCAGGTGTTCGACCAGGCCGGCAGGCTCGTCGCCGACCACCAGAACCTGCCGCCGCAAGCGCTGGATCCCGCGCACAACCCGCTGCATCGCTTCTACAACACCACCGGCCCGGTCGACGCCGCGAAGGGATCGATCTTCGACGGCAATCTGGCGCAACTCGCGGATTTCGATGCGGGGAACCCCGCGGTGCTCGACTACATGGTCGATGCCTACGGCCACTGGATCGACCAGGGGGCGGACGCCTTCCGCATCGACACCATCAGCTGGATGCCGCCGTCGTTCTGGGATGCATTCACCCGACGCATCCGCGCGAAGCATCCCGGCTTCTTCATGTTCGGCGAAGCCTTCGACTACGACGCGGCGAAGATCGCGACGCATACCCTGCCCGGCAACGGCGAAGTCAGCGTGCTCGACTTCCCGATGAAGCAGGCGATGGACGAGGTGTTCGGGCGCAAGGGCGCGGGTTACGAGCGTCTTGCGCCATCGTTGTTCCTCACCGATGGGCCGTACGCCAACCCCTACGAGCTGGCGACGTTCTACGACAACCACGACATGCCGCGGATGGATGCGAGCGACGAAGGCTTCATCGACGCGCACAACTGGCTGTTCACCGCACGCGGCATCCCGGTGGTCTATTACGGCTCCGAGATGGGCTTCATGCGCGGCCGCGCCGAGCATGCCGGCAATCGCAACTACTTCGGCAACGAAGGCATCGCCGCGGCGCGGCGCAGCCCGATCCACGCGGCGCTTGCGCGCATCGCCAACGTACGTGCGGCCACACCCGCATTGCAGCGCGGCGTGCAGGTCGACATCGAGCTGCAGGGCAATCGCGCGGCGTTCTATCGCGTGCTGCAGCATGGCGACGTCCGGCAGGTCGCACTGGTGCTGCTCAACAAGGGCGATGCCGCGCAGCGCTTCGACATCTCTTCGCTGCTGCAGCCAGGACAATGGCGCTCCGCGCTCGACGGCGGCACGCTCGATGTCCGTGCGGGCGGCACGTTGTCGACCGACGTCGCGGCGCATGGCGTGCAGGTGTTCGTGCTGGATGCGGCCGTCACGATGCCTGCGCTGCAGGCCGCGCTGGACCGCGCGATGACCGGCGCGCGCCGACCGCGCTGAGGGTCAGCCGCCGCTGGAGGCGCGGACTTCCAGCGTCGGCATCAGGGTCACGCTCTCCGCGGGCTCGTCGCGCACCAGTCTCAGCAGGCTGGCGACCAGCAACTCGCCGGCCCCCGAGGTGTCCTGCACCACCGTGGTCAACGGCGGATTGGAGAAGCGCGCCATCGGCGTGCCGTCGAAGCCGACGATGGCCACGTCTTCAGGCACCCGGAGGCCGTGTTCGCTGAGCGCCCGGATTGCGCCGATCGCGATCAGGTCGCTGGCGGCGAAGATCGCATCGAAGGCATGGCCGCGACCGATCAACGTACGCGCTGCGTCGTAGCCGGATTGCTCGGAACTGTCGGCATCGACCTGCAAGGCCGGGTTCATGCGCAGGCCGGCCTCGCGCAACGCGCCATCGCAGCCGCAGTAACGGGCGAAGAACTCCGGGAAATGGGTCGAGGCGTCGCCGAGGAACGCGACCTTGCGACGTCCCCGCTCGATGAGGTGGCGCCCGACCAGCGCGCCACCGGCGGCATTGTCGCAGCCGATCGAGATCCCCGGCTGCCCCTGCAGCACCGCGCCCCAGCGGACGAAATGCGTGCCTTGCGCGACCAGGTGCGCCAGCTTGCTCTCGTAGGCGATGTAGTCGCCATAGCCCAGCAGGATCAGGCCATCGGCCTTCATGCTGTCTTCGTAGTCGGCATGCCAGTCGTCCGACAGCTGCTGGAACGAGACCAGCAGGTCATGCCCGTGCTTGGCGCAGGCGCGGGTGATCGAGCCGAGCATCGACAGGAAGAACGGATTGATGTGCGAGTCGTCGGGCGTCGGGTCCTCGAACAGCAGCAGGGCCAGGGTGCCTGCGCGCTGGGTGCGCAGGCTCGATGCGTGGCGATCGACCTTGTAGTTCAGCTCGCGGACCGCTTCCTCGACCCGCTTGCGGGTCTCGGCGTTGACCAGCGGGCTGCCGCGCAACACGCGCGAGACGGTGGCCTGCGACACCCCGGCGCGATGGGCGATGTCCATCGAAGTGGCGCGGGTCTTTTTCTTGATGCGTCGCGGCGTTTCCTGCATCGCTGCAGTGTAGCAATCACCCGCGCGCGCGGCCGCCGCGGCGGGCGCAGCGCGCGTCCCGCTCCACTCGCGGCAGGACGACGCGACGGGCGAAAAAAAAGCCGGCCAAAGGCCGGCTTTCTTCAATGGTGGTGCGCCCGGAGAGATTCGAACTCCCGACCCCCAAGTTCGTAGCCTGGTGCTCTATCCAACTGAGCTACGGGCGCATGCAGAAGCGGAATTATGCGTTGCTGCATGATTCCACGTCAACGAAAAATCACTTCGATGACGCTTGTTTCGCGGTTTCACCGGACTGGCGGAGACTGAGGGATTCGAACCCTCGATGGAGCTTTTGACCCCATACTCCCTTAGCAGGGGAGCCCCTTCGGCCACTCGGGCAAGTCTCCGGTGCGGCGAAATCGCGAGCGGCGAAGAATACAGGTTGTACCGCGATCCGGCAAACCTCAGCCTTTCGCCTCGCCGTCCTTGTTGCCGTCATCGCCCTGGATGCGCTGGTAGATCTCCTCGCGATGCACGGCGACATCCTTCGGCGCGGTGATGCCGATGCGAACCTGGTTGCCCTTGACGCCAAGCACCGTGACGGTGATGGCATCGCCGATCATCAAGGTTTCGCCTACCCGCCTGGTCAAGATCAGCATCGCAACTCCCCTGTCGCAGCCGCCACGGAAACGTGCGGCCAGATGCATCCAATCCGCCCGATCATACGGGGCATCGTTCAGCTTGCACAAGCGACCGCCATCACGGTCGCTGCATTCAATGCGCCGCGAGGCGCTCGCCAACCCACGCCGGCACGCGATCGAGCGCGGCCACCAGCGCCGGGCCGTCGTCGCCACCGCCCTGGGCCATGTCGGGGCGGCCACCCCCTTTTCCGTTGACCTGGCGGGCCACGTCGCCCAGCAGGTCGCCGGCCTTGACCTTGCCGGTGGCGGCTCCGCTCACGCCCGCCACCAGCGCCGCCTTGCCACCGTCGGTGCCGGCCAGCACGATGACCGCATCGCCCAGTTGCTGCTTGAGCCGATCCATTGCATCGCGCAATGCCTTGGCATCGAAGCCTTCCAGGCGCGCCGCGAGCACCTTGATCCCGTCCACGTCGCGAGCCTGGCTGCCGAGATCGCTCGTCGCGCCCGAGGCCGCCTTGGCCTTGATCGCCTCCAGTTCGCGCTCCAGCTTCTTCTGGCGGTCAAGCAATGCGCGCAGCTTGTCGGCCACGTCGCCGCTGGTGCCACCCAGCAAGGCGGCGGCCTCGTCGAGGCGACGCTCTTCCTCGGCCACATGATCCAGTGCGCCCTGCCCGGTCACCGCTTCGATGCGGCGCACGCCGGCGGACACGCCACCTTCGGACACGATCTTGAACAGGCCGATGTCGCCGGTGCGGCCAACATGGGTGCCACCGCACAGTTCGGTCGAGGTCGGGCCGAAGCGCAACACGCGCACGTGCTCGCCGTACTTCTCGCCGAACAGCGCCATCGCGCCGAAGTCCAGCGCTTCCTGCATCGCCATGTGGCGCACTTCGCCCTCGTGGTTTGCGCGCACTTCGGCGTTCACCCGGCGCTCGATCTCGGCAAGCTCCGCCGCAGTCACCGGCTGGAAGTGCGAGAAGTCGAAGCGCAGGCGATCCGGTGCGACCAGCGAGCCCTTCTGCTGCACGTGGGTGCCCAGCACGTCGCGCAGTGCGGCATGCAGGAGATGGGTGGCGCTGTGGTTGAGGATCGTCGCGCCGCGGCGCCCACCATCGACCGTACCCGACACCCGGTCGCCGCGCTTGAGTGCGCCGGCGGACAGCTTGCCGACATGGCCATGGAACTGGCCGGCGAGCTTCAGGGTGTCGCTGACGACGAATCGCACGCCCTGCTCATCGAGTTCGCCGGTATCGCCGACCTGGCCACCCGATTCGGCATAGAACGGGCTTGCGTCGAGGATGACGATGGCATCGTCGCCGGCGGCGATGGACTCGACGGGACGACCGTCCTTCAACAGCGCCAGCACTTCCAGCCCGCCCGCGGTCAACGCGTCGTAGCCGAGGAACTTCGTCGGTGTCAGCTGCGCGACCAGATCCGCCGGCAACTGGGTGCCGCCACCGAACTTGCCGGCGGCACGCGCGGTTTCCTTCTGCTGGGTCATCGCGGCATCGAAGCCGGCGACGTCCACCGACATCCCACGTTCGCGGGCCATGTCCTGGGTCAGGTCGAGCGGGAAGCCGTAGGTGTCGTACAGGCGGAAGGCATCGATGCCCGGGATGGTGCCGTCGCTTCGCGCCGCCACGTCATTGAAGATGCGCATGCCCGAATCGAGCGTTTCCGCGAAGCGTTCTTCCTCGGCCTTGAGTGCACGCTCGGCGGTGGCGCGGCCCTCGCGCAGCACCGGGTAGGCATCGCCCATCAGCGCATCCAGCGTGGCCACCAACTTGTGGAAGAACGGCTCGCGCACGCCCAGCATCCAGCCATGGCGCAACGCGCGGCGGATGATCCGGCGCAACACGTAGCCGCGGCCTTCATTCGATGGCAGCACGCCATCCACGATCAGGAAGGCGCAGGCACGGATGTGGTCGGCGATCACCCGCAACGACTTGTTTTCGAGGTCGGCGGTGCCGGTCAGTTCGGCGGCATGCCGGATCAGCGCCTGGAACAGGTCGATCTCGTAGTTGGTGTGCACGTGCTGCAGGATCGCGGCCAGGCGCTCCAGGCCCATGCCGGTGTCGACGCAAGGCGCCGGCAGCGGCACCAGGGTGCCGTCCGGCTGGCGGTCGAACTGCATGAACACGTTGTTCCAGATCTCGATGTAGCGATCCCCATCCTCGTCCGGCGAACCGGGCGGGCCACCGGCGATGTGCTCGCCATGGTCGTAGAAGATCTCGGTGCACGGACCGCAGGGACCGGTGTCGGCCATCTGCCAGAAATTGTCGGAGGCGAACGGCGCACCCTTGTTGTCGCCGATGCGCACGATGCGCTCAGGCGGCAGTCCGATGTCCTTGTTCCAGATGTCGTAGGACTCGTCGTCGTTGTGGTACACCGTGACCAGCAGGCGCTCGCCAGGCAGCCCCCAGACCTGGGTCAGCAGCTCCCAGGACCAGGCGATGGCCTCCTTCTTGAAGTAATCGCCGAACGACCAGTTCCCGAGCATCTCGAAGAAGGTGTGATGGCGCGCGGTGTAGCCCACCTGGTCGAGGTCGTTGTGCTTGCCGCCCGCGCGCAGGCAGCGCTGCACGTCGGCCGCGCGTACGTAGCTGCGCTTCTCGGCACCGAGGAACACGTCCTTGAACTGGACCATGCCCGAGTTGGTGAACATCAGGGTCGGGTCGTTGCCCGGCACCAGCGGCGCGGACGGCACGATGGTGTGGCCCTTGGAGGCGAAGAACTCGAGGAAGTCCCGGCGGATATCGGAAGTCGTTTTCATCCGGCCATTTTACAGG
>DAOOCX010000035.1:7723-21030 GCA_035408605.1 Thermomonas sp. | reverse complement strand
CACGCTATCAGCAACGGCGGCTGGTGCTTGAAGGTCAGCCGGTAGGCATCGCCTGGCGGCGACGTGGTCATCCCAACGCTTTCTCGATGTCGCGGGCCAGCGATTCCGGCTTGTCGGTCGGCGCGTAGCGCTTGATCACCTTGCCGTCGCGGCCGACCAGGAACTTGGTGAAGTTCCACTTGATGCCATCGAAACCAAGCAGGCCGCCCTTCTCGTCCTTCAGCCAGGTCCACAGCGGGTGCGCGTGGGCCCCGTTGACGTCGATCTTGGCGAACATCGGGAAGCTGACGTCGTAGGTCAACGAGCAGAAATTGCGGATTTCCTCGGCGTTGCCCGGCTCCTGGTGACCGAACTGGTCGCAAGGGAAGCCCAGCACCACCAGCCCCTTGTCGCCATAGTCGCGCCAGAGCTTCTCCAGCCCGGCGTATTGCGGGGTGAAGCCGCACTTGCTGGCCACGTTGACGATCAGCAGGACCTTGCCGCGCCAGTCGGAAAGCGGTTGCGGCGTGCCATCCAGGGCGGTGGCGTCGAAATCGTAGGCGGTGGTGGCCATGGCAACCTGCAGCGACGGGGGAGCGCAGATTGTGCGCGCTCCCGCGGTCGTCGCCTATCCCATGGATGGATCGTCGCTCAGGCTCTCCCGGGCTCCGAAATTTCCCTGACGACGGCAGCCGTCGCCTCGTTCTTGCCGGCCAGGGCCAGGTCCGCGATGGCGGCCACTCCGGCCAGCTTGCCATCGGCATCGACCACGATGACCCGGCGGATCTTCTCGGCCTCCATCACGCAGGTGGCATCGTGCAGGCTGGTGGCGCTGTCGATGGTGGTGACGGGGCTGGTCATCGCATCGCCGGCGCGGCTGCTGGACGCATCCTTGCCCCTGGCGACGATGCGGACGGCGATGTCGCGGTCGGTGACGGCGCCCACCGGCCTGCCATCTGCGTCCACCACCGGGATCATCCCGCAGTCATGGTCGATCATCAGTTGCGCCACGTCTCGCAGTGGCGTGTCCTCGCGGCAGCAGGAAGGGCTGGCGGTCATGACGCTGGTGACCTGGGCCATGGCGGATCTCCATTCGGGGGAAGTCGCGACTATCGGAACCTCGCGGTCGCCGCGGCGTGAATGCCCCTGCCATTCGTCACGCGCCCTGCCCATGCGCCTGCGCTACGCTTTGCGGTCGCCAACCTGCCTGACGAGGCCCGAATGAAGCACCCCATCAGCTGCGCGCTTGCGCTCGCGATCGCCACCGCACTGGCCGGCTGCGCCACCACCGCGCCTGCGACCAACACCTCGGAGGCCACGATGCCGGCAACCTACAGCGGCCCGTTCGCCGCACCCAGCACGCTCGACCTGCACTACCCGCAATTCGACGCGATCAAGGACAGCGACTTCGCCCCCGCCTTCGACGCCGGGATGGCGCAGCAACTGCGCGAGATCCAGGCCATCGCCAACAACCCGGAGGCGCCGAGCTTCCAGAACACCATCGTCGCCATGGAAAAGAGCGGGCAGGTGCTGGATCGCGCCACCAACGTGTTCTTCAACCTGATCGGCACCGACAAGAACGACGCCCGCGAGAAGCTGGAGTCCGACTACGCGCCGAAGTTCTCCGCCCACCGCGACGCCATCGCGCTGGATCCGAAGCTGTTCGCCCGCATCAAGACGCTGCATGACGCGCGCGCCACGCTGGGCCTGGATGCCATCGACCTGCGCCTGCTGGAAAAGCGCTACACCGACTTCGTGCGCAGCGGCGCTGCGCTGGACGACGCGCAGAAGGCGCGCATCCGCGAGATCAACACCGACCTGTCCAAGCTGGGCACCCAGTTCAACCAGAACGTGCTGGCCGAAGTGAACGATTCCGCCATCGTGGTCGACAGCCGCGACGAGCTGAAGGGCATGGGCGAAGAGCAGATCGCCGCCGCTGCGGAGGCCGCCAAGGCCCGCGGACTGGAGGGCAAGTACGTGATCGCCCTGCTCAACACCACCGGCCAGCCGGCGGAGGCGCAACTCGAGAACCGCGCGCTGCGCGAACGCCTGCACAAGGCCTCGGTGGCGCGCGGCAGCCGCGGCAACCAGTGGGACAACACCGGGATCGTCTCGCAGGTGCTGAAGCTGCGCGCCGAGCGGGCCACCCTGCTGGGCTACGACACCTACGCCAACTACGTGCTGGCCGACGAGACCGCGGCGAACCAGGACAACGCGAATCGCCTGCTGCGCCAGCTGGCGCCGGCCGCGGTGAACAACGCGCGCCGCGAGGGCGCCGACCTGCAGGCGATGATCGATGCCGAGCAGGAGGCCAAGCGCCAGCCGACGTTCCAGCTGGCACCTTGGGACTGGTCGTACTACAGCGAGAAGGTGCGCGCGCAGAAGTACAGCTTCGACGAATCCCAGCTCAAGCCCTACTTCGAGATGAAGCGCGTGCTGGAGGATGGCGTGTTCTTCGCCGCCACCAAGCTCTACGGCATCACCTTCAAGGAACGTACCGACCTGCCGAAGTACCACCCGGACACCTGGATCTACGACGTCTACGACAAGGACGGCAGCCTGCTGTCGATCTTCATCTGGGACCCGTATGCGCGTTCCTCCAAGCGCGGCGGTGCCTGGATGAACACCTACGTGGCGCAGTCCGACCTGACCGGCGACAAGCCCGTCGTGGCCAACCACCTCAACATCCCCAAGCCGTCCGCCGGCAAGCCGACGCTGATGACCTGGGATGAAGTCACCACCGCGTTCCACGAGTTCGGCCACGCGCTGCATGGCTTCTTCCAGGACGTGCGCTATCCGTATTACTCGATGAACGTGCCGCGCGACTTCGTCGAGTACCCGTCGCAGGTCAACGAGATGTGGGCCGACTGGCCGAGCGTGCTCGGCAACTACGCCAAGCACTACCAGACCGGTGAGCCGATGCCGAAGGCGCTGCTGGACAAGGTGATCGCCGCGGCCAAGTTCAACCAGGGCTTCGCCACCACCGAGTACCTGGAAGCCGCGATGCTCGACCAGCGCTGGCACCAGTTGCCGGCCGCGCAGATCCCGGCCGCGTCCGGCGTGATGGCATTCGAGGCGCAGGCACTCAAGGCCGACGGCTTCGATTACGCGCCGGTGCCGCCGCGTTACAGGACGCCCTACTTCAGCCACATCATGGGCGGCTACGCGGCGGGCTACTACGCCTACATCTGGTCGGAAGTGCTGGGCGCGAACACCGAGCAGTGGATCCGCAACAACGGCGGCCTGACATTGCAGAATGGCGACCGCCTGCGCAAGTTCGTGCTGGCGCCTGGCGGCGAGATCGAAGCCGGCAAGCTGTTCCCGAACTTCTCCGGCTACGAAGCGAAGATCGAGCCGCTGCTGGAGAAGCGTGGCCTCACGGCGAAGTAAGCGACGCCACTCGCGATGCGACAACGCCGCCGGAAGGCGGCGTTGTCGTTTGAGCGATCAGAGTGCGTGGTGCCGCGCGATGGTCGCCGCGTCCAGGCGCAGGAAGCGCGCGGCGTTGTTGTAGAAGATGTCGCGCTTCTGCGCTTCGCTGAGGAACGGCGCCTGCTGGATCACCTCGATCGAACGGCCGATGGTCTCCGGCCAGACCATGTTGTCCGATCCGAACATCACCCGCTTCGCGAAACCGGCCTCCACGATCGCCTGCAGATATCGATAGAACGCCGGTCGCGGCTGCGTGTAGACGATCACGCCCACGTCCACGTAGACCTGCGGGTGCGTGTAGAGCACCGCCAGCAGGTCGTCGATCATCGGGTAGCCGGCATGCATCAGGTACACCCGCAGCTTCGGGTGCCTGGCCAGCACCTCTTCGATCACCAGCGCGCTGTGCAGGCGCGCGCGATAGTCCTTGAGCGGCGGCGCGAGGTACGGGGTACCGGGCGGTCCGGTACCGACGTGGATGCCGACCGGCAGGTCGAGTTCCTCGGCCAGCGCCCAGAACGGCTCCAGGCGCGGGTCGTCGGGTGCCATGCCCATGTACTGCGGGCCGATCTCGCTGAGCACGACCAGGTCGCCGCTGGCCTTCATCGCCTTGACCCGCGCCACCGTGGCGGCATCGACCACGGGCATGCGGATGCTGTCGCCCAGCGCCGGGATGATCCGCTCCGGCGACGCCTTGCGCCAATCCGCGATGTCCTTGTCGCTGTCGCCGCTCAACACGCCGATGACGTCGTGCTTCTCCAGCTCGGCCAGCGTGCGCGCGCGCATCTCCTCGCGCGTGTCCGGCGACCACACCGGGTCCTTGCAGGACGGCTTCTTGAAGATCGCCATGATCGTGTCGACGTAGGGCCCCGCGCCCGGATCCCAGGCCGGCATCTCCGCGATCGGCGTGCACATGCCCAGCGGTGGAGGCCCCTGCGCATCCGGCGCCAGGACATGCAGGTGCATGTCGATGATGGGCTGTCGCTTCGCGACTTGCGCCTCGGCCGGGATCGCGGCGCACAGCGCCAGTGCAAGCAGCAGGATCGAACGGAATTCCATTGCATTCCCTGTGGATGGCGGTCACCCGTTCAACGCCAAAACCACCGGTGGCATGCCACTTGCTTTTGTGATCCGCGTCGCGGATCGAGAGCGCGGCGATCAGCCGGCGGTGGCCAGCAGCAGGCGCAAGTCGTCCAGCCACGCTTCGTAGGCACCCGCTTGCCGGTCGGCGGGCTGTCGCAGGATCCACGCCGGATGCACGGTGGCGAAGGCGCGGGTGCCGTCGTGCAGGGTCTGCCAGGTGCCGCGTTGCGCCGTCAGCCGAAACCCGGCCCCGAAGACCGCCAGCGCGGCGGTGCCACCCAGGCAGACGATCATCTGCGGGCGGACACGTTCGATCTCGCCGGCCAGCCAGCTGCGGCAGGCCTGCACATGCGAGGCCTCGGGGTTGCGATGCAGCCGCTGCTTGCCGCGCCGCTCGAAGCGGAAATGCTTCACCGCATTGGTCAGGTACAACTGCGAACGATCGATACCGAGTTCGGCCAGCGCGCGATCCAGCAGCTTGCCCGCCGGCCCCACGAACGGCCGGCCGGACAGGTCTTCCCGGTCGCCGGGTTGTTCGCCGAGCACCAGGACGCGTGCGTCCTCCGGGCCTTCGCCGAACACGGTCTGCGTGGCCGGTTGCCACAGGGGACAGGCCCGGCATGCCTGTGCCGCTTGGCGCAGCGACGCGAGCGACTCGTCGCGACGTGTGTCGTCGGTCGGCGGCACGACGGTTGGCGCCGGAATACGGCGCTTCGGTGCGGCATGTTCACGCTCCGCCATCTCGCGCACGCGCACCGCGGCGCCCTGGATCAGCGACGGCAGCAGGTGCGCTTCCGGCAGATGCTTCCAGTAACGCTGCGGCATCTCCTGCCGCATCATCCGCGGGTTCAAGCGCGCCGGATTGAAGATATGCGCGTAGTAGGTGCGCCACAGGTTCTCGCCGGCATCGAACGCGGGCGCATCGTCGGGCGCACCGCCCGGACCGAAGCTCAGGGCTTCGCCATCCCACAGCGCGCTGCCCTCCGGGGTGAGGATCGCCCAGCGCATGCCGGCGAACCGGCGTGCGAAGAACGGCGCGACCCGGTGCAGGATGTGATGCGATGGCTCGAACCAGGCGATGAAGTTGTCGCGCTCCCCCGGCACTTCGCGGAAGCGCACGAAGGCCTTCATCTTGTGCGCGTCGCGGCGGACCTCCTGCGCCAGTTGCATCACCCGCCGGGTGTCGGCATCCGTCGGCGTTGCCAGCACATGCGGCTCGCCGTGGGCGATGCGCCACAACAAGCGATACAACAACGCGTGCCGCTGCGGATCGCGATGGCAGAGCACGGTCTCCGCGATGTCGAGGAACGAACGCAGCACGCGCGGCGACGCGTGCAACACGGGCGCGTCGAGCACGTCGGGCAGCGCCAGCAGGCCACGCTGGCCATCGGCAAGCCACTCAAGACCCTCGGGTGCGATGCCGGCGCGCAACGCGGCGCGCGCGGCCTCGCGAAACGCATCGACCGACCACGCGGGATCCACCGCCGCCGACCACATCATCGGCACTGCCTCATCCGAACAGATCGGCCTGGTGCGGCTTCGGCGCGAGTTGCGCCCGCAAGGCGGCGGGATCGTCCAGCCGTTGCCGCGGGTGATGGTCGCTGGTGGCGATGAACGGCATCAGCTTGGTCATCGGCGCGCGCAAGCGGGCGATGTCGGCCAAGCGCAGTCGTGTATGCCGGCGCGCCATCAGCACGCGCTTGACGTTGCGCACACCCAGCCCCGGGACGCGCAGCAACGCTTCCTTCGGCGCGGTATTGAGGTCGACCGGGAACGCCTGCGGATGGCGCAAGGCCCAGGCCAGCTTGGGATCGATGTCGAGGTCCAGCATCCCGTTGGCCGAGGGCGGCGCGATTTCCTCGACCTTGAATTCGTAGAAGCGCAGCAACCAGTCGGCCTGGTAGAGCCGATGCTCGCGCTGCAGCGGCGGCGCGATGAGCGGCAACGCCTTCGACGCATCCGGGATCGGGCTGAAGGCGGAGTAATACACGCGGCGCATGCGGTAGTCGCCGTACAGGCGGTCGGACGCCTGCAGGACATCGCGGTCGTTGGCACCGTCCGCGCCCACGATCATCTGCGTGCTCTGCCCGGCTGGCGCGAATCGCGGAGGCCTGGCCTTGCGCGTGGGCCTGTCGAAGCCGGCGTTGGCCGGCTTGCGCGCCTCCTTCGCTTCCTCGATGCGCCAGCGCAACTGTCCCATCGCGCTGCGGATGCCGGCCTGCGATTTCTCCGGCGCCAACTGCTTCAGGCCAGCCTCGGTGGGCAGTTCGACGTTGATCGAAAGCCGATCCGCATAGCGTCCCGCCGCGGCCAGCAGCTCGGGCGACGCATCGGGAATCGTCTTGAGGTGGATGTAGCCGGCGAAACGGTGGTCCTCGCGCAGGCTGCGCGCGACCTCGACCAGTTGCTCCATGGTGTAGTCGCCGCTGCGGATGATGCCGCTGGAGAGGAACAGGCCTTCGATGTAGTTGCGCTTGTAGAAGTCGAGGGTGAGGCGCACCACTTCGTCGGTGGCGAAGCGCGCACGCGGCACGTTGCTGGACACGCGGTTGACGCAATAGGCGCAGTCGAACACGCAGAAATTCGTCAGCAGGATCTTGAGCAGCGACACGCACCGGCCATCCGGCGTGTAGCTGTGGCAGATGCCCATCCCTTCGGTGCTGCCGATGCCGCCGGTCTTGCTGGAATTGCGCCTGTTCGCGCCACTCGACGCGCAGGAGGCGTCGTACTTGGCGGCGTCGGCCAGGATGGCGAGTTTCTTGATGGTTTCCACCGCGAAAGTCTGCCGGAATCGGGTCGCAATCCCTGCGATGGGTGGTCAGCAAGCTGAATCATTCATCGCTTGGCCTGCACACGTCCGCCCCCATCTTTGCCCGATGCCAGACCTCGTCGTCCTGCGCCCCGAAGGCCTGTATTGCCCGGCGGGCGATTTCCATATCGATCCGTGGCGGCCGGTGCCGCGCGCGGTCATCACCCATGGCCACGGCGACCATGCGCGGGTCGGCATGGGCGAGTACCACGCGGCCGCGCCGGGGCTACCGATCCTGCAATGGCGGCTTGGCGAACAGGTCTATTACCCGCACGAATACGGCGAGGTATTCACCCTCGGCAATGCGCGGGTCTCGCTGCATTCTGCTGGCCACGTGCTGGGCAGCGCGCAGGTGCGGATCGAGGTCGATGACGAGGCCTGGGTGGCCTCGGGCGATTACAAGCGCCAGCACGACCCGACCTGCGCGCCGTTCGAGGTCGTGCCCTGCGACGTCTTCATCACCGAGGCCACGTTCGGCCTGCCGATCTACCGCTGGCCGGATACCGGCGAGGTGGCCCGCGACATCGTGGCCTGGCGCGACGAGTGCGCGGCGCGCGGCGAAACCGCGATCCTGTACTGCTACGCCCTCGGCAAGGCCCAGCGCTTGCTGGCCGAACTGGCCGCGCACACCGACCGCCCCGCCTTCCTGCATGGCGCCATCGATACCGGCACCGCGATCTATCGCGAGGCCGGCATTCCGATGCTGGAGACGCGCCGCATCGCCGACGAGCCGCGCGGCAGCGACTTCGCCGGCGAACTGGTGCTCGCCCCGCCCTCGGCTGCGGGCAGCCCATGGATCCGCCGCTTCCGCCATGCGCAGCAGGGCTTCGCCTCCGGCTGGATGCGGATCCGCGGCAACCGCCGCCGGCGCAACTACGACCGTGGCTTCGTGGTCTCCGACCACGCCGACTGGCCGGCGCTATTGCAGACCGTGCGCGAGACCGGCGCGCGCCGCATCATCGCCACCCACGGCGCGACCGACGCGCTGGTGCGTGCGCTGAACGAACATGGCATCGAGACCGGCGTGTTCAAGACCGATTTCGGTGGCGAAGACTGATGCGCCGCTTCACCGAGTTGTTCACCCGTCTGGACCGCAGCACCGGCACCGGCGACAAGCGCGCCGCCCTGGTCGATTACTTCCGCGATGCGCCGCCGGAAGACGCCGCGTGGGCCTTGTGGTTACTCTCCGGCGAAAAGATCGGCGGGGCGAAGGCGCGGATCGCCGGCAGCGCGGAGTTGCGCGCCTGGGTCGCGGAGGAAAGCGGCACGCCCGCCTGGCTGGTGGACGACAGCTACGACGCGGTCGGCGACCTCGCGGAAACCCTGGCCTTGCTGCTCGATGATCCGCACGAAATTGCCGATGACGCACCGTTGCACGCGTGGATCGAGCACCGCGTGCTGCCGGTCGCCAATGCCGATGCGGAGATTCGCCGGGCAATGGTGGTCCAGGCTTGGCGCACGCTGCCGTTTGCGCAGCGCTTCGTGTTCAACAAACTGCTGACCGGCGCATTACGGGTCGGCGTGTCCCGCGGGCTTGTGCAGCAAGCCATTGCGGAAGCGTCGGGCGTGGACATCGCCCTGATCGCGCAGCGCATGCTCGGCGCGTGGTCGCCCACGCCGGAGTTCCTGCAGCGCCTGACCTCGCGCGAGGCGCAACCCGGCGATGCGGCATCACCCTATCCGTTCTTCCTGGCCTCGCCATTGGAAGCCGAGGCCAAAACGCTGGGTGCGATCGATGACTGGCTGCTGGAATGGAAATGGGATGGCATCCGCCTGCAGCTGATCCGCCGCAGCGGCGACATCGCGTTGTGGTCGCGCGGCGAGGAGCGCCTCGACGGACGCTTCCCCGAAATCGAAGCCGCACTCGCCACGCTGCCGCGCGATGCCGTGGTCGACGGCGAACTGCTCGCCTGGCGGGACGGCGAGCAGCCCATGCCGTTCACCGCGCTGCAGACCCGCATCCAGCGGCGCAAGCCCGGGCCGAAGACGCTGGCCGACACGCCGGTGCGCGTGCTCGCCTACGACCTGCTGGAACTGGATGGCGAAGACCTGCGTGCGCGCCTGCTCGCCGAGCGGCGCGCATTGCTGGAGGAATTGCTTGAGGCCCATGGCGACCCGCGGATCGCGGTGTCGCCGCGCATCGAGGCGGCGTCATGGCGGGATGCCGCCGCGCTGCGCGAAGGCAGCCGCGCACGCGGCGTCGAGGGCCTGATGCTCAAGCGCCTGGCCGCGCCATACCAGCACGGCCGCAAGCGCGGCGACTGGTGGAAATGGAAGATCGACCCGCTGACCATCGATGCGGTGCTGATCTACGCGCAGGCCGGCCACGGTCGGCGCAGCACGCTGTACACCGACTACACCTTCGCGGTCTGGGACGGCGACGCGCTGGTGCCGGTGGCCAAGGCCTATTCGGGCCTGGACGACAAGGACATCCTCAAGCTCGACAGCTGGATCCGCGGCCACACCACCGAGCGTTTCGGCCCGGTGCGTGCGGTGAAGCCGCATCATGTGTTCGAGCTCGGCTTCGAGGCGGTGAATCGCTCCGCACGCCACAAGTCGGGGATCGCGGTGCGCTTCCCGCGGATATTGCGCTGGCGCCAGGACAAGCCGATGCAGGACGCCGACCGCCTCGACACCTTGCAGGCACTGGCGCAATGAAGGCGACGGTAAAACCACGCGCGACATTCGATGCGCCGCTGGCGGCGTGGTTCGCAAGACAGGGCTGGACGCCCGCGCCGTTCCAGCGCGCCGCGTGGCGGCACTACCTGGCCGGTCGCGATGGATTGCTGGTCACGCCGACCGGCAGCGGCAAGACCCTGGCGGCCCTCGGCGGCCCGCTGCTGCAGGCCTTGCGCGATCCGCCTCCGCCGAAACGCAAGCGCGGCGAAATCGTGGCCGCGCGCACCCGCGTGCTGTGGATCACACCGTTGCGTGCGCTGGCCAACGACACCACGCGTGCGCTCCGCGAACCGATCGAAGCGCTCGGGCTGCCGTGGACCGTCGCGATGCGCACCGGCGATGCCAGTGCCCGCGACAAGCGACTGGCGCGCAACGGCCAATCCGACGTGCTGGTGATCACCCCGGAATCCTTGGCGCTGTTGCTGTCGTATCCGGAGACCGCGGGCCAGCTGCGCGGCTTGCGCGCCGTCATCGTTGACGAGTGGCACGAGTTGCTCGGCAGCAAGCGCGGGGTCCTACTGCAACTGTGCCTGGCGCGTCTGCGGGCACTGTCTCCCGCGATGCGCAACTGGGGCTTGTCGGCGACGCTCGGCAACCTCGGGGAAGCGCGCGACGCCCTGCTGCCGCATGCGCCGGACGCACCGATCATCGACGCCGCGAAGCCGCGGTCGCTGACCCTGGAAACCCTGCTGCCGGAGGCCGGCGAGCGGTTCGCGTGGGCCGGCCATCTCGGCCTCTCGCAGTTGCAACGCGTGGTGGCGCGCCTGCAGGGCGTGCGCAGCACTTTGTTGTTCGCCAATACGCGCTCGCAGGCGGAGTTGTGGCACAAGGCGCTGCAGTCGGTGTGGCTGGAGGATCCGACGATGCTGGCGCTGCACCACGGCTCCATCGACCCGAAGCTCCGCCAGGCCGCCGAACAGGGCCTGCGCGACGGCAGCGTGCGCTGCGTGGTCGCGACCTCCAGCCTCGACCTCGGCGTGGACTTCCCGGCGGTGGACCAGGTCATCCAGATCGGCAGCCCCAAGGGCATGGCGCGGCTGTTGCAGCGGGCCGGACGTGCGCGCCATCGCCCGGGCGAAGCCGGCCACATCCTGTGCGTGCCGACCCATGCGCTGGAGCTGGTCGAATACGCCGCCGCGCGCAAGGCGCTGCGGGCCGGCCGGGTCGAAGCGCGGCCCCCGCCGCGGCTCTCGCTCGACGTGCTCGCGCAGCATTGCGTGACCCTGGCCCTGGGCGGTGGTTTCGACGCCGATGCGTTGTTTGCCGAAGTCCGCGCCACGCATGCCTTTACCGAGCTGGACGCCGGCACCTGGCAAGCCGTGCTCGACTTCATCGTGCAGGGCGGCAAGGCGCTGGCGCATTACCCCGACTACCACCGCGTGGTCCGCGACGAGGACGGCATGTATCGCGTCGTCGACCGCAAGCTGGCATTCCGCCATCGCCTGTCGATCGGCACCATCACCAGCGACGGCCATGTGTCGGTGCAGTTCGCCAAGGGCGGGCGCCTCGGCTCGGTCGAGGAGAGCTTCATCGGCCGCCTGCGCCCGCGCGATCGCTTCCAGTTCGCCGGCAAGACCCTGGAGCTGGTCCAGCTGAAGGACATGACCGCCTACGTGCGCCTGGCCAAGCGCAACGACGGCATCGTGCCGCGCTGGCAGGGCAGCCGCATGCCGCTGTCGAGCATGCTGGCCGAAGCGGTGCAGGCCACCCTCGCCGGCCCGCGCGACACGCCCGAACTGCGCGCGGTGTCGCCCATGCTCGACACCCAGGCGCGACTGTCCGCGCTGCCCACGCCGGACACCCTGCTGGCCGAGCAACTGGCCACGCGCGAGGGCTGGCACCTGTTCCTGTATCCGTTCGCCGGGCGCGCCGTGCACGAAGGCCTGGCCGCCCTGCTGGCGCTGCGCTGGGGCCGCCTGCATCCGAACACCTTCGCCTTCGCGGTCAACGACTACGGACTGGCGATCACCGCGCAGGCGCGCCACCTGCTGGATGACGACGCCCTGCGCGCGCTGCTGCAGGAGGGCGCGTTGTTCGACGACCTGCAGGCCAGCCTCAACCTGGCCGAACTGGCGCGCCGGCAGTTCCGCGACATCGCGCGCGTGTCCGGCCTGCTCTCGCCCGCCCTGCCCGGTCGCGCGCCGCGCTCGATGCGCCAGTTGCAGGCGTCCAGCGGGCTGCTGTTCGACGTGCTCTCGCGCTTCGATGCCGACCACCTGCTGCTGGAACAGGCGCGTCGCGAGGTCTTCGAAGCGCAACTCGAGGTGCAGGCACTGCGCGCGACGCTGGCCGATTGCGCGAGACGCACGCTGTCGATGCAACACCCCGACTCGCTGACCCCGCTGTCGTTCCCGCTGTGGGCGGAGGCGATGCGTGGCAGCCTGAGCACCGAGGACTGGAGCACGCGGATGCGTCGCGCCGCCGAAGCACTGGAACGCACGCATGCCTGAGTCGCTGGACATCGTGCTTGCCGGCGAACCGCTGCGCTTGCTCGCCGACCGCGCGCTGCATTGGCCAGCGCGGCGACGCCTGTTCATCGCGGACCTGCACCTCGGCAAAGCCGATACGTTCCGTGCGGCCGGCATCGCCCTGCCGCGTGGCGGCACCGCGTTCGACCTCGGCCGCATCTCGTGCTTGGTCGACGCCACCGATGCCGATTCGCTGTGGGTGCTCGGCGATATGCTGCACGGGCGCACTGACCTGTCGTCGTGGCGCACCGCATGGGAGGACTTCCGCAACCGGCATCCGCGCCTGTCGATCGCAGTGGTCGACGGCAACCACGACCGCGCGCTGCAGCAAGCGGGACTGGACGTCGAACGACTGGGCGATGCCGTGCACGATGGGCCGTTCGTGCTGCGCCATGCCCCCGCGCGCGACCCGCGCGGCCATGTGCTGTGCGGGCACCTGCATCCGGTGCTGAAGCTGCCTGGGCAGGCGCGCACGCCCGCGTTCTGGTTGCAACCCGGCTGCACGATCCTGCCGGCGTTCTCGGCCTTCACTGGTGGCCATCCGTTGCGGCTCGCCCGCGGAGAGACCGCCGTGCTCTGCAACGGCGCGGCGCTGGTGCGCGTGGGCGAGCGCTGAGGTCAGCCGTCGACCGGCGCCTGCGTCGTCACCTGCACATGCCCGAGCAGGCGCGGATCGCGCAGCAGGCGTTGGCGTGCCGCATCGGCATCGACCGGCGAAAGTGCTGCCAGCATCTCGACCGTGGTGCCGATCTTGTGCGCCACCGGCACGCCATCGCGGAGGACCAACCGGGCACCCGACTGGCGCGGCAACTTGTCGCCCGGCAGCAGCGTGCCGACCAGGTTTAGCGGATCGCTGGCGG
>DAOOCX010000035.1:0-7623 GCA_035408605.1 Thermomonas sp. | reverse complement strand
GGCAACTTGTCGCCCGGCAGCAGCGTGCCGACCAGGTTTAGCGGATCGCTGGCGGCGACCACGATGAGTTCGCCGTCCTTCGGCCGACTGCGGGTTTCGCGCAGGCCCGCCACCGCTTCCGGCAAGGCGAACTGCTCGCCGGCGATCCCGGCCACGAAGCGCCCGCCGCGTATCTCGCCGCGCGCTTCCATGCGCCGGTACACCCGCGCGAGTTCCCGCCACGGCGGCAGCCAGCCGGCTTCGCGCTCGAGCAGCCGCCACGCCACCACGCCGTAGCGACGCAACAGCACCTGCGCGACGTACTCGACGGCGTCGGCATCAGGCGGACCCGCCGCGCTGCGCGCGATGCTCCAGCGGCCGGCATCGCGGATCCCGGAAATCGCGCCGCGACGCATGCGCCGGCCACCGGGATTGGGCCGCTTGCCCTGCGGCAGCAACAATGCGCGCAGGCCGGCGTAACTGTCGCAATGGACGATGCCGCGCGCCACCAGCTCGGCCAGCGCCTCTTCCAGCTCGACGTGCAGCAGGCGGCACGCATCCAGCAATTCGTCGAAGAACGACGCGCCATGCGCGCGCAAGGCCTCCACCACCAACTGTGCGCGCGAGGAGATCCCGTCGCCGCTGGCGGTGGTGCCGGCAATCGCCGCCCAGCGCGGCAACTCGCGACGCGGCACCAGCACCAGCGGCGTGGCCCGCACCGGCGCGCGACCGCCCTTGCCGGTGTCCGCGCCCGCGGCCATGCGCAGCCGCGCCCATGCGATGCGCCCGGCGCTGCACTGTGCGTCCAGCCAGTCGATCCCGTAATCGGCCAGCCGCGCAGGCAACACGTCCGCCTCCCAACTGCTGGCCGCGCACTCCCAGCCTTCCAGTTGCGCCAGCACGCTGGCCAGCGCATCCGGCCCGCGCAGGCGGCTGCGCGCGGACAGGTGCTGCCAGTCGCACAGGAAGCGCATCGCATCGGCCAGCGACACCGGTTCGATCTCGCGCCGTAACCGGCCCAGCGTATTGCGATGGATGCGCGCCAGCAGGTGGCGCTCGCACCACTGCTCGCCAACCAGGGTGGGATCGAAGCTGCCGCGCATCGCGGTGCCTTCCACTTCCAGCGCGGCCAGCGCGCATTCGATGTCGTTCGCCTCGACCTGAAGCACGGCGGCGATCTCCGCCGCCCGCACCGGGCCACTGGCACTCAGGCGACCGCGCACGAGCTCACGCAACGCCTCTTCGCGGCCCGTGGGGACCTGCGCACCGGGCGGCACATCGATGCAGGGCGTGGGCGCGGCGGCCGGATGCACCGCCTGCAATTGCGGCAGGCGCTCGGCGGCGGTCCATAGCCCATCGCCGACCTGCAAGCAGGTCGCGCGGCGACCGGCCGCCAACGCCTCCAGCAACGGCGTCCACTGCGATGCGGTGGCTTCGACGGCGCTGATCGCGCCGAGTTGCATCAGGGCCTCGTGCATCTCGTCGGGGTTGCGCACGTCGGGCCAGGCGTCCTCGCGCACGCCGGCGATCGCGCTGGCGTCGAGCAGGCCGAGGTCGCGCACCGACGCACCATCGCCGAAGCGTCTCGATTGCACCGCCTGGGTGCGGCGTTCCTCCAGCGGCGCATCGTCGAGGAACGCATACGGCGCGGCATTCAGCGCCTCTGCCGCGAACACGCTGGGCGCGGTGAGGTCACGGGCGACCATGTCGATGCGGCCGCTCTCCAGCCCGCGCAGCACCTCCAGCCAGCCTTCGGCATCCATCGCCTCGCACAGGCAATCGGTGAGCGCCTGCTGGACCAGCGGATGGTCGGGCACCTGGCGGTCGCCGACGATGTTCTCCAGGCAGGCGACCTGGTCCGGGAACACCGTGGCCATCAGGTCTTCGGACTTCATCCGCTGCAATTGCGGCGCCACCTTCTTGCCGCCACTGAAGCGCGGCAGCGCCAGCGCGGTGCTCGCGTTCCAGCGGAAGCGCGTCGGGAACAGCGGCGCATCCAGCAGCGCCTGGATCAGGATGTCGCGGGCGGTATTCGAATGCAGGAACGAGGCGACGTCGAGCAACGGGAAGCTGTGGCTGGTCGACAGCGACAGCACGATCGCGTTTTCCGTGGCGGCCGCCTGCAACTCGAAGTTGAAGCTGCGGCAGAAGCGCTTGCGCAGGGCCAGGCCCCAGGCCTTGTTGATGCGGCTGCCGAAGGGCGCGTGGATCACCAGGTGGGTGGAACCGGCCTCGTCGAAGAAGCGCTCCATCGCCAGCTGGCGCTGCGTCGGCATCAGCCCGAAGCCGGCGACCTGCTCGACGCAGTAGTCCAGCAACTGCCGCGCCGCTTCCTGCGAAAGACCGACATCGTCCACCAGCCAGCGCTGGGCGATGCCCTCGCCTTCCGCGAGTTTCGCCTGCAGTTCCTCGCGCAGGCGCGAGACCGCCTGCGACAGCACGTCGGTGCGGCCCGGCGCCTCGCCCAGCCAGAACGGGATCGACGGCGGCGCGCCCTGCGCATCCTCCACCCGCAGGCGCCCCGGCTCGATACGGAGGATGCGGTAGCTCGCATTGCCCAACTGGAAGATGTCGCCGGCCAGGCTCTCGATCGCGAAGTCTTCGTTGACCGTGCCGATACCGATGCCCTCCGGCTCCAGCAGCACCGAGTAATCGCCGACATCGGGAATCGTGCCGCCGCTCTGGATCGCCACCTGGCGCGCGCCGCGGCGCGCACGCAACTGCCGGTTCACGCCGTCGCGATGCACCCACGCGCCGCGGGTGCCGAAGCGGCTGGCATAGCCTTCGGCCAGCATCCTGAGCACGCCATCGAATGCCTCGCGGGTGAGCGCGCGGTAGGGCCATGCGCGAACCAGCATCGCGAACAACGCATCTTCGTCCCAATCGCGACTGGCCACTTCAGCCACGATCACCTGCGCCAGCACGTCCAGCGGCGCTTCCGGCATCGGCATGCGATCCAGCTCGCCGCGACGCACGCCATCCAGCAGCGCGGCGCATTCCATCAGGTCGTCGCGGGTGGTCGCGAACAGGCGCCCTTTCGGCACGCCGCCGACGTGGTGGCTGGCGCGGCCCACGCGCTGCAGGAACGCGGCGATGCTGCGCGGGCTGCCGAGCTGGCAGACCAGGTCGACATCGCCGATGTCGATGCCGAGTTCCAGCGACGCGGTGGCCACCAGGATCTTCAATTCGCCGCGCTTCAGGCGCTGCTCGGCATCCAGCCGCAGCTCCTTCGACATCGACCCGTGGTGCGCGGCCACGTGCTCCTTGCCCAGCCGCTCGCTCAGGTGGCGCGCCGCGCGTTCGGCCATGCGCCGGGTGTTGACGAAGACGAGCGTGGTCCGGTGTTCCGCCGCCAGTGCCTGCAGGCGGTCGTGCACCTGCTCCCACTGCTCGCCGCTGGCGACCGCGCCCAGGGGCGACAACGGCAGTTCGAGCGCGAGGTCGCGCGGCTTGTCGTGGCCGATGTCGACGATGCGGCAATCGGGTCGGCCGGTCGCGTCCACCCGCGCGGTCCCCACCAGGAAACGCGCCGCGTCCTCGATCGGCTTCTGCGTGGCCGACAGGCCCACGCGCGTCGCCCGCCCACCGACCAGCGCATCCAGTCGTTCCAGCGACAAGGCCAGGTGGCTGCCGCGCTTGCCCGGCAGCAGCGCATGGATTTCATCGACGATCACCGTGCGCACGCCACCCAGCATCGCCCGGCCGGACTCGGAGCCCAGCAGCACGTACAACGATTCCGGCGTGGTCACCAGGATGTGCGGCGGCCGCTTGCGCAATGCGGCGCGTTCGGCCTGCGGGGTGTCGCCGGTGCGCACCGCGGTGCGGATGTCGACGTCGGGCAAGGCCTGCGCGGCCAGTGCCTCGCGGATGCCGGCCAGCGGCGCTTCCAGGTTCAGATGGATGTCGTTCGACAGCGCCTTCAGCGGCGAGACGTACAGCACCAGGGTGGTGTCCGGCAGCCCGTGCGCCAGCGCTTCGCGCACCAGCGCGTCGATCGCGGCGAGGAAGGCCGTGAGCGTCTTGCCGGAGCCGGTCGGCGCCGCCACCAGGGTGTCGCGGCCGGATGCGATCGCCGGCCAGGCCTGCTGTTGGGCGTCGGTGGGCGCGGGGAAGCGGCGCGCGAACCAGTCGGCGACGGCCGGATGGAAGGCGTCGAGCACCGAGGCTGGGGGGGGGCGCGCGGGCATGCCAGGATTATCCGCCCCATCGCCATGGCCGCCACGCACGGTGCGGGCCGTCGGGCTGAAATCGAAGCGGATCTGCGCGTTCACCCGCGCAGCCTGCGCGGGTGCCGTCTCAGCCAATGAGACCGGGTCAGCCGGCGCGGAACAAGGGCTTGTAGTCCGGCGCCACCAGCGGCACCAGCACCTGCGCCGGGACGTCCACGCTACGGGTGCCATCGGAATAAGGGCCGACCTGCGCGGGCGGGAACACGAAGCGCACGGCGCGGATGCTGCCGTCCGCATTCATCACCGGCTCGAAGCGGGCGAAGTTGCCTGCCGTCGGCGCGGTCCCGTCATCGATCATCCTGCTGCGGGTGCGCAGCGCCTGCGACCGCTCCTCGCCTTCCAGTCCGTCGTCATCGAGTTGCTGCGAGAGCCCGGTCATGAGCTGCTCGCGGCAATAGTCGGACACCACCTTCCAGCCCGCCGCATCGACGATCAGCTGTTGCGAGCCCAGCATCTCGTTGCGCTGGGGCAACCAGACGAAGCGCTGCACCAGCGGGTTGCCGTGCGCGCCGCCGGTGTAGCTGCTGCCGTCCGCCGCCGCCGCGACGATCCGAGGCGTGTCCACCAGGCCGGTGAACTGCAGGCTGAGATCGTACGGTGCCGTCGGCTTGCGGCCCTGCAGCCCCGCGACGGCCTGCATCAGGTCGGCGCGGGCGGACTCGGCGTACGCCTGCAGGGCCCGGGCGAGGATCGGATGCTTGCCGATCCCCTGCGGATAACTGATGCCGACGATGTACTCCGGCCTGGTTTCGATCACGTCCTGCAGGGCCATCGGCGCGGCCGCGGCCGCGGGTTGGCCCGCCTCCGGACCCGCGGCAACGTCGGCGGGCGCGTTGCCCTCGCGTCCACACCCGGAGAGCAGGACAAGGGCACAGGCGGAGGCGAGTACGAGAGTCGGCGTGCGGCGGATCATGGGCGGTCTGGACGAATCGAGGGAGGTCACCGGGCGGGCGCCATGATGCCTCATGCGCGGTGATGTGGACGTCGCCAGCGTGATACGGAAACAGCATGCATAAAAAAAACCCGGCCGAAGCCGGGTTTTTTGAGCGCGATGCGCGGGTCTCTTACGAGGCCTGCACTTCGTCGGCCTGCAGGCCCTTCTGGCCCTGCACGACCTTGAAGGTCACCTTCTGGCCTTCCTGCAGCGACTTGAAGCCGGTGCCCTGGATCGAGCGGAAGTGGACGAAGACGTCCGGGCCGCTTTCCGGGGTGATGAAGCCGAAGCCCTTGGCGTCGTTGAACCACTTGACGGTACCAGTCTGACGATCCGACATGTTTGCTACTCCTAGAACAGTTTGAAATGGTGACACGACCCGCCGGATTCGTTGGAAGGCTGGGCCGCGACTGTCGAGCAAGGGGTAACGCACACGATGTAGCGGATCACTCGGATCTACCGCATCGGGTCACGATGTACCGTGATCCCGCTTGAAACAGTGGGCGCACCATAACCTGTTTTCGGGGACAAATGTGAATGGCCCGGGATTTTTTTTGCGGGTGCCCGGGCGCCCCCGGCAAGCGGCTACCAGTCGACCTGGTCGGGCAGCAGCCCGCGCAATTCGGCGTCGGTCAGGTTGCGCCATTGGCCGGGCTTGAGGTGGCCCAGCTTCACGTTGCCGATGCGCACCCGCAGCAGCTGCTTCACCCGGTAGCCGAAATGCGCCGCCATCAGGCGGATCTGCCGGTTCAGGCCCTGGGTCAGGACGATCCGGAAGCCCTGGCTGCCCAGCTTGCCGGTCCTGCAGGGCAACGTGGCCTCGCCGTGGATCGGCACCCCGCCCCGCGCCATCGCCCGCAGGAATTCCATGGTGACCGGCCGGCTGACCGCGACCAGGTATTCCTTTTCCAGCTTGTTCTCCGCGCGCAGGATCCGGTTGACGATGTCGCCATTGCTGGTCAACAGGATCAGCCCTTCGGAATCCTTGTCCAGCCGGCCGACCGGGAAGATCCGCTGCGCGTGGTCGACGAAATCGACGATGTTGTCCTTGACCCCGGATTCGGTGGTGCTGGTGATCCCGACCGGCTTGTTCAGCGCGATATAAACGTGCCGGCGCTGGCCCTTGGCGGCGGTGCGCGCCACCAGCGGGTTGCCGTCGACCTGGACCTTGTCGCCCTCGCCCACCTCGGCGCCGATCCCGGCGCGGATCCCATTGACCGTGACCCGGCCTTCGCCAACCAGGCGGTCGGCCTCGCGGCGGGAGCAGAAACCGGTGTCGGCGATGTATTTGTTGAGGCGCATGGGCGGGGATTCTACCCGCCGCACCCGCGGCTCAGGCGCGCAGTGCGTCGTATTCGGGGTGCTTGCGCATCCAGCCATCCGCGTAGGAGCAGCGCGGCGTGACCTTCACGCCTTCGGCCCTGGCGTACTCAAGCGCGGTACGCACCAGGTCGCCGGCGATGCCACGCCCCCCGATGTCCGGCGGCACGATGGTGTGGGTGATGGTCATCAGGCCATCCGCCCGTTCGTATTCGAGGTAGGCGGCCTGGCCATCTGCCTCGGTGGTGAAGCGCTGGCGCGCGGGATCATGGGCAATGGCAGTCATGGCTGTTTCCGTTCAAGGAGTGGCCGATCCCAGCAGGGACTGCGTGAAGTGCCCGAGAATCCGCGGTTCCAGCAGCACGGTGAACAGCACGCCGTAGGCGGCGCCCCAGAGGTGGGCACTGTGGTTGACGTTGTCGCGGCCGCGGCGATCCATCCAGATGCTGTAGGCGACATAGAGGATCGCGAACAGGAAGGCGGGGATCGGTACCGGGATCGGGAAGATGATCAGGGTCGACCACGGGTCGAACAGGATGAAGGCGAACAGCACCGCCGACACGCCGCCGGAGGCGCCCAGGCTGCGGTAGTGCGGATCGTTTCGATGGGCAAGGTAGGTCGGGAGGATCGAGACCACGATCGCGGACAGGTAGAACAGGACGTAGCCGACCGGCGTGATCATCGCCGAGAACTCGCGCTCCACCGCGCTGCCGAACGACCACAGGGTGATCATGTTGAAGGCGAGGTGCATCCAGTCGGCATGCACGAAGCCGTAGCCCAGCAGGCGGTCGTACTGCTTGCGCCGCTCCACCGCCGGCGGCCACAGGATCATCCGCTCCATCAGCGCGCGGTCGTTGAATGCGCGCCAGGACACCAGCACGGTGATGGCGACGATGACGATGGTCAGCGACAACTGCATGGCTCAGGCCGCCCGGTAATTGTCTTGCATCGGGTACGTCCGCGCATACGCGGCGAATGCAAGCGCGGCGACGAAGGCGAAGACCGCGAAGAAGAACATCAGGAACGCGTTCTCGCTGTACCCGGTGGTGGCGATGTGCGCGGTCACCGTTTCGTTGCGCACGGCGACGTTGGTGAGCAGCACCCACAGGCTGCCGAAGGTACTGGTGAGGTACCAGAACGCCATGATCACGCCCTTCATCG
>DAOOCX010000034.1:13012-21173 GCA_035408605.1 Thermomonas sp. | reverse complement strand
TGCGCGCGCCGCCGATGTGCAGGTAGCCGGTGGGACTGGGGGCGAAGCGGGTGCGGACGGTCATGGGCGCGGCATCGAACGGAATGGGCGCATTTTAGCCGGCAATCCGCCCCTCCCCTTTTTCGCGCAGCGGAGAGGGGGAGGCTGGGAGGGGGGGCGCCCGTTGTCCACGAGGAAAGCAACCCCTTCCCAACCTTCCCCTTGGCTGTGCGAAAGGGAGGGAGCGAATCCCTACAATGCCCGCATGACCACGCTGTTCATCGCCGACCTGCACCTGGACCCGGAACGCCCGGCGATCACCGCGTTGTTCGGCCGATTCATCGAGGAAGAAGCGGCGGACGCGGACGCGCTGTACATCCTCGGCGACCTGTTCGAAGCCTGGGTCGGTGACGACGATCCCTCCGATGCCGGCGCATTCGTCGCCGACAAATTGCACGCACTGGCCGCGTCCGGCGTGCCGGTGCACTTCATCCGCGGCAATCGCGACTTCCTGCTCGGTGCTGGCTACGCGGCGCGCTGCGGGATGTCGCTGCTCGACGAACCGAGCGTCATCGACCTGTACGGCACGCCCACCGTGATCCTCCACGGCGACCTGCTGTGCACCGATGACCCCGCCTACCAGCAGTTCCGCGCGCAGACCCGCGACCCGCGCTGGCAGGCGCAATTCCTGTCGCAGCCGCTGGAGGCGCGGCTGGCGTTCGCCGCGCAGGCGCGCGCGGCCAGCAAGGCGCGTTACGGCGAACTGGTCAGTGCCGGCACCGCCGAGATCGTCGGCGACGTGGCGAAGAACGCCGTCGATGCGCTGTTCGCCACGTCTGGCGTGGGCCGGATGATCCACGGCCACACCCATCGCCCGGCGATCCACGACGAAGGCAACGGCACTACCCGCATCGTGCTCGGCGACTGGTACGAACAGGGCTCGGTGCTGCGGGTCGACCCGGACGGCGTCGAACTCGCTTCGTTGTAGGACACCGACGCCGCTACCTCACAATTTCGCCGCTTCGCCGCAACCCGTGTAATCGATCTCGCCGAAGCGGAACGTCGCCACCAGGCTGTAGGTGTTGTCGGACATGCCATCGCTGCAGGTCCCGCTGCCGACGGTGAGCACGAAGGGCTTGCCGTCGTGCTGGCCGGAGATCTCGACCCCATCGGCCAGGGTCTTGCGCGTGCCTTCCATCACCACGCCGGCCTGGTCGTCTGGCGTGGTGTAGGTCAGTCGCGTGCCTTCGACATTGACGCCCCAGAACGGCTCGGTGCCGAACGCGCGGAAGACCTGCAGCGGGTCCACGTTTTCCTGTCCTGGCGCGCGCTTGACCGATGGCGCTTCGGCAGCAGGTGGTGCAGGCGCAGCCGGCGCGACGGCGGGCGGTGGCGACGGTTGGCAGGCGACCAGCAGCAGCGATAGCGACGCGAGGGCGAATTTCATGGCAATGCTCCGGACTGATGGCGCGGAGTGTGCCGCATGCCATCTTCGGCCGCGATGAAACTCAGCCGGCTTCGGCCAACAGGCTTTCCAGTTCTTCGAGGTCGAAGCCGGCTTCCAGCCGCGCCTGCGTATTGAACGGCTTGTGCAGCACGCCGGTGGCGTATTCGCGCAGCAGCTCGCGGAACCTGCCGCGTGGTTCGACGCCTTCGCGCCCGCAGTGCCAGCGATACCAGCGCGAACCGGCCGCGACATGCGCGACCTCCTCTCGCAGGATGATGTCGAGAATATCGGCAGTGACGTCATCGCCCAGCGAGCGCAACTTCACGATCATCCCCGGGGTGACATCCAGCCCGCGCGCTTCCAGCACGCGCGGCACCAGCGCCATCCGCGCCAGCCCGGAACCTGCGGTTTTCTCGGCCATTTCCCACAGGCCGTTGTGCGCGTCGAAGTCGCCGTAGTCGTGGCCGAGTTCCTTCAGGCGTGCGCGCAACATCGCGAAGTGGCGGGCCTCATCGTTCGCCACCGAGACCCAGTCGGCGTAATACGCCGCCGGCATCCCGCGGAACCGATACACCGCATCCCAGGCCAGGTCGATGGCGTTGAACTCGATGTGGGCAACGGCATGGATGAACGCGGCGCGGCCCTCGACGCTGCCGAAGCCGCGGCGCGGCAGGTCGCGCGGATGCACCAGCAGCGGACGCTCCGGGCGGCCGGGCATGCGGATCGCTTCGGGGGGCGGCGCATCGGCGTCGATGATCGATTCGCCGCGCGCGAACGCCGCGGCCGTGGCGAACGTGCACGCGACCTTCTTGTCCGGCGATGCGGCATCGAGGCAGGCGCGGGCGGCGTCGAAGAGGCTGGTCATGCTGTCATCGCGAGCGGGATCCGATGGGCCTCGCAAGTCGCTCCCCGATACTCGCTTGGTTGCGAGGCCCATCGGACCCCGCTTGCATACATCATCGCGAAATTACGACGCCCTTCGCGTCTTCTTCGCGTCATCCGAGCGCAACTGCTGCAGGCGCTCGAAATAACCGGCTTCGATCCCGGTGACGTACTCGCCGCTGAAGCAGGAACTGTCGAAGCGGCGACCGGGGAATTTCGGTCCGGCCACCGCGGCTTCGAGGTCGGAGAGTTCCTGATAGATCAGCCAGTCGCAGCCCAGCAACTGCTCGATGTCCTTCTCGCTGCGACCGTGCGCGACCAGTTCCTCGCTCGACGGCATGTCGATGCCGTAGATGTTCGGATAGCGCACCGGCGGCGCCGCGGACGCCAGGTACACCTTCTTGGCACCGGCATCGCGCGCCATCTGCACGATCTGCTTGCTGGTGGTGCCGCGCACGATCGAATCGTCGACCAGCAGCACCACGCGGTTGCGGAATTCCAGCGGGATCGGGTTGAGCTTGCGCTTCACCGACTTCGCCCGCTCGCCCTGTCCCGGCATGATGAAGGTGCGGCCGACGTAGCGGTTCTTGATGAAGCCCTCGCGGTACTTCACGCCCAGCACGTTGGCGATTTCCAGCGCGGAATCGCGGCTGGTGTCGGGGATCGGGATCACCACGTCGATGTCGTGGTCGGGGCGCTCGCGCAGGATCTTCTCGCCCAGGGTCACGCCCATGCGCATGCGCGCCTTGTGCACCGAGATGTTCTCGATCATCGAGTCCGGCCGCGCGAAGTACACGTACTCGAAGATGCAGGGCGCGTGCTCCTGCGGCTGCGCGCACTGCTGCGCGAACAGCTCGCCGCGCGCGGTGATCACGATGCCCTCGCCCGGTTCGACATCGCGCAACCGCTCGAAGCCGAGGATGTCCAGCGCCACCGATTCCGAGGCCACGATGTATTCGTCGCCGCCTGCCGCCACGCGCTTGCCCAGCACCAGCGGGCGGATGCCATGCGGATCGCGGAATGCCACCAGGCCCAGGCCCAGCACCGCGCAGACCACCGCATAGCCGCCCTTGGCGCGGCGGTTCACGCCTTCCAGCGCGCGGAACACCGCGCCCGGCGTGAGCGCCTTCTGCAAGTCGAGTTCGTGCGCGAACACGTTGAGCAGCACTTCGGAATCGGACTCGGTATTGACGTTGCGGCGATCCTGCTCGAACACCTCGCGGCGCAATGCATCGGTGTTGATCAGGTTGCCGTTGTGGGCCAGCGCGATGCCGAACGGCGAGTTCACGTAGAACGGCTGCGCCTCGTCGCTGCCTTCGCTGCCTGCGGTCGGGTAGCGGCAATGGGCCACGCCGACACGCCCGGACAGCAGCGCCATCGCCGGCTCGTCGAATACATCGCGCACCAGGCCATTGCCCTTGTGCACGCGCAGCTTGCCGCCATCGGCAGTGGCGATGCCGGCGGCGTCCTGGCCACGGTGCTGCAGCACGGTGAGCCCGTCGTACAACTGGGCCGCGACTTCACTGTGGCCGACGATTCCGACGATGCCGCACATTGGGGTTGTTTCCTGGCTCGAACGATTGGGGTGTTACGGATGCGGCCGGACGATGCCGTCGATGCCGGCCTTGGCCTTGACCTGCGCCTTCAGCGCGTCGGCCTCGGCACGATTCATCGCCGGCCCCACGCGTACGCGGGTGCGGGTGCCGCCGTCGGTGCTGACGTTGTCGGTGAAGGCGTTGAAGCCGGCGCTGCGCAGCTTGTCGCGCAGGGCGGTGGCCGCAGCGGCATCGGCGAACGCGCCGACCTGCACCGCAAAGCCGGTCTTGCTGGTGTCGGCGGGCTTGCTGGCCGGCTCCGGCCTGGCGGCCGGCGGCGTGGTCGCCGGCGGCTTCGCCACGGGCGTTGCCGGCTTGGCATCGGCCACGACAGCGGGCTTCGCCGCAGGCGTAGTAGCCGGCACGACAGGCTTGGCGGCGGCGGGCGGCAGCGGTTCGGATTTCGCCGGTGCCGGAGGCGATGCAGGCACTGCGGTCGATGGAGCGCTGGCAGGCAACGGCGACGCGGCCGGATTGGCATCCAGCGCAATGACCTTGGCGCCGACGTTCGGATTCACTTGCGCCGCACGCAGGCGCGCGGACTCGGCCACGGCCAGGTCGGCGAACGGACCGATGCGCACGCGCTCGGCCTGGCGGCCGTTGAGCGTCACGGTTTCGCGGTAGCCCGGCAGTTCGGCGGCCTTCAGCGCGGCGATCACCTTGTCGGCATCCGCGGCAGTGGCATAGCTGCCGAAGCTGACCGCGTGGTCACCGGCGGCTGTGGCCGGGAATGCGCCGTCCTGCGCGCTGGGCGCCGGCGCGGCATCCGGCATCGACGAGGGCATCCCGGTCGCACCGCCTTGCGGCGCACCTGCGGGCGCGACCAGCGGCAGGTCGCGGGTGACCATGCCATCGCCGGTGGCAGGTTCGGCGGGCACGTCCAGCGCGACATCGGACACGCCACTCTCGGGCGCGGGACCCTTGACCAGCATCGGCAGGAAGATCACCGCCAGCGCGACCAGGACGACGGCGCCAACCAGGCGCTGCTTCAACGAGGTATCCATCGGCATACCGGGACGACCACGACGGCGGGGGAGCCGGAATTATACCGGCCCGTCACCCGGCTCAGGCCACGTCGTTCAGCCAGCGCAACGCCACCGCGGTGACGTGGAAGGACCCGAACACCAGAACGCGCCCGTCCGCGCCGGCCGCCTGCAGCGCGGCTTCAAGCGCGGCAACGGGCGTTTCGTGCGCTTCCGCCGTGGCGGCTTCCGTGCCGGCCAGGCGCTGCCGCAGGGCAGCGGCATCCTGGCCGCGCGGCCCGGCATCGGCCAATCCGGCCAGTTGCCAGGCATCGACCTGCGCGGCCAGGGCAGAGACCACGCCGGCGGCGTCCTTGTCGGCCAGCGCCGCATACACCGCGATGGTGCGACGCCGTGGCTGTGCGCGCAGCCACATCGCCAGCGCGCGCGCCGCCTGCGGGTTGTGGCCCACGTCCACCACGACGTCCACGCCGTCGCGACGAAAGCGCTGCAGGCGACCGACCACCTGCGCGTTGGCGATGCCCTCCACGTACGCCTGCCGCTCGATGCGGCCGGGCAAGGCGCGCAAGGCCGCCACCGCGCAGGCCGCATTGCGCAACTGCACCGGCGCATCCAGCGCCGGCCGCGGCAGGGTCATCGCATGCCCGACCTCGCGCCAGCGCCAGGTCGTGGCATCGAGCGGTTCGGCGAAGAAATCGTTGGCGATCCGCCACGATTGCGCGCCGATCGCGTAGGCATGCCGCAACACGCTGGCCGGCGGATCATCGTCGCCCAGCACCAGCGGCTTGAACGGCCGGGCGATGCCGGCCTTCTCGAACCCGATCGACTCGATGTTGTCGCCCAGCCACGCCTGGTGGTCCAGGTCGACGGTGGTGATCACCGCCACGTCGGCATCGACGATGTTCACCGCATCCAGGCGGCCACCCAGTCCCACTTCCAGCACGACCAGGTCGAGCTTTGCGCGTGCGAACAGCCACAACGCGCACAGCGTGCCGTATTCGAAATAGGTCAGCGGCGTTTCGCCGCGCGCAGCCTCGACGGCCTCGAAACCTTCCGCCAGCACGTCGTCCTCGACATCCGCGCCATCGATGCGCACGCGCTCGTTGTAGCGCAGCAGGTGCGGCGAGGTGTAGGCGCCGGTCTTCCAGCCATGCGCGCGTGCGATCGCCTCGATGAAGGCGACGGTCGAGCCCTTGCCATTCGTGCCACCGACGGTGATCACGCGCTTGGCCGGCTTGCCCAGGCCCATGCGAGTGGCCACCTCGCGCACGCGCTCCAGGCCCATCGCGATGGACTTGGGATGTTGTTGCTCGATGTAGGCGAGCCAGTCGCTCAGGGGACGCGTGCGCATGCCGCTATTATCCGGCCTCGTCCCCGCCGAGCGACACCCCGACATGAGCCAGCCCGCGCCGATCCTCGGCTCCATGCGTTTCGGCAGTTGGGGCGCGGACCTGTCGCCAGGCGCCGTCGCGAGTCTGCTCGAAGCTGCGCTGGATGCCGGCATCGACACCCTCGACCTGGCCGACATCTACGGCGACCACGCGACCAATCCGCTGATCGGCGACGCGTTGGCGTCGCGTCCCGGCTTGCGGCAGCGGCTCAACCTGCTGGCCAAGGTCGGCATCGTCCGCAGCAGCAGTCCGGGCAACCCGCGCGGCGTCCAGCACTACGACCTGTCGGTACGCCACCTGCGCTCGGCGCTGGACACCAGCCTGCGCGACCTGCAGACCGATCACGTGGATGTGCTGATGCTGCATCGCTTCGATCCGCTGATGGAGCCGGCCGCGATCGCCGACTGGGTACGCGAGGAACAGGTGGCGGGACGTGTCGGCGCGTTCGGCGTGTCGAACTTCGGCGCGCATGCGCTGGCCCTGTTCGACGGCAAGCTGGCCATCGTCGGCAACCAGGTCGAACTGTCGCTGGCCAACAGCAACGTGATCGACGATGGCACGCTCGATGCCACCCGCGCGCGCGGCGCCGACGTGCAGGCATGGTCGCCACTGGGTGGCGGCGGCCTGCTGCAACCGCCCGCGGCATTGGGCGATGTGTTGCGGTCGCTGGGCGGCGAATTCGGGCTGGATACCGCGTCGTTGTTGCTGCGCTGGGTGGCCAGCGTGCCGGGCACGCGGGTCGTCATCGGCAGCACCGATGCCGCGCGCATCCGTGCCGCGGCGGATGCCTGTGCGACGCCGTTGCCGAAGGATGCGTGGTACGCGCTGTGGGAAGCGGCGCGCGGATTCCCGGTGCCCTGAACCTTACAGGGCGCGGTGCTTCGCCTCGCCGAACAGCGCGGTGTGGTGGCTGCAGTCGTTGAGGCGAACCACTTCCAGCGCATCGACCGACGCGCCTTCCAGCAGGTTGATCGTGGTCGGCGCCTGGCGGAAGCCCCATAGCTTGGACAGCGGGATGCCGAGGATCCGGCACAACAGCACGCGGTTGACCGCGTCATGGGCGACCACCAGCAGGGTGTCGTCCGCACCCAGGCCGGCGCAGGCACGCGCGAATGCAGGCCAGGCACGGTCCAGCACCTGCTGCAGCGACTCGCCACCCTCGCCCGGCATCTGCACGGTCTCCGGCGCATCGCGCCAGGCGCGCAGGCGTTCGCCGTCGCGCTCGTCGATCTCGCTGGCCAGCAGGCCTTCCCACTCGCCGTGGGCGATTTCCTTCAGGCCTCCGTCGAACATCAGCTGGCCGGCGCGCTCCGCGCCCAAGGCCAGTTCCGCAGTGCGCCGCGCGCGCGACAACGGCGAGGCGATGGCACGCTGGATGGGCAGATCGCGCAGGCGCTCACCGAGGGCGGTGGCCTGGCCGATGCCGACGTCCGACAGGGGAATATCTTCTTGCCCCTGGTAGCGGCCTTCGGCGTTCCACGGCGTCTCGCCATGACGTGCAAGCAGGATCTTCATGGCAGCGGCCCCTGTTCATCTATGTTGCGTCGCAACAGCCTAGCAGGTTGCACGCGCCTTTACGGCGCAGGCGTTAGGCTCTCCACCCGCTTCCCAGGATCCCCCGCATGCAAGCCAAGGGCGAGTTCGAGGTCAAACGCATCCCGCAGGACGAACTGGACATCGGCCAGGGCGCCACGGTCGGCCATTCGCGCTTCGACAAGCGCTTCCACGGCCCGCTGGAGGCCACCAGCGTGGTCCACATGCTGGCACTGATGTCGCCGGTGCAGGGTTCCGGCGCCTACGTGGCGATGGAGCGCATCGAGGGCACGCTGGACGGCCGTCGCGGCAGCTTCTACATGCAGCACAACGGCATCATGGATCGCGGCA
>DAOOCX010000034.1:6358-12912 GCA_035408605.1 Thermomonas sp. | reverse complement strand
GGCGCCGGCATCACTTCCTGCATGACCCAGCGCATGTAGCGCTGGTCGACCGAGATCATGCGCGTGACCGTGGGATCGAACACCCAGTTCGAGGCCACCGATTCCCAGTTGCCGTCGAAGGCCAGGCCGACCAGCTTGCCGTGCGCATCCAGCACCGGCGAACCGGAATTGCCGCCGGTGATGTCGAGGTTGGACAGGAAGTTGACCGGGACGGTCTTGAGCTTCGCATCCGCCATGCCGGCGTAACGCTTCGCCTTGATCGCATCAAGTAGCGCCTGCGGGGCGTCGAACGGTTCCTTGCCCGTCGCCTTCGCCGCCACCTGCTCCAGCGTGGTGAACGCGTCCTCCGGCTTGCTGGCTCCCGGCTTGGTATAGCTCACCACGTTGCCGAAGGTGATCCGCAGCGACGAATTCGCATCCGGATACACCGCCTTGCCCTGCGCCTTGTTGTAGTCGGCCACGGCCTGCAGGTAGGTGGCGCGCGGGATGACCGCCTCGCCCGCGCGCAGCTTGCGCTCCTCCTCCAGCTTCAGCGAGGTCGGCAACATCGCCACCGCGTACTGGATCGCCGGATCGGTGCTGGCCTCGAAGGCCTTGCGGTCGGCCGACAGCCATTTCATCCGCTCGTCCAGGCTGCCCAGCTTGCTGGCGTTGATCCGGTCCAGCGCGGCATCCACCGCCTTCGCATCGTTGCCGCCGATCCACGCGTCGATCGCGGCGATGCGCTGGTCGGCCGGCAGGGCGATGTACTGCATCAGCCAGTAACGCTGCAGCTGGCGATCCATCGACGCCACGTAGCGACGATCCATCTGCTTCACGCCGCCCTCGATGCCGGGCAGGTCGCGCTGCTGGAAACCGGACTCGCGCTGGGCGTCGGGCTTCTCGCGTTCCACCGCGAGGCGATACAGGGTCAGCGCGGTGCCGCCCAAGGCGCCGCCGACGTTGCCGATCACGCCGTCGCGCTCGCGGGTCTTGCGCGCTGCATCGCCCAGTGCGACCAGGGTGTCGTGCGCGGCCAGCGCCTGCGCGCCTTCGGCGCCACGCGACTTCAGCCAAGCCAGCACCGCCTGTTCGCGCTCGCGCTTGATGCCGGCGGCGCCCATGCGGGCGAAGCCTTCCATCTGGCCGTCGTAGTTCTTGAGCGTGTTCTCCCAGCCGCGCACGGTGTTGGCGTACTTGACCTCGATGTCCTTGTTGGCCTCGCCGGCGGCCAGCACCATCGCCACCAGTTCCTTGAAGCGCCTGCTGGTGGTCGGATAGGTCCAGGTCGAGGTGGCGTCGAAATCGGCGGCCAACGCATAGCGACTGGTGCTGCCCGGGTAACCGGCGACCATCACGAAGTCGCCCTCGCGCAGCGGCTGGTCGGCGATCTTCAGCCAGTGCTTCGGCTTGAACGGCACGTTGTCCTTGCTGTACGCGGCCGGCTTGCCGTCCTTGCCCACGTAGGCGCGGTAGAAGCTGAAGTCGCCGGTGTGGCGCGGCCACATCCAGTTGTCGACCTCGCCGCCGTAATTGCCCACGCCGCGCGGCGGCGCGTAGGCCAGGCGCACGTCCTTGATCTCGATGTTCTTGAACAGCCGATAGGTATTTCCCCCCATGAAGCTGTACAGGCGGCAGCGCGAGCCGGCGTCGGCTTCGCAAGCGCCGACCAGTTGCTTCTCGAGGTCATCGACGGCCTTGGTGCGCGCCAGCGCATTCGGCGCGGCGGCGATCGCGGCCTTGACCTGCGCGGTGACGTCGGTGATTTCGTCGAGCACGTAGATGCGCGCGTTCGGGCCGCCGGAGAGCTCATCGGCCATGGTCGGCGCGTTGAAGCCGAGGTCGATCAGGTTGCGCTCGGCGGTGGAGTTCAACTGGATCGCACCGTACGCGCAGTGGTGGTTGGTGACCACCAGGCCCTGTGGCGAGACGAAGCTGGCCGTGCAGCCGCCCAGCGACACCACTGCGCCCATCGGGTCGCCGGTGAGGTCGGCCAACTGCTTCGGGTCCAGTTTCAGGCCGGCTTTCTTCAGCGGGCCGGCGATCTCCGGCAACTGCTGCGGCACCCACATGCCTTCGTCGGCATTCGCGGTGGACGCCGTTCCCATCATCAGTGCGGCGATCGCCGCGGCAAGCATCGTCTTCTGCATCGTCCTGTCCTGTCGTTCGTGTGCGTGGTACGTCATTCGCTACCGGGGATCACTCCGCCGGCAGGTTCATTTCCTTCAGCAGGTGCGGCGCCGGATACACCTTGGCCAGCAACCAGCGCAGGTAACGCATGTCGACGTGGATCGCGCGCTTGTAGCGCGGGTCGAACATCCAGCTGGCGCTGACGGCTTCCCAATTGCTGTCGAAGTTCAGGCCGATCAGCTTGCCGTTCGCATCCAGCACCGGCGAGCCGGAATTGCCGCCGGTGGTATCCAGGTTGGTCATGAAATCGACCGTCTGGGTCTTCAGCGTGGGGTCGATGGTGCTGCCGAAGTCGCCTGCGGCAATCGCGTCGAGCAACGGCTTCGGCGCATCGAACGGTTCCACGCCGGTGTTCTTTTCGACGATGCCGGCGACCGTGGTCAGCGGGCGATAGTCCAGGCCGTCCCGCGGGCTCAGCGGGCTGACCTTGCCGTAGCTGACGCGCAAGGTGGAATTCGCATCCGGATACACCGCCCTGCCTTGCGATTCGCGATAACCGATCAAGGCCTGCATGTAGGCAGGCCGCAGACGCATCAGTTCGCCGCTGCGCTGCTTGCCCTCTTCCTCCAGCCGCAGCAGCGCCGGCTGCAGCGCCGCGGCCAGTTGCATCAGCGGATCGGTCGATGCCAGCACCGCGTCGGGCGAGGCTTTCATCAACGCCAGGCGATCCGCCTCGACGCCGAGCTTCGTCTGCGCGTACAAGCTGTCGAGCTTCGCGCTGGCGATCGTTTCATTGGCACCGAACGCCGCATCGAACTCATTGAGGCGCTGCGACGCCGGCAGCGCGTAGTAGCGCTTCAGCGCGTAACGCAGCGTGGCCTTCTCGACCTCCGGATCGTAGCGACGCTGCAACTGCTTGAGGCCGCCTTCGATCAGCACCTCGTCGCGCTGCTGGAAACCGGACTCGCGCTGCGCGTCCGGCTTGCCGCGCTCCATCGCCAGCCGGCGCAGGGTGATCGCGGAACCGAGCAGGCCAGGGCGCAGGAACGGCAGCAGGAAGTCGCGCTCGCGCGTGGCCTGCCCCGCGTCCAGCTGCGCCTGCATCGCGCGGATGTCGGCCTGCAACGTCGCGGCATCCGGCTGCTTCGCCAACCAGGCCAGCATCGCGGTTTCGTCCTCGCGGCGCACGCGCACCGCATCGCTGCGGCGCAAGCCGTCGAGCTCGCCCTGCGCACGCTTGAGCGTGTTCTTGTTGCCGGCCACGGCGGAGGCATACAGCACTTCCTTGGCCTTGTCGCCCGCAGTCGCGGTTTCGATGGTCCTGATCAGGCCGCCGACCATGTCCACCCGTTCCGGCAACAGCCAGTCGATCTGGTTGGCGAATTCGGACGCCGTGCGGTGACGGAACGTCGTGCCGGGATAACCCGCGACCATCGCGAAGTCGCCCGCCTTCACCGGCGCAGTGGACACGGTGAGATGCGCGGGTGGCGCATACGGCACGTTGTCCTTGCTGTACGCCGCCGGCTTGCCGTCCTTGCCCACGTAAGCACGGTAGAAGGTGAAGTCGCCGGTGTGGCGCGGCCACATGAAGTTGTCGATCTCGTCGCCGTAGTTGCCGATCGCGCGGGGCGGCGCATACACCAGGCGCACGTCCCTCAGTTCGAGCTGCTTGATCAGGTAGTACTCGCGGCCGTAGTACATGCTGGCCACGCTGCAGCGATGGCCGGCGTCCTGCTCGCAAGCCGCGACGGCCGCCTTCTGTGCGGTCTCGACCGCCTCGTAGTACGCACGGCCGGTCTTGCCCCTGGCATCGGCCAGGATGCGGTCGGTGATCGGGTCGAAGCCGACCGTGACCCAGATCCGCGCCGCCGGCCCGGCCGAAGGTTCATCGGCCATGCTCGCGGCGATGAAACCATCCTGGATCAGGTTGCGTTCCGCGGTGGAATTCAGCTGGATCGCACCCAGCGCGCAATGGTGGTTGGTCACCACCAGGCCCTGCGGCGACACGAAGCTCGCCGTGCAGCCGCCAATGGACACGACCGCACTCATCGGGGGCTTGGTCAGGTCGGCCAGGTCGGCCGGATTGCCCTTGAAGCCCGCTGCCTTCAACTGCTTCGCCAGTTGCGGCAACTGCGACGGCATCCACATGCCCTCGTCGGCATGGGCCGCACCACCGGCGAGGATGAGGGCAACGACGACGGGCAACGTGCGGTGGCGCATGGAAACTCCTGCAGAGCGGTCAAATGCCGATTACACCACTGGAAGCGTGGTGCTGGCGTGTGCCTGCGGTCATGACCTGCCGCACAGGCCAGCGGCGGTAGAATGCGCGCCTCGATCCCGCAAGGCGCATCCGCCATGTCGCAGACGCAAACGATGAAGGCGCTGGTCAAGCGCGAGACCGGCAAGGGCATCTGGATGGAACAGGTGCCGGTGCCGGTGCCCGGCCCCAACGAGGTGCTGATCAAGCTCGAGAAGACCGCGATCTGCGGCACCGACCTGCACATCTACCTGTGGGACGAGTGGAGCCAGCGCACCATCCAGCCTGGCCTGGTCATCGGCCACGAGTTCGTCGGCCGCATCGTCGACCTGGGCCCGGGCGTGACCGGCTACCAGCTTGGCCAGCGCGTCAGCGCCGAGGGCCACATCGTCTGCGGGCATTGCCGCAATTGCCGCGCCGGCAAGCAGCACCTGTGCCCGAACACGGTCGGCATCGGCGTGAACCGCAATGGCGCGTTCGCCGAATACATCGTGATGCCCGCGTCGAACCTGTGGCCTATCCCGGACCAGATCCCGAGCGAACTCGCGGCGTTCTTCGATCCCTACGGCAATGCCGCGCATTGCGCGCTGGAGTTCGACGTGGTCGGCGAAGACGTGCTGATCACCGGCGCCGGCCCGATCGGCGTGATCGCCGCCGGCATCTGCAAGCACATCGGTGCGCGCAACGTGGTGGTCACCGACGTCAACGATTTCCGCCTGAAGCTGGCCGCCGACATGGGCGCGACGCGCGTGGTCAACGTCGCCAACACTTCGCTCAAGGACGTGATGGCCGACCTGCACATGGAGGGCTTCGACGTGGGCCTGGAAATGAGCGGCAACCCGCGCGCCTTCAACGACATGCTCGACTGCATGTACCACGGCGGCAAGATCGCGATGCTCGGGATCATGCCCAAGGGCGCCGGCGCCGACTGGGACAAGATCATCTTCAAGGGCCTCACCATCCACGGCATGTACGGCCGGAAGATGTACGAGACCTGGTACAAGATGACCCAGCTGGTGCTGAGCGGCTTCCCGCTCGGCAAGGTGCTGACCCACCAGTTGCCGATCGACGATTTCCAGAAGGGCTTCGACCTGATGGAAGGCGGCAAGTCGGGCAAGGTCGTGTTGAGCTGGAACTGAGAGCCGACATGTCCCTGACCCAGCCTGCCCTGACCCAGCGCTACGCCGATACCCTCGACGAGATCCGCGCCGCTGGCCTGTTCAAGTCCGAACGCATCATCACCAGTCCGCAGTCGGCCGAGATCGAGCTCGCCGATGGCCGCACGGTGCTGAACTTCTGCGCCAACAACTACTTGGGCCTGGCCGACCACCCGGACATCATCGCGGCGGCCAAGGACGCACTCGACTCGCACGGCTTCGGCATGGCCAGCGTGCGCTTCATCTGCGGTACCCAGGACCTGCACAAGCAACTCGAGCGGACCATCGCCGGCTTCTTCGGCACCGAGGACACCATCCTCTACGCCGCCTGCTTCGATGCCAATGGCGGCCTGTTCGAACCGCTGCTCGACGAGCACGACGCGATCATCAGCGATGCGCTCAACCACGCCTCGATCATCGATGGCGTGCGCCTGTGCAAGGCCAGGCGCTACCGCTACGCCAACTGCGACATGGCCGACCTGGAAGCGCAGCTCAAGCAGGCGAAGGCCGACGGTGCGCGCACGATCATGATCACCACCGACGGCGTGTTCTCGATGGACGGCTTCATCGCGCCGCTGGACGAGATCACCACGCTCGCCGCGAAGTACGGCGCGCTGGTGCACATCGACGAATGCCACGCCACCGGGTTCCTCGGCGCCACCGGCCGCGGTTCGGCCGAGGTGAAAGGCGTGATGGAAAAGATCGATATCTTCACCGGTACGCTGGGCAAGGCGATGGGCGGTGCGCTCGGCGGGTTCACCACCGCGAAGAAGGAAGTCATCGAACTGCTGCGCCAGCGTTCGCGCCCCTACCTGTTCTCCAACTCGTTGCCGCCGCACGTGGTCGCCGCGGGCATCAAGGCGTTCGAGATGCTGTCGTCTGCCGGTGAATTGCGCGAACGACTGCGCGAGAACACTGCCCATTTCCGCACGCGCATGGTCGATGCCGGCTTCGACATCCGCCCCGGCGTGCACCCGATCAGCCCGGTGATGCTGTACGACGCGCCGCTGGCGCAGCGTTTCGCCGAACGC
>DAOOCX010000034.1:0-6258 GCA_035408605.1 Thermomonas sp. | reverse complement strand
CGAATGCCGCGAGCAGCCGCCTGATCTGCCGGTTGCGGCCTTCGTCCAGCACGACCTCCAGCCAGGCGTTCTTTTCGCCGGCGCGCAGCACGACCACCGACTTCGCCCGCAACCACTCGCCTTCGACATCGATGCCTGCCTGCATCGTCGCGAGCATCGCCGCATCCGGAATGCAGTCCGCCTGCACGTGGTAGGTCTTGTCGGGCCCGGCGTCGGGCGACGTGATGCGCGCAGCCCACTCGGGATCGTTGGTGAACAGGAGCAGCCCTTCGCTGGCCTTGTCGAGGCGGCCCACGGGCGCGATGAAGCCCAAGCCAGCGCCATCGAAGCAACGATAGACGGTATCGCGGCCCTGTTCGTCGCGCAGGGTCGTGACCAGACCGCGGGGCTTGTTGAGCATGAGATGGAGACGCGCGCCCGGGACCTCGTCGAGGCCGCGTCCATCCACTGCGATCCGGTGCTTGCCGGCGACCGTCGGGAATTCGGGATCCCGCACTACGCGACCGTCGACCCGGACTCGGCCGCTGCGGATCCATTCGGCGGCTTGCGTGCGCGAGCACAGGCCGCGCTTGGAGAGCACGCGGGCCAATCCCATCCTGCGCGCGGCATCGGCCACGTCGTGACTCCGACCAGCCGCGGGGTTACTTCTTCGGCTTGTCTGCAGGCGCAGCCGGTGGTGCGGCGACCTCGGCGGCAGGCGCATCCTTGCGGCCGACCACGCGCACGCCGCGTGCCTTCATCCAGGCGTCGAATTCATCGGCAGTCATGCGCTTGCCGTTCTGGGTCATGTCGAAACGCCAGGGCGCGTTGTCGAACTCCGTACGCGGCTTGTAAGCCGCCGGATCACCCGGCTTGGCCACGCCCGACGGGATATTCGCCTTCGCCATCGCGCGGCAACCATCCAGGCGGATCCGCAGCAGCACGTTGTCGACGGACAAGGCTTCGTCGAACGACTGCGACAGCACGCCGGTCGCCCCCCCCAGCTGGGTCGTGGCAGGCGCCAGCTCGATCGCGACGGGCGCGATCAACGTCGGTCGCACGGGCGTCGCCGACAACGCATCGCCATGGCAGGCCTCGCCCGCAGCATGCGCGACGCCGGCAGGAACGGCCAGCAGCAACAGGATGGACGACACACGTTGGATCGACAGCATGATGACTCCCCGACTGAGCGAGCAGTGTAGGTGCTGGCGCAGGAATGCCGCAATCGGATCCTGCGTTGCCAGAAAGACGAAGCCCGGCACTAGGCCGGGCTTCGCGTATTGCATCGCTGGCGACCAGGATTACTGGGCGTTCAGCTCGGTGCGGCGGTTGGTCTCGCTCTTGCAACCCGGCAGCGTCTGCGCGGTCTGCTCCAGCGGACGGCTCTCGCCGTAGCCGATCGGGCCGGCCAGGCGGCCGCCGTCGACACCATTGCCGGTCAGGTAGTCATACACGGCCTTGGCGCGACGCTCCGACAGCGACTGGTTGTACACGTCGGTGCCGCACAGGTCGGTGTGACCGGCGACTTCGACGCGCAGGTCGGGATAGCGCTTCAGGATTTCGACGGCCTCGTTGAGGATCGCGACGGCATCCGGACGCAGGGTCGACTTGTCGAAGTCGAAGTTCACGCCCTTCAGGTCGATCGAGACCGGCACCGGGCAGCCATCCGGACCGATGGTCTGGCCAGCCTGCGAACCCGGGCACTTGTCGTTGCAGTTGTTGACGCCGTCACCGTCGTCATCCATGTCCGCGCAACTGGCTTCGGCGACCGGTGCCGGGGCAACCGGGGCAACCGGCTCCGGCCCGAGGGCCACGGTCAGGCCAACCGATGCGAGCAGGTCGGTGAACATGTCTTCCTGCGAGCCGATGCGGGCCTGCACGTCATCGAAATCGACGCGGGTACCGACTTCGGTACGCAGATCGACGCGGCCGAAATCGAACTGCAGGCCTGCGCCCAGGTTCAGGGCGAGGTTGGAGTCTTCATGCTGGCCCGGGGAATTCGGGTTCGGGAAGGCGTCGTATTCTTCCTCGTGGCGCTGCCAGCCGATACCGCCGCGCAGGTAGGGCCACCACTTCGAGTCCGCATTGCGGAAGTGGTAACGCGCATCCACGGAGGCGCCGTACTGGCTCCACCACAGGCTGGAGTTGACCGTCTTGTCGGGGTTCTGATAGTTCAGTTCCGCTTCCAGCGACAGGTTCGGGTTGAGGAACTTGCCGAAGCCCATGGTCACGAACATCGAGTCTTCGGTTCCGCGATCCTTGTCCTGGAAATTGACGCCGGTCGAGCCGGAGACATACCAGCGATCATCAAACTCCTGGGCGGACGCAGCCTGCGCCAGACCCAGACTACCCAGCAGGGCAGCGCAGAGGAGTTTCTTATTCATGTTCAGCTCCTTGATCAGTAATAGAAACTTGTGACGCCACATTGTGATGTGCTTCAGACGGCTGAGTCCGCACGCCATCCCGCGTACAGTAATGGCGGCCACGTGAAAGCCGTGTTAACACTAGCATAACAGTTGTCACGATGCAAAACGGAGGCCGGTTCACCCGCACCTGATACATGCCTGCAGATGCTGCCGGCACCCCTCCCGACTGGCACGGCCGACACGCAAATCTAGCACGTCGGATCGTGACGTATGGCACGGTTGCATCCTGCCCGGCATGATCATGCGGCATCGACCCGGCGCCGCCACCCGACAAGGCCATGCACATGACCGTACGCATGAGTATGCTTGTGCCATGACCAATCCTTCCTACCCGCACCTGTTCCAACCCCTCGACCTGGGTTTCACCCGCCTGCGGAACCGGGTATTGATGGGTTCGATGCATACCGGCCTTGAAGACCGGGCGGCTGACTTCCCGAAGCTGGCGGCCTATTTCGCCGAACGTGCCGCGGGGGGAACCGGCCTGATCGTGACCGGCGGATTCGCGCCGAACCTGGTGGGCTGGCTGAAGCCCTTCGCGAGCCGCATGTCGATGCCGTGGCACGTCGCCCGGCACAGGCAGGTCACCTCGGCGGTGCATGCACACGACGGCAAGATCTGCATGCAACTGCTGCATGCGGGGCGTTATGCCTACCACCCGCTGTCGGTGGCGCCCTCGAAGCTGAAGGCACCGATCAACCCGTTCACCCCACGCGCCCTCTCGGCGCGCGGCATCGAACGCCACATCCGCGACTTCGCCACCGCCGCGAGCCTGGCCCGCGAGGCCGGCTATGACGGCGTCGAGGTGATGGGCTCGGAGGGCTACCTGCTGAACGAGTTCACCTCGGCGCGCACCAACCGGCGCACCGATGCCTGGGGTGGCGATGCCGCCAAGCGGATGCGCTTCGCGGTGGAGATCGTGCGCCAGGTGCGCGAGGCCTGCGGGCCGGACTTCATCCTGGTCTATCGCCTGTCGATGCTCGACCTGGTCGAAGGCGGCAACGGCTGGGACGACATCGTCGCCCAGGCCAAGGCGGTGGAAGCCGCCGGCGCCACCATCATCAATACCGGCATCGGCTGGCATGAGGCGCGCGTACCGACCATCGCCACCTCGGTGCCGCGCGCGGCGTTCGCCGGGGTCACCGCGAAGTTGAAGCCGCACGTCGGCGTGCCGCTGGTCGCGACCAACCGGATCAACATGCCCGATGTCGCCGAGGCGATCCTGGCATCCGGCGGCGCCGACATGGTGTCGATGGCGCGACCGTTGCTGGCCGACCCGGAATGGGTGAACAAGGCCCGCACCGGCCGCAGCAATGCCATCAATACCTGCATCGCCTGCAACCAGGCCTGCCTGGACCATGTGTTCGAACAAAAGAAAGCCAGTTGCCTGGTCAACCCACGCGCCTGCGCGGAAACCGAACTGAACTACACGAAGACGGCCTTGCCGAAGTCCATCGCCGTGATCGGCGCCGGTCCAGCCGGCCTGGCCTGCGCCACCGTCGCCTCGGAGCGCGGCCATCGCGTCACCGTGTTCGATGCCGCGGATCGGATCGGTGGCCAGTTCAACCTCGCCAAGACGATCCCGGGCAAGGAAGAGTTCCACGAGACCCTGCGCTACTTCGGCCAGCGCATCGAGGACACCGGCGTCACCCTGAGACTGTCCACCCGGGTCGATGCGGATGGCCTGGCCGGTTTCGACGAGGTCGTGGTCGCCACCGGGGTCACCCCGCGCTCGGTCGACATCGAAGGCCATGACCATCCCAAGGTCGTTAGCTACCTCGACGTGCTGGAACGCCGCGTCATCCCCGGTGCCAAGGTCGCGATCATCGGTGCCGGCGGCATCGGCTTCGACGTCGCGGAGTTCCTGGTCGAAACCGGCCCGTCGGCCACGACGGACCCCGCCCGCTGGATGGCCGAATGGGGCGTGGATGCCAACTTCGAGACAGCCGGCGGCCTGGTGACGGCGCACCCGGAACCGCCGGCGCGCAAGGTCTGGTTGCTGCAACGCTCGGCGGGAAAGCCCGGTGCGCGGCTGGGCAAGACCACCGGCTGGATCCACCGTGCCACGCTGAAGGCGAAGGGCGTGAAGATGCTGGGTGGGGTCGAATACCTGGGGGTCGACGACGCAGGCCTGCACGTGCGCGTCGATGGCAGCGAGCAGACGTTGCCGGTCGATCACGTGGTCATCTGTGCGGGCCAGGAATCGAAGCGCGGACTCTTCGATGCGCTGCAGGCCAAGGGACAACGCAGCCACCTGATCGGCGGTGCGAATGTTGCGGCCGAGCTCGATGCGAAGCGTGCGATCGCCGAGGGGAGCAAGCTCGCAGCAAGCCTGTAGGGCAGTTCTCCGAATAAAAAATCCAATCGAATCAGTGGCTTCCGAAATCGCTGTTCAGCTGGCGTTGGGGCAAGCGCCCCTAAGGTGCGCCCACTTTCCGCCCTGCCCCGACGCGAGCCTTCGCGCATAGGCAGGCAACCCGCCCCCCGCACGAATGCGGCGGGCCCGGGCAAAGGCCGCCATAGAGCTGCCGCCCTCCCCAGTACGCCATGACGCATGCGTTCCCATCGGTTGCCGCCGATGCAAGCGCCTGCGCCGCAACGGAGCAAGGAGTTCGACATGAAACTGGCCTGGATCCTCTGGCTATCCAGCAACGTGCTGCCGCAGCCCGCCGCAGATTCGTTGTGCCTGTCCACCACCGTCTACCTGGAGGCGCGCGACCAGCCGGTACGCGGCCAACGCGCCGTTGCCGAGGTGGCCTTGCGCCGCCGCGACAGTGGCTTGTGGGGGCAGAACGTCTGCGAGGTGGTGACTGCGCGCAAGCAGTTCGCGCCCACCATCGTCTCGCCCCAGACACGGCTGTCGAATGGCGAAGCCTGGGCCGAAGCCGTCACCATCGCGCTGGAATCCGAACACAACTGGGCGCTACCCAAGGGCCAACGCCGCGAGATCGTGCCCGGTGCCAGCCACTTCATGGCGCACGCGATCGCCAGCCCGAGTTGGCGGAATGCCTACCAGGTGGCGACCATCGGCGACCACACCTTCCTGCAGGTGCAGAAGCTCAAGTCGCGTCGCGGTTGAGCTGATCCAGCGGCCTGCAACGGCAGGCCAGGCCACCCTGTCCACCCATGAAGAAGCCGCGCAGTGCGCGGCTTCTTCATGGTCCCAGCGCGTCGCTCAGCGACGCTGCTCATCCGTCCACAGCCGCGACATCTCGAGATAGGTGAACGACGCGGACCAGGTAATCATCAGGAACCCGGTGAGCGCTTCCATGCCGGACACCAGACGCACCGCGCCGACCGGCGCCAGGTCGCCGATGCCGAGTGTCGTGTAGGTCGTCGCCGACAGGTAGATGGCATCGAACAGATTGTCCGAGCCGTGCTCGCCGTGCACGAAGCCGACGTCCGGCACGTGCAGCAGCCCCCAGTAGGCCAGGCCGAAGCACCAGATCTCGACGATGTGCAGGCCCAGCAGCGCGAAGATGATCTTCAACATCGCGCGGCGATCGGTTGCCCGCGCGACGGCGCGACCCGAATAGCGCTTCGCCAGCCACTGCACGCCTTCGTAATGGACGAGCACCACCAGTGCCGTGGCCAGCGCGGCCACCACGGCGACCAACGCATGCTCCGCGAACAATCCGTCGGGGATCAGCCAATCCACGCCGCGCTCCGCGTGATGCTCAACGCTTGTCGAGCGCCACGTATTCGCGATCCTCGGGACCGGTGTAGTTCGCGCTGGGGCGGATGATCTTGCCGTCGATGCGCTGCTCGATCACGTGCGCGCTCCAGCCGCTGGTGCGCGCAATCACGAACAGCGGGGTGAACATCGCGGTGGGCACGCCCATCATGTGGTAGCTGA
>DAOOCX010000033.1:6581-21194 GCA_035408605.1 Thermomonas sp. | reverse complement strand
GCCTGGGGAAACCACGAAGGCTCGATGCTGATGTGGTGTCTGGTGGCGTGCATCTACGGTTTCGCCGCCGCATCGCGCGCGCCCAAGGATGGACGCGACGAGTCCTGGCTCGACGCCCGCGCGGCGGCGGTGCAGGGCGTGATCGCGACCTTGTCTTTCGCCTATCTGATCTTTGCGTCGAACCCGTTCGCGCGGCTCGATCCCGCGCCCTTGCGCGGCGGCGATCTCAACCCGCTGCTGCAGGACCCGGCGCTCGCGATCCATCCGCCGCTTCTCTACATGGGCTATGTCGGCATGTCGGTTGTGTATTCCTACGCGATCGCGGGCCTGTGGTCGCGCGCCGAACCGAAAGCCTGGGCGAAGGCCGCGCGGCCTTGGGCGCTGGCGGCGTGGTCGTTCCTCACCATCGGCATCACGCTTGGCGCCTATTGGGCCTATTACGAACTGGGCTGGGGCGGCTGGTGGTTCTGGGATCCGGTCGAGAACGCCAGCTTCATGCCGTGGCTGGCCGGCACCGCGTTGCTGCATTCGCAGGCGGTCACCGAGAAGCGCGGCAGCTTCGCCGGCTGGACCCTGCTGCTGGCGATCTCGGCGTTCTCGCTGTCGCTGCTCGGCACCTTCCTGGTCCGTTCCGGCGTACTCACCAGCGTGCATGCGTTCGCCGCGGATCCGTCGCGCGGGCTGTTCGTGCTGGTTTTCCTGGGCATCGTCATCGGCGGCTCGCTCGTGCTGTATGCGTTGCGCGCACCGGACAACGACGCCAACGCCAAGCCATTCGCCGCCGGTTCGCGCGAGACCCTGCTGCTGCTCAACAACCTGCTGCTGACCACCGCCTGCGCGATGGTCCTGCTCGGCACGCTGTATCCGCTGCTGGCCGATGCGCTGGAGCTCGGCAAGATCTCGGTCGGCCCGCCCTACTTCGCGATGATGTTCCTGCTGCTGATGGCGCCGCTGGTATTGCTGCTGCCGTTCGGTCCGCTGACCCGCTGGCAGCGCGAGGACATGGCGATGCCGCTGCGCATGCTGTTGCCATGGGCGGCACTGGCGCTGGTGCTGGGCGTGGCCACGTTCTTCCTGGCCCCGCAGGGTGGCTGGAAGACCGCGGCGGGCATCGTTGGCGCGACTTGGGTCGCGGCCGGCACCCTGCGTTTCCTCTGGTCGCGCTGGACCATGCCGGGTGCACGCCTGACCCGGGAAATGTGGGGCATGACCCTGGCGCACTTGGGCATCGCGGTGTTCCTGATCGGCGCGCTGCTGGATGACGGCCTGGCGCAGCAGCGCGAGGTCGCGGTGAAGCCGGGCGGCTCGGTGACGTTGGGCCAGCACTGCTTCGTCCTGAAGGGCGTGCAGCACCTGGACGGGCCGAACTACAGCGCTGAGCGCGGGACCGTCGAGGTGCTGCGGCATTGCTCGGACCCCGTCGCCACCCTGCACCCGGAAAAGCGCAGCTATCGCGGCGGCCAGGTGATGAGCGAAGTCGCCCTCGACCGCGGATTCACCCGCGATCTCTATGTCGCGCTGGGCGAACCCCTGGGCGAAGGTGCCTGGGCCCTGCGCGTGCACGTGAAGCCGTTCGTGCGCTGGATCTGGGCCGGAGCGCTGCTGATGGCACTCGGCGGATTGGTGACCGCGACCGACAAGCGTTTCAGGGCGCGCTGGGATGACGGCAAACCGCAGGGAGTCCGTGCATGAAAACCTCGCGCTGGCTGCCGCTCGCCCTCTTCGTCGCGCTGGCCGCGCTGCTGGCCGCCGGCGTGTGGATGAGCCGCAAGCCGGATCGTGACGTGTTGCCCTCGCCGCTGATCGGCAAACCGGCACCCGAGTTCGCCTTGCCGGTGCTGCACGACCCGCAACACACGGTGCGGCTGGCCGACCTGCGCGGCCAACCGTTCCTGCTCAACGTCTGGGGCAGCTGGTGCGTGGAATGCCGGGTCGAACACCCGGTGCTGACCCGCTTCGCCGAGACCAAGCGCCTGCGCGTCGTCGGCTACAACTGGAAGGACGAACCCGCCGACGCGCTGCGCTGGCTGGAGCAGTTCGGCAACCCGTTCTGGTTGGTGCTGGCCGATGTGGAAGGCCGCGCGGCGATCGACTGGGGCATCTACGGCGCGCCGGAAACCTTCCTGGTCGATGGCGCCGGCATCATCCGCTGGAAGCACGTGGGCCCGCTCACCGACGCCGTGATCGCCGATGAGTTGATGCCGGCGCTGCAACAGGTCGAGGCTGCGCGCTGATGCGGTTGATCCTCGCCATGCTGCTGTGGTTGGCCACGCTGCCCGCATTCGCGCAGGCCAACCAGCAAGCCGATGCCGCGCCGCTGCAATTCCGCGACGCCGCCGAGGAAACGCGCTTCCACGCGTTGGCCACCGAACTGCGCTGCGTGATGTGCCAGAACCAGTCGCTGGCCGATTCCAATGCACTGATCGCACTGGAGCTGCGCCGCGAGGTGCTGGACCTGATGCGTGCGGGCAAGAGCGACGGGCAGGTCAAGGAGCACCTGGTGCAGCGCTACGGCGAGTTCGTGCTGTACAAGCCGCGCGTCGAGGGCCGCACCTGGCTGTTGTGGCTGGGGCCGGCCCTGGTCCTGTTGGCGGGCGCGGTGCTGGTCGTGGTGCTGGTCCGCCGCAAGTCCGCGCAACCGCTGCCCCGTAACGACGAACCGCAGGAATGGTGATGCCCGTCTTCGTCGCGATCGCCGCCCTGCTCTGCCTGTGCACCGTCGCCGTGCTGCTGCGCCCGTTGTGGCGCGACGCACGCGGCGTCGCCCTGGGCATCGGCATGCTGATGCTGGCCTCGACCGGCCTTTTGTACATGCTGGTGGGCACGCCGCGCGCGCTGGATGGTACGGCGCAGGAAACCCCGAAGACCCTGGGCGAGGCGATCGCCCAGCTCGAGGCCGAACTGCAACGAGATCCGCGCCAGGCCGAAGGCTGGCGGCTGCTGGGCCAGGCCTACCAGCGCGAAGGCAAGGCCGTGCAGGCGCGTGATGCGTATGCAAAGGCCGTGGCGTTGCTGCCCGACGAACCGGACCTGCTGGCCGAAGCCGCGCAAGCGCGTGCGCTGGCGCATCCCCGGCGATTGTTCGATGCGCAGGCGGTCGACCTGCTCACGCGTGCCATCGCAGCCGACGCCAGCCACCAGCGCGCGCGCTGGTTCCTGGGGATCGCCCAGCGGCAGGCCGGCGACAACGCCGCGGCCGCCGCCACCTGGGAACCGCTGCTGGCGCAGGTCGATGCCGCGACCGCCGCAAGCCTGCGCAAGGAAATCGATGCCGCCCGTGCCGATGCAGGCCTGCCTGCGCTCGCGGCTGCGCCCAAGCCATCGGCAGCCGACGCAAGCAACGCACTCGCCGTCCAGGTCACGCTGGATCCCGACTTCGCGGCACGCGTGCGCCTGCGCGGCGATGCCACCGTGTTCGTGATCGCGCGTGCGCCGGACGGCCCGCCGATGCCGGTCGCGGTGGAGAAACGCAGCGTGTCCGAGCTGCCGTTCACAGCCACCCTCGACGATGGCGACAGCCCGATGCCCACGCTCAAACTGTCGCAGATGAAGGACGTCGTGCTGATCGCGCGGCTGTCGCAAAGCGGCATCGCCAACAGGCAGGACGGCGACATCGAATCGAAGCCGGTGCGGATCGCGTTGCCCAGCAACACGCCGATCGAATTGGTGATCGGGCAATAGCCGATTTTCTTCGCCCGCTGGCGGGATCGAAGCCGCGGCTGGGCGGCTGAGGATGCCCGCAGGGCAGATGAGGGTGGAGAGGTGCGCGAAAGGCGCCGCCCTCACCCCAACCCTCTCCCGCAAGCGGGAGAGGGAGACAAGCGCCAGCTAAACTTCACCCATGACCGAATTCATTCCTCCCGGCACCCGCTGGTTCGAGCTGCCCTCGCCGTTCCCGATCAAGCGCGGGGGTGCCTTGCAGGGTGCACGCATCGCCTATGAAACCTGGGGCACGCTCGACGAGGCACGCAGCAATGCGATCCTGATCGTCACCGGGCTGTCGCCGGACGCGCATGCAGCGGCCAACGCGGGCAATCCCGCGCCGGGCTGGTGGGAATGGATGGTGGGCGCGGGCAAGCCGATCGACACGGACCGCTGGTTCGTGGTCTGCGTGAATTCGCTTGGCAGTTGCAAGGGCTCGACCGGGCCGGCCTCGATCAACCCGGCTACCGGCGAGACCTACCGCCTCGATTTCCCGGAACTGTCGATCGAGGACGGCGCCGACGCCGCGGTCGCCGTGGTGCACGGATTGGGGATCGAGCGGCTGGCCTGCGTGGTCGGCAATTCGATGGGCGGGATGACCGCGCTGGCGCTGCTGCAGCGGCATCCCGGCCTCGCCCGCTCGCACATCAACATCTCGGGCGCGGCGCGTGCGCTGCCGTTCTCGATCGCGATCCGCTCGCTGCAGCGTGAGGCAATCCGCCTGGATCCGCTGTGGAACAACGGCCGATACAGCGACGATGCCTATCCCGAGTCCGGCATGCGCATGGCGCGCAAGCTGGGGGTGATCACCTATCGCTCCGCACTGGAGTGGGACGGCCGTTTCGGCAGGGTGCGGCTGGACTCCGATCGCCGCGACGACGATGACCCGTTCGGCCTGGAGTTCGAGGTCGAAAGCTACCTGGAAGGTCATGCGCGCAGGTTCGTGCGCAGCTTCGACCCGAACTGCTACCTCTACCTGAGCCGCTCGATGGACTGGTTCGACCTGGGCGAAGGCTGCGCCGGCACCACGGCGCAGGGACTGGCCGGGATCCGCGGGCTGGAACGCGCGCTGGCGATCGGCGTGCAGACCGACATCCTGTTCCCGCTGCAGCAGCAGGAAGAGATTGCCGATGGCCTGCGCGCCAGCGGCAGCGAGGCCACGTTCCTCCCCCTGCCCTCGCCGCAGGGCCATGACGCCTTCCTGGTCGACAGCGAGCGCTTCGGTCCGGCCGTCCGCGACTTCCTGGGCGGCTGACCGCCGGTCATGCCACCCGGGCATGACGACATAACCTTTAGTAGACTTCGGCCATGACCTCGTCCTGTTCCGAACTCCAATTCGCTCCGGTCGAATTCCACGGCCGCGACAAGTTCATCGCGACGGTCGATGCCGCGGTCGCGTCCGGCGACAAGCATGCGGTGACCTCCGCGCTGCGCAGCGCCCTGTGCAGCCTGATCCGCGACCCCGACGTCCACCTGCCCGACTGCGTGCATGAGCCGATCGTCGACCATTACGCGCGACGCGAGCTGTATCGCAGCGCCGAACATGGCTACAGCGTGGTCGCGATGACCTGGGGACCGGGCCAGGGCACGCCGCTGCACGACCACTCCGGACTGTGGTGCGTGGAAGGCGTGTGGCACGGCGAGCTGGAAATCACCCAGTACGAATTGCTCGAGGTCATCGGCGAGCGCGCGCGCTTCCGTGCCGCGGGCGGCATGATCGCGGGCCCGGGCAGCGCCGGCAGCCTGATCCCACCGCACGAGTACCACACCATCCGCAACACCAGCGCGGACGCGGTGGCGGTATCGCTGCATATCTACCAGGCGGAGATGGCCTGCTGTTCCAAGTTCGGCCATCGCGAAGGCGAGTGGTACGCGCGCGAGACCACCGAACTCGCCACCGACAAGGCCGCCTGAGCCACGCACTGGGCTATACTTCGCGCCCGTGCCGGTGTGGCGGAATGGTAGACGCAGCGGATTCAAAATCCGCCGGCAGCGATGTCGTGGAGGTTCGAGTCCTCTCACCGGTACCAAGATGAAAAGCCACGCAATGCGTGGCTTTTCTGTTTTCAGGCGTCGGCCGGGTCGTGAACCAAGCGTGCGGTCAACCGCCGGGGGCCGGGTCCTGCGGCTTCACGCTGCCGTTGTCTTCCTGGAGCTGCGGCTTGAACGGAATGTCCGGCGGCGGGCGAGCAACGGCGGGTTGCGCGTTGATGTCGGGATTCACCGGGAAGCAACCGCCGCCGAGTTGCAGCATGGACACCACGCATTCCAGTCGAGTATTGGTGCCCGGGATCGGAATGGCGATCTTCTTGATGCCGCGCCGCACCCATTCCTCCAGCAGATTGCCCTGCGGGATCCAGTACTTGTCGAACCGGGTGCCGCGGTATTCCAGCCCCGGGCGCTTCAGCCACGTGCCGGAGCGATCGACGTTGATGCCGCTCTGCTGCGTCCACTCGTCCGGCAAGCGCAGGCTGCCGTCGCTGTTGTAGAGACCGGGCTTGCCGGTGCCGTCGCCATCCCGGGCATTGCCGTTGCCCGTCCCCGCGACGTTGCGGTTGGACGCACCCCAGTCGTCGGTCTTGGCCGCGCCCGGCCAGCCACCGGGTGCCGGTTTGTTGCCGGGACCCGCGCCCGTTCCGGCAGTCGTTACGCCGCGTCCGCCCTGCGTCGCCGCCTTGCTGCCCTGCCCGCTGCCTGCCTCCGCCTTGCCGGCGGAGGCGGCGTTGCCACGTTCTCCACCGGCCCCGTTGGCAGCGGCATTGGCAGTGGATGCCGTGCCGCGCCCGGGCTGGGCCGCGGGCGTCGGTGCGCCGCCGGGCGGCGTCGGAATGTCGCGGACTTCGCCACGCAGGGCCGGCACCTGCACCTGGCGGGTGGCGACATCGGGTGTCGCCCGCGCCGCAATGGGCTGCATGCGTTGCGGGGCGGGGACATCCAGCGATTGCGGCTGGTTGCGCAATTCGGGCATGCGCAACTGCGCCTGGCGTTCGCTCGGCTGCAGGGTACGCACGGGTTGCGGCCGCAGGGTCGCCACCTCGTCCACCTGCTCGCGTGGCTGCAGCTCGCGCAACTGCACCTCGGGCACCTGCACGCTGCGCTCGCGCACGGGCGGCAACTGGAACGCCGTTGGCTCGGGCGGCCTGGGCGACTCGCTGACCTGCAAGGGTTGTGCCGCCTCCGCCGGCAGTGGCGGGACCACGGCTTGCACCTGGGTCGGTGTTTCCGCCTCGACCGGCATCGGCGGCTGCGCGGGCATCGGCACCTGGGCGATCGCGGCATCGGGGCGACCGCTCGCGGGCAACGGCGTGGCCGCGCGTCGGGCCGGGGCGGATGCGGCCGGGGCGGAATCCGCACCGGCATTCGCCAGTGCACCGCCCCCTTCGGCGACGTTGCCGCGGCCGATGAACTCGACCTGCACCGCTTCGTCTTCCTCGTCCAGCTTGTGCGCCAGCGCCAGGTAGCCCAGGTACATCAGCCACAACAGCGCGCCGGCCAGCAGCAGGTGCAGGACCATGTCCAGCACGCGCACGCCGATGCGCAGGCCGCGGTCCTCGCGCAGGTCGGGTTCCCAGTTCTGCTGCCACAGCACGCCGAACGCCTGCCAGCGGTTCAAGCGGCGCGGGCTGCGCGGGATGGCACGCAACGGCTTGGCCGCAGCGGCATCGACCAGGCCGTCGACCGCCGCGCTGGACGTCGCCACGTCCACCCGCGGATGCAGGTCGAACCAGTCCTGCCAACCGGGCGGGAACTGCCCGGGTGCTTCCGGGCGCAACGATTTGCGTTGGCGGCGCTGGTTGAGCGCGGCGATGACGTCAGCGGCTGTCGTCACGCGCGGCCGATCCGGTCAGGCCGCGCCGAGCGGCGACGTGCCGGATTCGGATCCCGCGCCGCGCGGGATGAACGGCGCGTGGCCGGTATCGTGGTCGGTGGCGTCGCGCACGGCGGTCACGCCCGGCACCTTCTCCATCAGGGTCTTCTCGATGCCCTGCTTCAGGGTCACGTCGGCCATGCCGCAGCCGTGGCAACCGCCGCCGAAGCGCAACAGCACCACGCCGTCCGCGGTGACTTCCTGCAGGCTCACATGGCCGCGGTGCTGGGCCAGTTGCGGATTGATGTCCTGCTCGATGGTCCAGCGCACGCGCTCGACGATCGACGCCGCTTCGCCCGGTGCCACGCCCTTGATCTTCGGGGCGCGGATCTGCAGCTGGCCGCCGGTGGCCATGGTGGTGTAGTCGATCTCGGCACCCTCCAGGAACGGCACGCTGGGCGCATCCAGCCAGAGGGTGAAGCCCTCGCAATCGATCGCCCATTCGTCGCCGCTGAGGTCTTCAGTGCCGGCGAACTCGAGCCGCACGTCCGCGCGCGGCGTACCCGGGTCGCGCGCGGACAGGCGCACCCCCAGGCCAGGCGCGGATTCGCGTTCGATGAGCTTGCGGAAGTGCGCCTGCGCGGCTTCGGAAATCAGGATCATGCCGGTATTCTAACGATGCAGCCGCGATGCGCATCCCTCGCGCACCGGCGTGCCGCCATTCCCGGTTCATTCCCAAAGGACATCGCCATGGCCGACCTGATCCCGCTCGCACGGGCGCACTGCCTGCCACGCCACGGCCACGACCACCGGCTGACCGACGCCAGCATCCGCGAACTGCTGCCGCAGCTGCCCGGCTGGGAACTGACCGAACAGGGCCACGCGCTGAGCCGCACCTTCACCTTCCCCGACTATTACCGGACGATGTCCTTCGTCAACGCGCTTGCGCACGTGGCCAATGCCGAGAACCATCATCCCGATCTCTCGGTGCACTACGACCGCTGCGTGGTGCGCTGGTCCACCCACGATGTGGGTGGCCTGTCCGAGAACGACTTCATCTGTGCCGCCAAGGCCGACGCCCTCGCCGGCTGAGTCCCTGCCGACAGTCGTTGCCGTCGTGGCTCAGCGTCCGCTGACCGACGGGCCTCTCATTGCGGATTCAGCCGGTGCGCATGCCGCACCGCCTCGAAGTGCGTGGCATCGATGCTCGCCTTGCGCCGCAGGAGCGCCAGGGAATCGCAGCTGCCCAACCAGTCGGTGAACGCCAGCACCGGGTGGTAGGGGGTGCGGTTCCAGAAATCGTGGAACAGCAGGACGGTGTGCGGCTGGCATCGCGCCAGCGCTTCCAGCGCACAGGCGACGCGGAAACGGCCATCGACCAGGACCAGGTCGGCCGCGGTGGTCGCCGGGTCTGCCCAGACCGCCTGGTAGTAGTCGGGCCAGCGCACCTGCGTGGTTTCGTCCAGCGGCATCCCGTAGTCGCCGGTGCGGCCGATGTCGGCATGGATGAAGCGCAGGCGCCCGTCATGTTCGGCCTGCGCCACCTCGGGGTGTCCGCGCAGCCTGAGGATCCAGGCCGGGTCGCTCTCCACCGACCAGATCCGCCGCAGCGACGGGCTACGCACGGCCAACAGGGTGCTGCCGCCGCTGCCGAACTCGACCAGGCTGGCCGCCTTGGACAGGCACTCGCGGAGCACGCCGACCTCCGCATCGGTCATCTCCGGCCGCAGCGACGGTGCGGTGTCAGCCATGCAGGCGATCCAGCACCGCCACCAGCTCCGGTGCCAGCGGCGCGGTCAGCCGATATGGCTGCTTGCCGCCGTCCAGCGCGAATTCCAGGCTGGCGGCATGCAGGAACAGGCGCTTCAGTCCGGCCTGCTCGCGCAGCTTGCGGTTGGCGGTTTCGTCGCCGTACTTGTCGTCGCCAGCCACCGGATGGCCGATGTGCCTGGCATGCACGCGGATCTGGTGGGTGCGGCCGGTCTCGATGCGCACCTCGCAATAGCTTTGTCCGCCGCAACGCTCCAACAGGCGAAAATGGCTCATCGACGGCTTGCCGCGGAAATTCACCTGCACGTGGCGCTCGCCGCCCTGGCGCAGGCCGACATGCAGGGGCGCATCCACCGACATCGTCCCGTCCGGCATCCGACCGCCCAGCAGGGCCAGGTAACGCTTGTCGATGCCGGCGCCATGGTCTTCACGCAACAGGGCCTGCAGTTCGCTGAGGGCACTGCGCTTCTTGGCCACGACCAGCAGGCCGGACGTGTCGCGATCCAGCCGGTGGACCAGCTCGAGCGTTCCCCGCGGCCGCAGCGCCCGCAGGGTCTCGATGGCACCGAAGGAAATCCCGCTGCCACCGTGGCTGGCGACACCGGACGGCTTGTTCAGGGCCAGCAGGCGGGCGTCCTCGAACACGATCGCGGCCTCCAGCGCGTCCATGAAGCCCTGCGGCGGCGTGCCCTTCTCGCTGGGGTCGGGCAGCTTGATCGGCGGGATCCGCACCTCGTCACCCGCTTCCAGGCGCCGCTCGGCCTTGATCCGCCCGCCGTTCACCCGCACCTGGCCGGAGCGCAACAGCTTGTAGACCAGGCTGCGCGGCGCTCCCTTCAGGTAGCCCAACAGGAAATTGTCGATGCGCTGGCCGTCGCGGTCTTCCGCCACGCGCACGGTGCGCGCGCCGGTGGTCGGCGGGGCCTGGGGCGTCGGGTCGGTCATCGGGGGCATGCTCCTGTGGGCCTGCCCGTCTTGGGCCTGCTGCTGTCGCGCTTGATCTGATACACTCGGGGGGCGATGTAAGGGTTTGATTTCGCAGGGAAGTGGACCCGGCCACAAGCCGCCGGCCGAAAGCTGGCCTTCCCCGCGAGCCCGCTGCAGTGTCGTTGCCACCGTCCCCGGGACGGCCATGTTAACGGCTGCGCGGCAAGCCCCGCCATTGCCGGGCGCATGCGCCCGTGCGGACCAGGAACACAATGTCCCGCGCGACCCGCCCTCCGGCGGCTGTCGCCGGCCCTGCAACACGAACCAGGAAACAAGCGCTCCCGCGGCATGCCGTGGTGTTGCAGCGCTGGAACACTTGGAGCGACGCGGCGCGCACTCACGCAGCCGCGGCGCTTGCGGTATCCAGAGGTGAAACGCCCGCGGCGTTCCGCGCGCAGACGCGCGCTAGGAACCCACCATGAAGCGAATGCTGATCAATGCCACGCAGGCGGAAGAACTGCGGGTAGCCATCGTGGACGGCCAGAACCTGTACGACATCGACATCGAACAGCCGTCCAAGGAAAACAAGAAGTCCAACATCTACAAGGGCCGGATCACCCGGCTTGAGCCGTCCCTCGAGGCGGCCTTCGTCGAATACGGCGCGGAACGCCACGGCTTCCTGCCGATGAAGGAAATCTCCCGCGACTACTTCCAGGCCGGCGTCGACCCGAACAAGGGCACGATCCGCGAGCTGCTGCGCGAGGGCCAGGAAGTCGTGGTCCAGGTCGACAAGGACGAGCGCGGCAACAAGGGCGCTGCCCTGACCACGTTCATCTCGCTGGCCGGCCGCTACATGGTGCTGATGCCGAATTCGCCGACCGCCGGCGGCGTCTCGCGCCGGATCGAGGGCGACGACCGCGCCGAGCTGAAGAAGGCGATGGACGCGCTGGCGATCCCCGACGACATGGGCGTGATCATCCGCACCGCCGGCGTGGGTCGCGATGCCGAAGAACTGCAGTGGGACCTCGACTACCTGCTGAGCATCTGGCGGGCGATCGCCGAGGCCGCGCTGAGCAAACCGTCGCCGTTCCTGATCTACCAGGAGTCGCGCCTGATCGTGCGCGCCCTGCGCGACTACATGCGCTCCGACGTGGGCGAGATCCTGGTCGACACCCCGGAGATGTACGCCGAGGCGCTGGACTTCGTCGAACAGGTGATGCCGCACAACAAGCGCAAGCTCAAGCACTACACCGACGACACTCCGCTGTTCAACCGCTTCCAGATCGAGTCGCAGATCGAGTCGGCTTACGAGCGCACCGTGCGCCTGCCCTCCGGCGGCGCGCTGGTGATCGACCAGACCGAGGCCCTGACCGCGATCGACGTGAACTCGGCGCGCGCCACCAAGGGCGGCGACATCGAGGAAACCGCGTTCAACACCAACCTGGAGGCGGCCGAGGAAGTGGCGCGCCAGCTGCGCCTGCGCGACCTGGGCGGCCTGGTGGTGATCGACTTCATCGACATGTCGTCCAACAAGCACCAGCGCGACGTCGAGAACAAGCTGCAGAACGCGCTCAAGTACGACCGCGCACGCGTGCAGATCGGCCGCATCAGCCGCTTCGGCCTGCTCGAGATGAGCCGCCAGCGCCTGCGCAACAGCTTGGGCGAAGCCAGCCAGATCGTCTGCCCGCGCTGCGAGGGCCATGGCCGCATGCGCAGCATCGAGTCGCTGTCGCTGTCGATCATCCGCGTCGCCGAAGAGCATGCGATGAAGGACAACACCGGCCAGGTACTGGTGCAGGTGCCGGTGGAAATCGCCAACTTCCTGCTCAACGAGAAGCGCAGCGCCCTGCGCGAGATCGAGGCACGCCACGACGCGCCGATCGTGATCGTCGCCGACGAGCAATTGCACACCCCGCACTACGAAGTCACGCGCATCCGCGAAAACGAAATGGGCGAGGAAACCGCCAAGCCCAGTTACCAGCGCGGCACCCCGCGCAGGCTCGCCACCATCGCCCTGAGCAAGGCACAGCTGAACATCCCGCCGGCACCGGCCGTGACCAACGTCAAGCCTGCCCAGCCGGCACCGCTGCGCGAGCCGCGGCCGATGCCGGTGGAACCCGTGCAGCCGGCGCCCGCGCCGGTCGCCCAGGTGGCCGCGCCGCAGCCGGTCCAGGCCAGTGGCGGCGTGATCGGCTGGTTGCGCGGCCTGTTCACCGGGGCACCCGCCGCGGCGCCGGAACCGGTCAAGGCCGAGTCGCAGGGCGGCCGTCGCGAAGATCGCGGCAACCGCGGCCGCAACGACCGCGATGGCCGTGGCAGCCGCGATTCGCGTCGCGACGAGCGTGGCAATCGCGACGAAGGCCGTCGCAATGCGCAGGGCGAGCCGCGCGGCAACAAGCCGCAGGGCGAGCAGAAGCAGGCCCAGCCGCAGCAGCAACAGAAGCCGCGCAACGACAGGCAACAGCAGCCCAAGCAGGACAAGCAGGACAAGCAGGCCCAGCCGCAGCAGGACAAGCCGCAAAAGCAGCCCCAGCAGCAGAAGCAGCAGGGCGACAAGCAGCCGCAGCAGCCCCGGCAGGACAGGCAACAGGCTCCGAAGCCCGTGGTCGCCGAGGCCGATGTCGAGATCGTGTCGACCACCTCGGCGGTCGCTGTCCCGGCGACCGGTGCGGCGGCAACGATGGCGGCAGCGCAGGACGAAGCCGGTCTGGCCACGGCCGCCGGCATCGAATCGCAGGACGAAGGCAATGGACCGGCCGCATCCGATGACGCCAATGGCGAAGCCGGCGGCAAGCGCCGCCGCGGCCGCCGCGGTGGTCGTCGTCGTCGTCGTGGCGCCGGCGAAACCGGTGGCGTGGCCGATGACGGCTTGCTGGACCAGGACGGTGGCGCCGACGAGGCCTTGGGCGTCGATGGCGGCCAGCCCGAGTTCGACTTCGACGACATCGCGCCGGCCGCGCCGCAGCAACCCGTCGTGACGGAAGAAAGCCGCAAGGTGCCCTCGCCCGCCGTCGCCGCGGTGGCCGCGATCGCTGCCGCACCGGTCGTCGACGCAGTCGTCATTCCCGTTGCTGCCGCCGAGCCGGTTACCCAGCCCGAAACAGCAGTCGTGCCCGAAGCTGCCGTGGTTGCCACCACGGCGCCCGCAGCGGTGCAGGCGGACACGGAAGCGGTGATCGTCGAGAGCGCCACCTTCGACAACGCCGCCAGCGTGGCAACCCCGGCCATCACGACGCGCGAGCCCCTCGTGGACCCGGTGGTCGACGCCGTTCCGCCGGTCGACGACACCACCGCGACCGCGGCGGTGGAAGTCGAGGCGACTGCGATCGAACCGACGCAGGTCGAGATCGCGATGCCGGAGATGGAAGCGCCCATCGCTGTCGAGCAGCCCCCTGTCGAGCAGGTCGCCGTCGCGCCGGTGCGTATCGAGGCTTCGACCGCGGAGCCGGTGACCGAAACCCCGGCCGATGCACCCGCGTCCGCGACCCTCGCTTCGGCAGACGATGAGGCGGCGCGCCGCGCCGAGCAATTGCGTGGCCTGTTCCAGACGGCTCGCCACGACGCCGTGACCACTCCGCAGGCGGCGGACGACGCCACCGAGGCCAACCGCGGCGCCTGACGCCGCTTGGCCCTGCGCGCGCCGTCAGTGGACGGCGTGCGCGGGATCGACCAAGCCGTACTGGCTGACCAACCGCGCCAGCGCGATGCTGTCGCGGATGCCGAGCTTGTCGAAGAGCCGGGACTTGTGGGTGTTGATCGTCTTGGCGCTCAGGCTGAGGCGCTTGGCAATGGCTTCCTGGCGCATGCCCTGGTTGAGCAGCAGGGCGACCTCCATCTCGCGCGGGGTCAGCAGGTCGAAGGGCGAGTCGGCATCGCGACTCATCCCCGACAACGCGATGCCCTGGGCGATGGCGCTGGCCAGGTATTTCTTACCTCGTGCCACGTCGCGAACCGCACGCAACAACTCGGCCGCATCGCAGGCCTTGCCGAGGTAACCGGACGCACCGGCCTCCAGCAAGCGGCGCGGCATCGGTCCGTCCTCCAGCACCGACACCACGATCACCTTGCTGCCGTAGTCGCCGCGCACGATGCGCTCGGTCACCTCCAGCCCGCTGATGCCCGGCAGGTTGAGGTCGCAGAGGACCACGTCGGGCTTGAGCTTGCGGATTTGCGGCAGTGCGTCCTCGCCGCTTTCGGCCTCGCCGAGCACTTCGATGTCGACTTCACGGCCCAGGATCAGGCGGAAGCCCGTGCGCACCAGCGAATGGTCGTCGACGATGAAAACCTTGATGCTCATGGCAGCCCCCCGATTCGATGGGGACACGCTACCGAACCCACCCGTCCCATCCCAGCAGCGTATGCCGCGCTGGCGAGTAGGAAAAGTCCTACCCCTATGCGAATGCGTC
>DAOOCX010000033.1:0-6481 GCA_035408605.1 Thermomonas sp. | reverse complement strand
TGGCGGAAGCGGTGAGATTCGAACTCACGGATGGTTTTACCCATCGGCGGTTTTCAAGACCGCTGCCTTAAACCACTCGGCCACACTTCCGTGATGCGGATTTTCGCACGTCAGAGCGGCTTCTGGACCGGCTTCGAACCTGCCTTGGCCTTTGCCTTTGCCTTGAGGCAGGCGGGGTCGCTGCACTCGAGGCGTGCTGCCTCCAGCAGTTTCGGCAGTCGCTCGGCCAGGAAGTCGATGAACACCCGCACCGCCGGCAGCAGGCCGCGGCGGGAGGCGAACACGGCATGGGCGATGCCCTGCGGCAGGCGCCAATCCGGCAGCACCACTTCCAGGTCGCCGCGCCGCACCGCATCCGCGCACACGGTTTCCGGCAGCAGCGTAATGCCGATACCGCCCTCGGCCATCGCCTGCATCATCGGGAAATCGAAGCCGGTGATCCGCGGTTGCAGGTCGATGCGGCGCACTTCGCCATCGGGGCCGTGCAGTTCCCAACGCTGGCGGGCTTCGTCCTCGCTGATGCTGAGGGTGACGTGCTCGGCGAGTTGCTCCGGCGCCATCGGACGGCCGGCGCGGTCCAGGTACTTCGGGCTGGCGACCAGCAACTCCTGGATCTGGCCGAAGCTGCGCATCACCAGGCTGCCGTCGTCATCGAGTTTCGCGCGCACGCGCAGGGCGACATCGACACCCTCGTTGATCACGTCGACGCGGCGATTGCCGACGATCAACTGCACGCGCACCTTCGGGTACAGCGCCATGAAGTCCGGCAGCAGCTTCGGGAACTGCTGCTGCGCCATCGACACCGGTACGCTGACCCGGATCGTGCCGCGCGGCTCCGCGCTCAGGCGATCCACGGCTTCGCGCGCCGCCTGCGCCTCGGCCAGCATCGACTGCGCATGGCGATGCACGCTGGTCCCCACGTCCGTCACCGCGAACCGTCGCGTCGAGCGCTGCAACAGGCGCACGCCAAGCTCGGTCTCCAGCGCACTGATGCGCCGGCTCAGCCGCGACTTGGGGATGCCGAGCGCGCGTTCCGCGGCGGCGAATCCACCGTGGTCCACGACCGCGGCGAAGTAATAGAGATCGTTGAGATCCTGCATGACGATAATTCCGAATATGGAACGTATCATGATATTGAACAGTCTTTATCCCGAATATGCAACAGAGGAGGATGCATCCCAACGCGGCGCTGCCGCACCCGACGGGGCATCAGCATGAAACTCCTGCATCTCGACTCCAGCATCCTTGGCCAACATTCCGCCAGTCGCGAACTGGGCGCCGCGATCGTCGCCCGCTGGCAGCGCGACGTGCGTGGCCTCGAGGTCACCTACCGCGACCTCGCCGCCCATCCGCTGCCGCACCTGGGCGCTGGTTCGCTCGCACAGGCCGATGCCGACGAGGCCGCAACCGCGGCGGCGGTGATGGACGAATTCCTGTCCGCCGACGTGATCGTGATCGGCGCGCCGATGTACAACTTCGGCATTCCCAGCCAGTTGAAGGCCTGGATCGATCGCATCGCGGTGGCCGGCAAGACCTTCCGCTACACCGCCGAGGGCCCGCAGGGCCTGGCCGGCGGCAAGCAGGTGATCGTGGCCGCGACCTACGGCGGCAAGCACCCGGTCGAAAGCGGGCGCAACTTCGTCGAACCTTACCTGCGCCAGGTGTTCGCCTTCCTCGGCATCACCGATGTCGAATTCGTCAGCGCCGAGGGGTTGTCCATCTCGCCGGAGCAGCGGGTGACGTCGATCTCGGCCGCACATGCCCGCATCGATGTCGCGCTGCCGCTTGCAGCCTGATCGAACACCGCTTTCGCGTTCCTCCCTCCCCTCCCCGGAACGCAACGGGCCCGCACTGCGGGCCCGTTTTTTTTTTCGAGATTGCGGGAACGATCAGGCGATGCGTTCGACGCCGCCCATGTACGGACGTAGCGCCCCCGGCACGTCGATGCTGCCATCGGCGTTCTGGTAATTCTCCATCACCGCGATCAACGCGCGGCCCACGGCCACGCCGGAACCGTTCAAGGTATGCACCGGTTCGGGTTTGCCGGTGGCCGGGTTGCGCCAGCGCGCCTGCATGCGCCGCGCCTGGAAATCGCCGCAGTTGGAACAGGACGAAATCTCGCGATACGTGGCCTGCGATGGCAGCCAGACTTCCAGGTCGTAGGTCTTGGTCGCGCCGAAGCCCATGTCGCCGGTGCACAGCAGCACCTTGCGATACGGCAGGCCGAGTGTTTCCAGCACCACTTCGGCGCAGCGGGTCATGCGCTCGTGCTCGGCATCCGACTCTTCGGGTTTGCTGATGCTGACCAGCTCCACCTTCTCGAACTGATGCTGGCGGATGAAACCGCGGGTGTCGCGGCCGGCGCTGCCGGCCTCGGAGCGGAAGCACATCGAGTGCGCGGTCATCCGCAGTGGCAGGCGATCCGCTTCCAGGATCTCGTCCCGGACGATGTTGGTCAGCGGCACTTCCGACGTGGGGATCAGGTAGCGCTTGTGTTCGCCGAGCTGGGTGGAGAACAGGTCTTCCTCGAACTTCGGCAACTGGCCGGTGCCGCGCATCGCATCGGCGTTGACGATGACCGGCACGTTGGTTTCCTCGTAACCGTGCGCGCCGGTGTGCAGGTCGAGCATGAACTGGGCGAGTGCGCGATGCATCCGTGCCAGCTGGCCACGCAGCACGGTGAAGCGCGCGCCGCTCAGCTTGGCGGCGGTATCGCCATCCAGCCAGCCGTTGCGCGCGCCGAGCTCGACGTGGTCCTTCACTTCGAAATCGAAGGTCCTGGGCGTGCCCCAGGTCTTCTGCTCGACATTCTGGCTCTCGTCGCCGCCAAGCGGCACCGAAGCATCCGGCAGGTTCGGGATGCCCAGCGCGATGGCCTCGATCTGGCCACGCAACTCGTCGAGTTCGATTTCCGAGGCCTTCAGTTCATCGCCGAACGCGGCGACTTCGGCCATCACCACGGAGACGTCCTCGCCCTTTGCCTTGAGCATGCCGATCTGCTTGCTGCGGGTATTGCGCAGGTTCTGCAGTTCCTGGGTGCGCACCTGCAGCTGTTTGCGACGCGTTTCCAGCGACTCGAGGTGGCCGACGTCCAGTTCGAAGCCGCGCGTGGTGCGCAGGCGTTCGGCGAGTTCGGCGGGGTTGGCGCGCAACAGGGCGGGATCGAGCATCGCGAGGGGGTTCCGTGGACGAATGCTCATTATCGCCCGAGCCGGCGCGCGTTGGCGCTGGCACGACGATGCGCTGTGCCAGAATGCGGCATGGTCGATCCCGCACCGCGCAAGCCGCTGCTGCCGCCCCGGGCCGTCAAGGTCCTCGCCATTGCGTTCGGCGCTGGCCTGTTGCTGTTCCTGCTGCTGTGGCTGGACCAGCGCAACGACACCGAATTCTTCAAGGGCGGCGGGCCCGAGACCGCCGAAGGCAACGCCGACATCCTGCCGGCACCCTTGCCGGCCGATGTGGCCAACGAGGACGGCAACGCCAGCGGCCTGCGCCTGCCCGAGACCGCGCAGGGCAAGCCGCTGCCTGCGACTGAGCGCCCCCGCATCATCGATGAACCGCCCCCCCCGCCACCGCCACCTGCCGCACCCGTCGCTCCCTCCGCGCCGGTCGCCCGGGGCAGCGATACCCCGGTGCCGATCAGCCAGCCCGCGCCGCGTTATCCGCAGGAGGCGTTGCGCCGGAACGCCGGTGGCACCGTACGCGTGAGGGTCACCGTGGCCACCGACGGCAGCGTCGATCGCCTGGACGTCGCGGAAAGCAGCGGCAATCGCCACCTGGATCGCGCCGCGATGGAAGCGGTGCGCCGCTGGCGCTTCCAGCCCGCGGTGCGCGATGGCCAGCCTGTCGTCGCCGAGGTCGTGGTTCCGATCGTGTTCAATCCGGGCGGCTGACGTCACCCACGCACAACGAAACGTGGACGCGATGACGACATCGCTGAATCCAGGGCGGAGCCCAAGCACGTAATCCTGCGCGGATTGATCCCCGTCTAACGAGTCGATCAGGACACTCGGTCGCGTGCCTTCCGCACGACGAGGAGATCGACATGACGAATGTCCAGACCAACTACGATCCGCTGCTGAAACAGGAGGACCCGCAGGCGTTGCAGCCAGGTCCCGACACGGCGCGCAAGACGATCCTGCTGCTGGGCCTGCTCGCCATCACCGGCGCAACGTGGTGGACCCTCCAGGATCGCAACGACGTGGTCGATGCCACGCCTGCGATTGCCTCGACCGAACCCCTGCCGGCCCCGATCGACGAAGCGCCCCTGGCGCCGCTGCCAACCACCGCTGCAAGGCCGATCGCGAAGTCGCCGACCCCCGGCCCGACGCGTGATGCCTCGCTGATCGCCAGCAGCCAGGTGCTGCCGAAGTACCCGGCATCGGCGCTGCGCGCAGGCGAGACCGGCACCGTGCTGGTGCTGGCCAGCATCGACCGCAATGGGGTGCCGATCGAGGTCAGCCTGGACGATCGCAGCGGCAATCGGGAGTTCGATCGCTCCGCCCTGCAGGCCGTGCGCCAGTGGCGTTTCCAGCCCGCGTTGCGCGATGGCAAGCCGGTCGCCACCAGCGTGCGAGTCCCGGTCGAGTTCGCGCTTGAGCGCGGCTGATCCCGAGGTGCGATCCGCTTGACGAAACGGCCCGCCGGGTGCGGGCCGTTTCATTTCGATCCAGCGCGGTCGTCGCCGATCAGGCGTCGCTCAACGAGCAGCCCACGCCACGCGCCAGCGCATCGAAGCCCGGGAACGAGGTCGCCACGTTGGCAACGTCGCCGATCCGCACCTCGCCAAGCGCACGCTGCGCACCCACCGCGAACGCCATCGCGATGCGGTGGTCGCCAAGGCTGTCGACCACCCCGCCCTGCAACGTGCCGGGGTGGATCGTCGCGCCATCCGGCGTTTCCTCGACCTGGAGGCCCAGGGCACGCAGCCCGTTGGCCATCGCGGCCAGGCGATCCGATTCCTTGACCCGCAATTCGGCGGCGCCTCGCACCACGGTCGGACCGCTGGCATGCGCGGCAGCGATGAACAACGCCGGGAATTCATCGATCATGTCCGGCACCAATGTCTCCGGCACCTCGATGCCGCGCAGCGGCGCGTATCGGACGACGAGGTCAGCAACCGGTTCGCCGCCATGCACGCCGCCGTTGTCCTCGACGATGTCGGCACCCATCATCCGCAACGCCTGCAGCAGGCCGGTGCGGCGTGGGTTCAGCCCCACCTGCTTCAAGCGCAATTCCGAGCCGGGCACGATGCCGGCGGCCACCAGGAAAAACGCGGCCGACGAAAAATCCGCCGGCACCGCGATGTCGGTCGCGCGCAGGCGTTGCCCGCCGCGCAAGCGCGCGAACCCGGGCGAGAACTCGATGTCGACGCCGAACGCGGACAGCATGCGCTCGGTGTAGTCGCGGGTCGGGTGCGGCTCGCGCACGATGGTCTCGCCATCGGCATACAGGCCCGCCAGCAACAGCGCGGATTTCACCTGCGCACTGGCGACCTCCAGCGTGTGGTCGATGCCGACCAGCGCCTGGCCGCCATGGATCCGCAATGGAGGCAGTCCGCCCGCTTCGGTGTCGATGCGCGCACCCATCTTGGCCAAGGGGGCGGTCACCCGCCGCATCGGTCGCTTGGACAACGAGGCATCGCCAACCAGCACGCTGTCGAAGCGCTGCGCCGCCAGCAGGCCGGCGAGCAGGCGCATGCCGGTGCCGGCATTGCCGCAATCCAGCACGCCATCGGCGGCCCGCAGCCCGTCGATACCGACGCCATGCACGATTCGCCGCGACGGCGACGGGGTTTCGATGCGCACGCCGAGTCGCGCGAAGATCGCCGCGGTGGCGCGCGTGTCCTCGCCTTCCAGGAAACCCTCGATGGTCGAGACGCCATCGGCCAGCGCGGCGAACATCACCGAGCGATGCGAGACCGACTTGTCGCCGGGGATATCCAACGTGCCGCGCAGCGGGCTACCGGCAGACGCTATCCAGTCGAGGGCGTCGCTGCCACCGCTCACTTCATCACCTCATCCAGCGCGGCGAGCAGGCGCTGGTTCTCGAGCTCGGTGCCCACCGTGATGCGCAGGCATTCGCCAAGCCCGTAGCCGCCCATCGGCCGCAGCACCACGCCGCGCCCGACCAGGCGCGCCTCTATGCGCGAGCTGTGGTCGCCGAATTCGACCAGCAGGAAATTGGTCTGCGACGGCGCCACCTTCATCCCGCGCGCGCGCAATGCATCGGCGAGCGCCTCGCGCTGTGCGCTGTTGCCGGCGATCGACGCGTTGAGATGATCGACATCACCCAGTGCTGCCTCCGCGGCGACCAGGCCGAGTGCATTGACGTTGAAGCTTTCGCGCACGCGTTCCATCACCGCGATCAGGCCCTCGTCGGCCACCGCGAAACCGACCCGCAGGCCCGCCAGCGCATACGCCTTGCTGAAGGTACGGGTAACCACCAGGTTCGGGTGGCGCGTCACCAGCGGCAGCGCGGA
>DAOOCX010000032.1:0-22297 GCA_035408605.1 Thermomonas sp. | reverse complement strand
GCGATCCAGCACCTGGCGGGCATGAAGGACTCCAAGGTGATCGTGGCGATCAACAAGGACGCCGAAGCGCCCATCTTCTCGGTGGCGGATTACGGACTGGAAGCGGACCTGTTCGACGCGGTGCCCGCACTCACCAGCGCGGTTTGACGAAGCGAGGCGCCCGGCCGCCTCATGACCTGGACGTGATCGGGGCCTGGTGCGTTGGGATTTCGGGGGTTCCGATCTCCGGCAAAACCCGGCAGCCAGCGCTGCCGGGCGGTCCGACGCGAACCCACGCACTATCATTTGCCGTGCCGTGGGCCATCGACGCACCGCACTTCGTCCAACCCCTCCGAGCCTCGCCCGATACGTGGCCGCTGCCGCACCGCCCGCTCTCGTCGGACCCACCGACGACCTCCTGCTACGGGTCACCGCGCCGCGCGTGCCGCGCCATCACGTCGCACGTCCGCGCCTGAAGGCCGACGGCGAACCGTTTGATCAGCCCATCGTCCTCGTGCAGGCGCCCGCCGGCTTCGGCAAGACCTCGCTGCTCGCCCAGTGGCGGCGAGAGCACCTCGCACGCGGTGCGGTCGTCGCCTGGCTGACGGCGCAGACCCACGACGATGCGCACCGGCTCGTGCTCGGGGTGACGCTCGCCGTGCGCACGGCCGCCGGCCGACCCACCTTCGGGCACACGCTGTTCGAGGGAGCGGCCCCGGGCGGCCTCGAAGGCGTGACGTCATGGGTGGCCGAGGTGGCGCAGAGCGCCCTGGACATCGTCCTGTTCATCGACGAGGCCGACCGTCTGCCGCCGTCCGCCCGCGACGCGCTGGCCTACCTGCTGCGCAACGCGCCGCCCAACCTGCGCGTCGTGGTCGCTGCCCGGGCCGACTGCCATCTGCAGCTCGACGACCTGACCGACTACGGCCACTGTGCCGTCGTCTCGCCCGACGTGCTGCGCTTCCGGCTCGACGAGACGATCGCGCTGGTGCAGGCGCGCTTCGGTGCGCGTGTCGATCGGGACGCCATCGCACGCCTGCACGACCTGACCGAAGGATGGCCGCTGGGCCTGCAACTGGCGCTGTCGCTGATGGCCGCCGGCAGCGACCCGCAGGCGGAGGTCGCGCGCCTGGCTCGCCAGGACAGCGGGCTGCGCGACCGCTTCGTGAGCCTGTTGCTGACGAACCTCGACCCGGCCGACGCGGCCTTCCTCACCCGCATCGCGATGCTCGACGACCTCCACCCGTCGCTGTGCAGCGCGGTCGTGCAGGCCGACGATGCACCCGAGCGCCTGGCGCGCCTGGCGCGCGACACGCCGGTGTTCGTGGCCGGCGATGCGAGCGACTGGCTGCGCATGCATTCCCTGGCGCGCGAGGAATTGCGCAGGCGCTTTCACAACCTGCCGGAGGCCGAACAGGCGGAGCTGCACCGTCGTGCGGCCGACTGGCTGGGCCACCATGGCCTGCTCGAGGCGGCCGCGCGCCATGCGCTCGCGGCCGGCGAGGCCGACCTGGCCTACGAGCTGGCCGAGCGCAGCCTCTACGAATCCTTGATGACGCGCGGTCGCCAGGGTGCGGTGCTCGCATGGCTGGCGCGGCTGCCGCCCACGGAAGTGGACCGCAGACCGCGCCTGCTGCTGGCGGCCGCGTGGACGCTCGCGCTCAGCGAGCGCCACGACGAGGCCCGTCGGCTGGTCGAGCGCCTGCTCGCGCAGCCCGGGGTGCACGACGCGCTGCGCTGCGAATGCGCGCTGATCCTCGGCGGTGCGGCCGTGTTCGCCGACGAACCGGACCGTTTCGCCCAACTGCATGATCCGTGGAGCGAACATCCGCCATTGCGCGATGCGCTGCTGCTGCAGGTCCATGCCAACCGCTCGGCGTTCCGGGCCCTGCTCGAAGGCGAACCGGCGCTGGCGCGGTTGCGGCTGCAACAGGCACCGCGCAACGATCTCGATCCGGCCGCCGGCTACATCGGCCGCTGGGGCGAACTCGTGACGGCGCTCACCTACCTCTGGGAGGGCCAGGTCCTCCTGGCCGAGAAGCTGCTTCGGCCGACCTTGGCGGGCGCCGAAGGCGACCTCGGCCGGCGCAGCCCGTTCGCCTGCATGCTGGCCAGCCTGCTCGCGGCGGCACTGTGGGAACGCAACGAGCCGGACGAGGCCGCGGCGGTGCTCGCGAACCGGCTCGATGTGCTGGAGCGCCATGGCCTGCCCGAGACGGTGCTGCTGGGCTTCCGCACGGTGGCGCGCATCGCCGGGGCCGAAGGCGCCGAAAACCGCGCGCTCGAACTCCTGGCTGCGCTGGAGGCGGTCGGCGTTTCGCGCCGCCTGCCGCGCCTGCGCCTGGCCAGCCTCGTCGACCAGGTGCGGCTGCATGCGCACCGCTTCCGTGCCGACACCTGTCGTGGCCTGTGCGACCGGATCGACGTGCTGATGGCCGATCCGACCCTGCCCCAGGGGCGCCTCTGGCAACGCCAGGCCGCGGTACTTCGGGACGTCGCCCACGCCCAGGCGGCGATCGCCGCGCGCGACTGGCGCGGCGCGATCGGACCGTTGAAGCGCGGCGAGGCGCTCGCCCGGGAGCTCAGGCTGGGCCGACTGAAGATCGAGCTGACCGGCCTGCTCGCGCTGGCACTCGACCGCTGCGGCGAGCGGTCCGTCGGCCTGCTGCGGGAAGCGGCCGACCTGGCACGGGCCCATGGCCTGCAGCGCGTGTTCGCCGATGCGCATCCGACCCTGGGCGAATGGGCGCGGCAGGCGCTGGCGGGCTCGAGCCTGCCGGATGCGATGGCGACCCCGGTGCCGGTGCCGGCGCCGGCTCGCCCCGCCGCGGCGCCCCGCTCGACGCCCAGCATGGCGCTGACGCCGAAGGAGCGCGAGGTGCTGGAGCTGGCGGCGCGCAACCTGTCCAACAAGGAGATCGGCCTGGCCATGGAGGTCGGCGAAGAGACGGTGAAGTGGCACATGAAGAACCTGTTCGCGAAGCTCGACGCCGGAACGCGCAAGCAGGTGGTGTCGCGTGCGCGCATCCTGGGCTTGCTGGCCGCCGAACCTTAGGACAGTGAAGACCGTGCCCCCCTCTGCGACGGGGGGGCGGCCAAGGGGCGGACGGCCTACTCTTGCTTCCGAAGATGGCTGCCGCCGAGCAGCGTCGAAGGAGACAAGCGCATGACGACCCCCCGCCCCGAATCACCCGCCATTGTTCGAGCGGCTTCGCTGCCCGACTCGATCCGGGTCCAGCCCCTGACCTGCGCGATCGGCGCCGAGCTGAGCGGCGTGCACCTCGGCGTCGCGTCACGCGATGCCGGCCTTGTCGCCGAGATCCGCGCGCTGTTGCTGAAGCACCGGGTGCTGTTCTTCCGCGACCAGGACATCACCCGCGCCGAGCATGTCGCCTTCGCCCGCCACTTCGGCGATCTGGAAGACCACCCGGTGGCCGGCAGCGACCCGGAGCACCCGGGCCTCGTGCGCATCTACAAGTCACCCGAGCAGCCGAACGACCGGTACGAGAACGCCTGGCACTCGGACGCCACATGGCGGGAGCGCCCGCCCTTCGGCTGCGTGCTGCGTTGCGTCGAGTGCCCGCCGGTCGGCGGCGACACGATGTGGGCCAACATGGTCCTCGCCCACGACCGCCTGCCGGAGTCGGTGAAGGCGCAGATCGCCGACCTGCGCGCCCGGCACAGCATCGAGGCCACCTTCGGCGCCGCGATGCCGATCGAGCGGCGCCTCGCGCTGAAGGCGCAGTTTCCGGATGCCGAGCACCCGGTGGTGCGCACGCATCCCGAGACGGGCGAGAAGGTCCTGTTCGTCAACGCCTTCACGACCCACTTCACGAACTTCCACACCCCGGAGCGCGTGCGCGTCGGGCAGGACTACACGCAGGGCAGCTCGCAGCTCCTGCAGTACCTGATCAGCCAGGCGCAGATCCCCGAGTACCAGGTGCGCTGGCGCTGGCAGCCGAACAGCGTCGCCATCTGGGACAACCGCAGCACCCAGCACTACGCGGTGATGGACTACCCGCTCTGCCACCGAAAGATGGAACGCGCCGGCATCGTCGGCGACAAGCCGTTCTGAATCCACCAGCCGAGTCACACGACACGAAAGCCCGCCATGAACTTCCTCGACGGTTCGCTCTTCCCCGAAAACCAGGACAAGCTGGTGATCACCGCCGCGCCCTACGGCCCCGAATGGATGCCCTCGGACTTTCCGGAAGACATTCCGGTGACGATGGAGGAGCAGGTGCAGAAGGCGGTGGACTGCTACAACGCCGGCGCCACCGTGCTGCACCTGCACGTGCGCGAGCTCGACGGCCGGGGCAGCAAGCGGCTGTCCAAGTTCAACGAGCTGATCGCCGGTGTGCGCGCCGCGGTGCCGGACATGATCATCCAGGTCGGCGGCTCGATCTCCTTCGCGCCGGAGTCCGATGGCGCCGCAGCGAAGTGGCTGTCCGACGACACGCGGCACATGCTCGCCGAGCTGGACCCGAAGCCGGATCAGGTCACCGTCACCGTCAACACCACGCAGATGAACGTCCTGGAACACATGGACGAGGCCGACATCGCCGGCACCACGCTCGCCACGCCCGAAGGCCGGCGCGCCTACAGCGAGATGATCGTGCCGTCGGGCCCGGCCTGGGTCGAGGAGCACATCCGGCGGCTGAGCGCGGCCGGCATCCAGAGCGCCTTCCAGTTCTACAACATCAACAGTTTCGAGACCGTCGAGCGCATGATCCGCCGCGGCGTCTACAAGGGCCCGCTGGTGATGAACTGGGTCGCGATCAGCGGCGGCATGGACGCGCCCAACGTCTACAACCTCGCCAACTTCCTGCGCGCGATCCCGGACGGCGCGATGCTGACCGTCGAGAGCAGCATGCGCAACGTGCTGCCGATCAACATGATGGGCCTGGCCATGGGCCTGCACGTGCGCTGCGGCATCGAGGACAACCTCTGGACGCAGGACCGCAAGGCCAAGATGGGCACCGTGCGGCAGATCGAGCAGCTGGTGCGCCTGTCGCGCGAGTTCGGCCGCGAGGTCGCCACCGGCAAGGAAGCGCGCGAGATCTGCCAGATCGGCGTCTTCTACGACAGCGTCGAGGAGACGCTGGCGCACAACGGCTTCGCCCCCAACGCACGGCCCGGCCTGCAGGGTTACCTGCGCAAGGCGGCCTGACGCCATGTCGAACGAACCCTGCATCCTGATCGTGCCGGGGCTGCGCGACGCCGTCGCCGAGCACTGGCAGACGCTGCTCGAGATGCGGCTGCGCGCGGCGCGCCGCCAGGTCGCCGTGGTGCAGCCGATGGGCCGCGCGGACCTCGACTGCGCGGCCCGCGTCGCCGCCATCGAGCAGCAGGCCCAGGCCGTGCAGGGGCCACTCGTCGTCGTCGCGCACAGCGCCGGCTGCATCATGGTGGCGCACTGGGCGCAGCAGACACGCTGCGTGGTGGCCGGTGCCCTGCTCGCCGCGCCGCCGGATTTCGACGCGCCGCTGCCGGCCGGCTATCCGACGCTGGCCGCGCTGCAGGCCGGCGGATGGCTGCCGGTGCCGCGCTGCCGGCTGCCGTTCCGCAGCATCGTCGCCGCCAGCCGCAACGACGAACTCGGGCGCTTCGAGCGCATCGCCGCCCTGGCCGGCGCCTGGGGCAGCCGGCTCGACGACCTCGGTCGTGTCGGCCACCTCAACCCGGCCTCGGGCTTCGGCACCTGGCCGCAGGCGAACGACTACATCGACGAGCTTTGCGCCGGCGACGCGGCCCACAGGCGCGCCGCCTGACAACCGCGGCATCCGCGCCCCCCCACAGACATCGCCGAGCGCAGCCACGCGCCTCGGCAGGAGACCCGCCATGACCCGTGCGATACGCCTACACCAGACCGGTGGACCCGAAGTGCTCCAGCTCGAGACCGTCGATGTCGGCGACCCCGGGCCCGGCCAGGCGCGTGTGCGCCACAGCTACATCGCCGTCAACTTCATCGACATCTACTTCCGCACCGGCCGCTATCCGCTGCCGCTGCCGAACGGCCTGGGCTCGGACGCCGTGGGCGTGGTGGAAGCGGTGGGCGCCGGCGTCACGGACATCCAGGTGGGCGACCGTGTCGGCTACCTGCTCGGCCCGCAGGGCGCCTATGCCGAGGTGCGCGTGATGCCGGCCGACGTGCTGATCCCGCTGCCTGAAGGCATCAGCGACCGCACCGCGTCGACGCTGATGATGAAGGGGCTGACGGCGCAGTACCTGTTCCGGCAGGTCTATCCGCTCCAGGGCGGCGAGACGATCCTCTACCACGCCGCCGCCGGCGGCGTGGGGCTGGTCGCCTGCCAGTGGGCCCGGGCGCTGGGGGTCACGATGATCGGGACCGTCAGCACCGACGAGAAGGCCGAGATCGCGCGCGCCCACGGCTGCACGCACACCATCGTCACCAGCCGCGAAGACATCGCCAAGCGGGTGCGCGAACTGACCGACGGCAAGGGCGTTCCCGTGGTCTATGACTCGGTGGGGAAGGACACGCTGATGGCCTCGCTCGACAGCCTTCAGCCGCGCGGCACGCTGGTGAGCAACGGCACCACGTCCGGGCCGGTGGTGATCGACACCACCTTGCTCGCGGTCAAGGGTTCGCTCTGGGTCACGCGCCCGGCCATGATCCATTACGCGACGCCCCGCTCCCACATGCTGGCCATGGCCGACGAGCTGTTCGGCCATGTCCTGGCCGGACGCATCCGCGGCGAGCCGAACCAGCAGTTCGCGCTGGCCGACGCCGCCGAGGCCCACCGCGCACTCGAGTCGCGCCGGACCACCGGCGCCACCGTGCTCGTTCCCTGAAGGAAGCCACCATGGACCTGCACAGCATCGAAAAGACTCCGGCCCAGGACGGCTATCTCTTCAGCCGCGGCCAGGCCTGGTTTGCCTTCGGCATGACGCTCGCGCTGATGGTCTTCGACTACGTCGATCGCCAGGTGATCGTCTCGCTGTTCCCCTACCTCAAGGCGGAATGGAACCTGTCGGACAAGCAGCTCGGCGCGCTGGTGTCGGTGGTGTCGGTGACCGTCGCCCTCGGCGCCTTGCCGGTGGCGCTGTTCGCCGATCGCGTCAGCCGCGTGAAGAGCATCGTCGCGATGGCCACCGTGTGGAGCCTGGCCACGATCTCGTGCATGTGGACACGCGGCTACGGCCAGTTGCTGGCGGCGCGCGCCGTCGTCGGCCTGGGCGAGGCCGGCTACGGCTCGGTGGGGGCGGCGCTGATCGCCAGCCACTTCCCGGCGCGCATGCGCGGCGCGCTGATGGCCGGATTCTTCGCGTCCGCCTCGGTCGGCTCGGTGCTGGGCGTGATGCTCGGCGGCATGATCGCCGAGCGCTGGGGCTGGCAGGCGGCGTTCGGCGTCGTCGGCGTGCCCGGCCTCCTGGTGGCGCTGGCCTACCTGAAGGTTCGCGACTACCGCACCGTGTCGCTCGAACCGGCGCTGGATGCCAAGCGCCGTTCGATCGGCGAGGCGGTGCGCCACATCGTCCGGGTGCTGGCCCGGACGCGCACGATGCTGTGGGTCTGCCTCGGTGGCGCGGCGCAGCTGATCGTCGTGTCGGCGCTGTGGTCGTGGCTGCCCAGCTTCCTGAACCGCGTGCACGGCGTCGCGCCGGCCCAGGCGGGCGTGAAGGCCGCGCTCGTGGTCCTGGCCGGAGCCCTGGGCTCCGTGGTCTGGGGCACGCTGGTCGATCGCGTCGGCGTCCGTCATCCGCGCCGCAAGCTCGTCACGATGGCGGTGCTGTGCGTGCTGTCGATGGTCCTGCTCGTCACGGCCTTCGGCACGTCGCTTGCGCCGCCGGCCCAGTTCGCGCTGATCGCCATCGGCGGCTTCGTGGCCACCTGCACGGTCGGACCGGTGTCGGCGATCGTCATCGACGTCATCCACCCCGGTGTGCGGGCGACCGGAGCGTCCGTGCTGGCCCTCTTCCAGAACCTGTTCGGCCTCGCGGCGGGGCCCTTCGTGGCCGGCCTGCTGTCGGACGCCTGGGGGCTGGTACCGGCGCTCACCGTGATTCCGCTGTGCGCGCTGCTCGCCGCGGGCGCCTGCCTGATGGCCGCGCGCAGCTACGAGAGCGACAAGGCGCGCGCGGCCGAGCCGCTCGCGCCTGAACCTGCCACCGCGATGCGCAGCGCGCTCGCGTGATCCGACGATCCCTCTTGAAGGACACAAGGACCATGAACGGACTCATGATGCAGCAGCCGCTGCTCATTTCCTCCCTGCTCAAGCATGCGCAGACGCAGCACGGCGACCAGGAAATCGTCTCGCGCCGCGTGGAAGGCGACCTGCACCGCACCACCTACCGCGAGCTGGCCGCACGGGCCCGCCGCATGGCCAACGCGCTGGCGGCGCTGCGGGTTCCTGTCGGCTCGCGCGTCGCGACGCTGGCATGGAACGGCTACCGCCACATGGAGCTGTACTACGCGGTCAGCGGCTCCGGTTCGGTGCTGCACACCCTGAACCCCCGCCTGCATCCCGACCAGGTGGTGTGGATCGCCGACCATGCCGAGGATCAGGTGCTGTTCTTCGACCTGACCTTCCTGCCGCTGATCGAGGCCGTCGCCCCGCGCGTGAAGACGATCAAGACCTTCGTTGCGATGACCGACCGCGCGCACATGCCCGCCACCAGCACGGTACCGAACCTGCTGTGCTACGAGGAACTGATCGCCGACGCGCCGGACGCGTTTGCCTGGCCGCAGCTCGACGAGAACACCGCGTCCTCGCTGTGCTACACGTCGGGCACCACCGGCAACCCGAAGGGTGCGCTCTACAGCCATCGGTCGACGGTGCTGCACACCTATGCTGCCGCGCTGCCCGACGCGCTGAACTGCAGCGCGCGCGACGTGATCCTGCCCGTCGTGCCGATGTTCCACGTCAACGCCTGGGGCTTGCCGTACGTCGCTTGCATGGTCGGCGCCAAGCTCGTTTTTCCCGGCCCGTTCCTCGACGGCAGGAGCCTGCACGAACTGTTCGAGGGCGAGCGCGTCACGATGTCGGCCGGCGTGCCGACCGTCTGGCAAGGGTTGCTCGCGCACGTGGAAGCGAACCAGCTCGGCTTCGGCACGATGCGCCGCACCGTGATCGGCGGCGCCGCCTGCCCGCCCGCGATGATGCGCGCCTTCCAGGAGCGCTACGACGTGCAGGTGCTGCACGCCTGGGGGATGACGGAGATGAGCCCCATCGGCACCGTGTGCACGCTCAAGCCGAAGCATGCGGACCTGGGCGCCGACGAGCGGATGGCGGTGCAGTCCAAGCAGGGCCGCCCGGTGTACGGCGTCGAGCTGAAGATCGTGGGCGAGGATGGCCGCAAGCTGGCGCACGACGGCAAGGCGTCCGGCGAACTGATGGTGCGTGGGCCCTGGATCATCCAGAGTTACTTCAAGGGCGAAGGCGGAGATCCGCTGATCGGCGGGTGGTTCCCCACCGGTGACGTCTCCACCATCGACGCCGACGGCTACATGCAGATCACCGACCGCAGCAAGGACGTCATCAAGTCCGGCGGCGAGTGGATCGGCTCGATCGACCTCGAGAACATCGCGATGGCCCACCCGGGCGTGGCGATGGCCGCCTGCATCGGGGCGAAGCATCCGAAGTGGGACGAGCGGCCGTTGCTGGTCGTGGTCAGGAAGTCCGGCAGCACCGTCACGCGCGACGAACTGCTCGCGTTCTACGACGGCAAGATCGCCAAGTGGTGGACGCCCGACGACGTGGTCTTCGTCGACGCGATCCCGCTGGGAGCGACCGGCAAGATGCAGAAGAACCGGCTGCGCGAGCTGCTGGCCGACTACCCGCTGCCCACCGCCTGACCCCACGCGAGAGGACACCTGACGTCTTCTGACGACCGCGTCGACACCGTGCCCGGGCCTGTCAGCCGCGACTTCGGCATGACCCGTGCGGTGCGGGTCGATCAGCCCTTGATCGACCGCTTTGCCGACTGCAGCCGCGACGACCAGTGGGTCCAGTGGCGTCCGGTTCGCGGATCGTGATGCGCGTGGAACTCACCAGCGCCGAACGAAGGGGACGGGCCGCACGCTGATCGGCTGCCGCAACACGGCCTATTGCGGAACAAGCGGAGCCACTGGCCAGGGGGCAGGCCCACGGTGACCCCGATCTGTGGCTGGCGACGGCTGAGTCCGAGCCCGGAAGCTGGTGGACGCACCGGGCCTCATGGATCAAGGCGCGCTCCGGACGCGCGATTCCGGATGGCGCTGCCCCTTGGTCCTCGAGTGCGGGGGGCCGAAGCTGCAGGTGCGCATCGGCAGCAGCGGCACGGACGGGCTCGAAATGTGAGGCCATGTAAGGGCCGGCCCCTTCGTCATCGGATGTGGACTCGAACGCGTTGAAGGTCCACCTGAAAACGCTGCGTCCCCCAACGGCGTAGCCGAGGCCGTCCATGACCCACGCCCACGAGATGACGACTGAAGATCGCTCCTTGAATTTGATCGCCCGCCCGCGCAGCAAGCGATGGATCGCGCTGGTCGCGGCCATTGCGACGGCCTGGTCGTTGAGTGGCTGTGGGGGTGGCGCCTACGTCGATTCGGCAGGCAATGTCACCTTCGACATCGGCATCACCGTCGCAGGCCAGTTCGTCAACGACACGCCGGTCGTGTCGGGCGGATCGCTGGATCTCGCGGTGCGTGCCGGCCAGTCCGTGATCCTGGATGCGGGCGAGCCCGTCGTCTGGACGATGTACGTCGGAGGGACTGCCGTTGGCAGCGGCGCCCAGGTGTACTACGCGGGCGCCGACATCACAGGCACGACCGTGAGCCGGACCAGTGTCGCGGTCGACACGTATGCTGCGTACCCGCTTCCCGCGTCGATCCCGATCACTCTGGTGGCGACGTCCACCTACGATTCGGCCCAGGTGGCGACGGTCCATCTGCTGATCACGAACTAGCGCAGCGCGGTCGCGAGGGCATCGAGCGTGGACTTGCGGTGTCCCGTGCATCGCCACAGGTTGACGACGAAGCAGGCGATTCCCGCTGCCACGACCGTCGAGCCGATCGCGACGACCGGCTCGGCAGCCGGCTCCCCGCGCAGCAGGAAGAACAGGCCGCCGCTCATCACCGGCAGGCCGAGGTTGTGCAGCACGAAGTGCATCTTCGCGAGCGTCGTGTCCGAAGCCTCGGGCTGGGCGCGGTACCAGAGCGCCGCGAGCGTGAGCGTCACGAAGCCGAGCAGGTTGAGGTGCGCATGCAGCGGTGCCTCGACGTGGTTGTGGCTCGCGGCCATGGCGATGCCGAGCGTGACGCCGGCGGCGAGGTAGAGCGTCGCGATGCGAAGCAGCCAGTTGCTCATGGGTGTCTCCAGTCCAGGGGTTGAAGAGATGCGGCGCTCAGGAGCGCCACGGCAGGTCGATCGCCTGGCCGTCGGGCAGGAACGTGCCCACCGGCGAGGCCGCAAAGATGCCGAGCACCTCCAGCGGCAAGGCACCGACGTTGAAGAACTGGTGCTCGACGCCACGGGGCAGCGTCAGGGTCTGGTCGGGTCCGAAGCGCTGGACCTGGCCGGCGATGTGCAGTTCGCCGTAGCCGGCGGTGCACAGCACGACCTCGTCGCAGTCGTGGCGATGCGGCGGCGTGCCGGCGCCGGGCGCAACGGTCTGGCGCCACAGGCTGAGGCCGACGTTCTCGGCAATGCCGGCCCAGGTGGCGTGGGCGATGCCGGGGAGCGCGGTCGGGGCGGGGGAGGTCTGGTCGTGGACGTACATGGCTGCTCCAATGTGCTGGGGGAGGATGGGTGATGAACCGTCCGCGGCGCCTCGGACGCTTCGCAGTATTCCGACCGCGAGGCTGCGGCGGAAGAGGCGTCAACGGACTAACATTGCCGACACTTCTTCCGTAATGGATGGCGCCGCGATGAAGGGACTGCAGCAGCTGCTCGCATTTGCCGAGACCGCCAAGCACGGCAGCTTCGCCGCCGCCGCGCGCGAGCTCGGCACCTCGTCATCGACGCTCGCCAAGGCGGTGTCGCGCCTGGAGACGTCGCTGGCGGTCAAGCTGTTCCATCGCACGACGCGGCAGGTGAGCCTGACGACCGACGGCGAGCGGCTGTTCCACCGCTGCCAGCGGGTGCTCGCCGAGGTCGAGGACCTGCACGTCGAGGCGGCTGGCGCACGCATGGAGCCGACCGGCACGCTGCGCATCGACATGCCGATCGTCTTCGGCCGCGAGGTGCTGCTGCCGCTGCTCGGCACGCTTCTGGACAAGCACCCGGGCCTGCAGCTCGACGTGCGGCTGCAAGATGGTTACGCCGACCCGGTCAAGGAGGGGCTCGACCTCGTCGTGCGGGTCGGCGACCTGCGGGATTCCAGCCTCGTCGCGCGGCGCTTCGCCAGTCAGGCGCTGGTGCTGTGCGCCGCGCCGGCCTATCTCGAGCGGCACGGCACGCCGCGCACCCTCGAGCAGTTGTCGGGCCACCACGGCGTGATGTTCCGCCTGCCGAGCACCGGCAAGCACCGGCCCTGGCAGCTGCGCTCGCGCGGGCAGCCGGTGACGCTGCATCCGCCTTCGCGGGTCTCGGTCAACGATGGCGACGGCATCGTGCAGGCCGTGCGTGCGGGCCTGGGCATCGCCCAGGTGCCGCACTACTTCGTCGAGCGGCTGGTCGCGACCGGTGAGGTGGTGGAACTGCTGCCGTCGTGCCGCCCGGCGCCGATGCCGATCAGCGCGGTCATGCCGTCCGGGCGCCTCGTGCCCCCGCGGGTGCGCGCGGCGCTCGCGCTGTTCGACACCTTGCGAGAGCGCTGAATGCCCCGCCGCCTCGCGACGTGCCGCTTGCCTCATGCAGCGGGGCCTACCGGGCCTGCGACGCCAGTTGAAGGTGATGCATCGGCAGCATCCGAATGACGCTCGCGCCCATGGCCGAAGCGCAGGCAAGTCCGACAACGCCGATCCAGCCCCAATGGGCGAACAACGCGCTGCCGAGCCCAGCGCCGGCGGCCATGCCCGCAAACATGCCAGCGAACAGCACGGCATTCAGTCGACTGCGGGCGGCGGGCTCGATGCCATAGACGATCGTCTGATGGGCCACGAGCGCAGCTTGCACGCCGAAGTCGAAACCGATGGCCGACGCGGCGATCAGCCACAGCTGTGCCGTGGGAGACAGGAGCGGCGTCAGTGCCATTGCAGCGAACGACACGGCGGCGACAGAAGCACCCCATCGCGTGACGACTTCCGGACCTCTGCGGTCAGACATGCGCCCGGCCAACGGGGCTGCCAGCGCGCCAGCCACGCCCGCCAGTCCGAACGCGCCGGCGGCAGCGCTGCCCAGATGGAACGGCTCGCCGTGCAACAGGATCGCCAACGTGGACCAGAACGCACTGAACCCGACGGACAAGAGGCCTTGCGACCAAGCGGCGCGGCGCAGGGACGCATGCCGTCGCCACAGCGCCAGCATCGACTCCATCAGTGCGCCGTAGCGCACGGTGGTGGTCGGCTTGAAGTTCGGCAAGCAGCGCCAAAGGAGGGCCACGATGACCGCCATGCCCGCGCCAGCGACGATGAAGACCGATCGCCAGCCCAGTTGCTCCGAGACGAACCCGCTCACCACGCGTGACAGCAGGATGCCCAGCAGCAGGCCCGTCATGACCGTTCCGACGGCCTTGCCACGGCTGGTCTCCGGCGCAAGTATCGCTGCGGCGGGCACGATGTCCTGGGCGACCGTGGCCGACAGCCCGACGACCAGGCTGGCGCCCAACAACCAGGCCAGCGACGGCGCGATGGCGCTCAGCACGAGCGCCAGCGTCAACACGAAGCCCTTGGTCAAGATGATGCGCTTGCGATCGAAGCGGTCGCCCAGCGGCGCCAGCAGCAGGATGCCCGCGGCATAGCCCAGTTGGGTGAGCGTAGGCACCAGCCCCAAGGCCTGCGAGCCGGCATCGAAAGTCGCGCCCACTACGCCGAGCATGGGCTGGGCGTAGTAGAGCGCCGCGACGCTGAAGCCGGCGCTCACCGCCAGCATCGGAAGCGTCCGGGCGGCGACCCTTGAAGGCGATGGATGCGTGCCGTTTGTATGCACTGAGTGAATATTCGACATGAGCGGGTTCCCGGTTGGTACGTTGCCGTCACTGTAGGGGCCTCCTCGCAAGCGTGGTAGCCGCCTGCGCCGCAGAAGCGATATACAATTTCCGTATGCAAGGACTGAAGCCGGGCCGCAGCTCCGACCGCCTGGAACTGTTCGAGACCTTCGTTCGCATCGTCGACGCGGGCAGCCTCTCGGCCGCTGCCGCCCAGTTGGGCACCAGCCAGCCGACGATCAGCCGGCGCTTGAAGGGCCTGGAGGAACACCTGGGCCTGCGCCTGCTGCAGCGCTCGACCCACGTGATGAAGCTCACGGAGGACGGCGAGCGCTGCCTTGCCCTGGCCCGGGGCCTGCTGGAGACCTGGACCGCCCTGGACGCCGACCTGCGAGGCGCGGCCGCGCATCCCGAGGGCACGCTGCGTGTGGTGGCTCCTCACGCCTTCGGCCAGGATCAACTGATCGGCCCCGTCACCGACTACCTGCGCCAGTACCCTGGCGTCACCGTCGAATGGCTGCTCCACGACCGCAGGCCCGATTTCATCGCGGAAGGGGTCGACTGCGCCATCCAGGTCGGCGTGGTCGATGATCCGAACGTCGTCGCGCTCAAGCTCGGCGAAGTGCGGCGCATTGCGGTTGCCGCGCCGGCCTTGCTGGGAAGGCAGGTCCCATCGCATCCGCAAGATCTGGCGTCGATGCCTTGGCTGGCGCTGCGGACTTTCTACCGCGATGAGGTCGCGCTGCATTCGCTCGTGGACGAGACGGTGGTCGCCTTCCCCATCCGGCCCCGCTTCAGCACCGACAGCCTGTACGCGCTACGCAGCGCAGCCGTCAGAGGTCTGGGCGCGTGCATCTCGTCGAGCTGGCTGGTGCGGAGCGAGATCGAGGCGGGACACCTGGTGCATCTGGTGCCCGGATGGGAAGCCGCACCGTTGCCGGTCCACCTCGTCTACCCGCACAGCCGGATCTATGCCCCGCGCTTGAGCCGGTTCATCGACGCGATGCGGCGCTTGGCGCCGGCCGCGGTCAGCCCCTGAGCGCCCACGGGCGGCTTACACGGCGCAGTAGCGCTCCTGGATCGCCTCGTCCGCCAGCATCTCGTCGGCCGCACCGGTGTAGACGACCTGGCCCTGGTCGAGGATGTAGGCCCGATCGGCGATGCGCAATGCGAGCTCGACGTTCTGCTCGATCAGCAGGATCGTGACGCCACTGCGCTTGAGCGCCGTGAAGTACTGGAACATCTCTTCCACCAGCAGCGGCATGATCCCTTCCGACGGCTCGTCGAGCAGCACGAACTTCGGCTTGGAAGCGACCGCGCGCGCGATGGCCAGCATCTGCTGCTCGCCGCCCGACATCGTGATGGCCTGCTGGTCCAGGCGTTCCTTCAACCTCGGAAACGTCTGCGCCAGCTCGTCGATGACGTCCGCTTCGCGCCGGCGCAGCGGCGAGGCCAGCAAGCCGAGCCGGATGTTCTCGCGCACGGTCAAGCCCGGGACGATGCGCCGCTCCTCGGGCACGTAGGCCAGCCCGAGGCCGAAGCGGTCATGGGCCGGCAATCCCAGAATCTCCCGGCCCTCGAACACGACCGAGCCCTGCACCTTCGGCAGCAGACCTGCGACGCTCTTCACCGTCGTCGTCTTGCCGGCCCCGTTGCGGCCGACCAGGCACACCAGTTCCCCGGCCGCGACCTCCAGGTCGATGCCCTGCAGCACGTGGCTGGTCCCGTACCAAGCGTGCAGACCCTTGACTTGCAGCATTGCAGGCTCCTTCAGTGCTTGCATCAGTGCTGGCCCTGGCCCAGGTAGACCATCTTGACCATCTCGTCGCGTCGGATGTCTTCGGGGCGGCCTTCGGCCAGCAGTTCGCCGTGGTGCAGCACCACGATGTGGTCGCTGATGCCCATCACCATCTTCATCTTGTGCTCGACCAGCACGACGGTGTGGGTGGCCACGAGGCGGCGTATGAGCCCCATCATGACTTTCGTCTCCTCGGGGCTCATGCCTGCGGTCGGTTCGTCCATCAACAGCAGCTTCGGGCGCGCGGCCAGTGCGACCGCGATCTCGAGTGCGCGCTGCTGCCCATGGGCCAGCTCCCGCGCGAGGCGCTTCGCGCAGTCCGCCAGCCCCACCGTCAGCAGCAGCCCCATCGCCTGGTCCTGCAGACCTTGCAGCGCGGCCCGACTGCGCCACAGGCCGTAGCGCGAAACGTGGGCCTGCAGTGCGATGCGGACGTTCTCCAGGACCGAGAAGCTGGGGAACAGGTTCGTGATCTGGAAGCTCTTCGCGATGCCGGTGTGGGCATAGTCATGCGGCTTCATTCCCGTCACGTCGCGGCCATCGAACAGCACCCGGCCTTCGCTGGGTGCGAAGGCGCCGGACAGCACGTTGAAGTAGGTGCTCTTGCCGGCGCCGTTCGGGCCGATGATGGCGGTGAGCCTGCCCCGGGGCACCTTCACGCTGACATCCTTGAGCGCGGTGAAGGCACCGAAGCGCTTGCTGACGCCGCGTGTCTCGATGATGGTGTCAACGGCCATGGCGAATCCTTTCGAGGAAGCTGCCCCAAACACCCTTGGGGAAGAAGAGCACGAAGAGCACGAAGAGGGCTCCGACGTACAGCTGCCAGTTCTCGGTGTACGCCGAGGCCAGGTCCTGGACCCCCAGGAACAGTGCGGCGCCGACGAACGGGCCGAAGTAGGTGCCCATGCCGCCCAGCAGGCAGAGCATCACGACCATGCCCGAGGTGGAGTAGTGCAGCGTCTCGATCGGCACGCTCGACAGGTGGATGGCGTTGAGCGCCCCGGCCAGGCCGCAGAAGGCCGCCGAGAGCACGAAGGCCAGCAGCTTGGTGCGCTCGATGTCGAAGCCGCAGGCCCGCGCGCGCGATTCGTTTTCGCGCACCGCCTCGATCACGCCGCCGAAGGGCGAGGCCAGGATCCGCGACAGCACGAACATCGCCGCCGCGACGAAGACGACGACGAAGTAGTACTTCTGCATCGGATCCAGCAGGTTCAGTTTCAGACCGGCGACCGACACTTCGGCCAGGTTGACGCCGCGCAGGCCGTTCTCGCCACCCGATGCCGGCAATTGGTAGACGATGAAATACACGCACTGCGACAGCGCCAGCGTGACCATCGCGAAGTAGATTCCTCGCGTCCGGATGGCCAGCAGCCCCATCGCCAGGGCCACCAGTGCGGCCATCGCGACGGCCGCCGGAATGGCCCACCACCAGGACGCGCCATGCTGGGCGATCAGGATCCCGGCGGTGTAGGCGCCGACGCCCAGGAACGCGGCATGGCCGAACGACAGCAGGCCGGTGTACCCGAAGAGCAGGTTGAAGCCGACAGCGTAGAGGCCGTAGATCAGGATGTTGATCGCCAGCGACGGGTACGGCATCACCCAGGGGAGGCAGGCGAAGATCAGCACGGTCGCGGCCACCCGGTGCAGACCCACCTGCTGCAGCCAGCGATCCATCTTGTGCGCCGACGCCGGCACCGTGCGCTTGAGGGCGGAACTCATCACGATCGACTCCTTCAGGCCAACAGGCCGGCGCGGCCGAACAGCCCTTGCGGGCGCAGCAGCAGCACGGCGGCCATGATCACGAACATCGAGACCTTGGCGGCCTCCGGGAAGAACAGCACCGCCATGCTCTCGACGATGCCGATGAGCAGGCCCGCCACGACCGCGCCCATCAGCGACCCCATGCCGCCGACCACCGTGACCACGAATGCGACGGTCAGCACGGAGGTGCCCATCTCGGGCGACACGCCCTGGAGCGGAGCCGAGAGCACGCCGGCCAGCGCCGCGATGCCGGTGCCGACGCCGAAGACGACGAGCCACACACGCGAGACGTCCACGCCGAGCACGCGCACGATCACCGGATCGCGCGCGCCGGCCCGCACGATCAGGCCGAACGGGGTCTTCTCGATCAGCAGCCACAGCGCCAGCAGCAGCGCCACCACCACGGCGATCACGAAGAGGCGATAGGTCGGGAAGTCGGTGAACCCCAGACTCGTCGCGCCTTGCAGCGCCTCCGGCGTATCGAACGGCAGCGCCGCCTTGCCGAACACCATGCGCACGGCCTCGACCATCATGTATGCCAGACCGAAGGTCAGCAGCAGCGGGTAGTCGATGCCGCGGCCGTAGAGCGGACGGATCAGCCACCGCTCGCAGAGCATGCCGAGCGCCGCGACGAGGGGCGGCGCCAGCAGCAAGGCCCACCAGAAGCTGCCCGTGCGGTCGGCCAGCCACACGCCGGCATAGGCGCCCAGCATGAAGAAGGCGCCATGGGCGAAATTGACGACCGTCAGCATGCCGAAGATCAGCGACAGCCCGACGGCCAGGAGCACATAGATGGCGCCCAGTGCAACGCCAGTGAAAAGTTGCAGTGCCAGCAGGTCGACAGTGAGGTTCATGGTGGCGCCCTCAGCCCTTGAAGCCCAGTTCCTGGCAGGAGCGAAGCAGGGATTCGCTGGCCGGCTCCACGTGCAGCAGCTTGAACACGTCGTCGGGATGGGCTGCATCCTTGGCGTTCGACTCGACGAGCAGCACCGACTGCACCGACTGCTGGTCGCAAGCGCGGTAGAACTGGCGGCCCTTGTAGCTGTCGTAGGGCGCCGACCGCAGGGCCTGGGCCACCTTGTCGGTCTCGGTGCCGCCGGCGGTCCTGACTGCCGCCAACAGCGACTTCACCGCCGAGTACGCCATCGCACCGTAGTCGGACGGGTAGCGCCCGCCGTTGGCGGCCTGGAACGCGGCGTTGAAAGCCTTGGCCGAAGGCGTGTTGTCCTGCAGTTCCCAGTAGTACTGCGTGCCGCCAACCACGCCTTCGTAGACGCCCGCGCCACCGGCGACGCGGGCCGTGTAAGTGAGGATCGGCGTGACGAACTTCATCGCCTTCTTCATGCCGAAGTCCCCGGCCTGCTTGATCGCGATCCGGTTGTCGGCGCCGAAGTTGTTGAACACCAGCACGTCGGGATTCAGCGCCTTCAAGCGCGGCAGGAACGTCGAGTAGTCCTGCGCGCCCAGCGGGTGCTTCACCTCGCCGACGACCTCCGCTCCTACGTCCCGGGCCACGCGCGTGAAGCCGCGGGTCATCTCGTGGCCGTAGGCGTAGTCGGCAGTCAGGAACGCGATCTTCATGCCCTTCTTGAACACGTGACGGCCGACGGCCTGTGTCGTCATGTATGGATTCAGCGCCTCGTGGAAGGTGTACGGACTGGCGTCGGGCGGCTCGTTGATGACGTCCGACTGGCTGATCGAGACGTAGATCACCTTGCGCTGGCGGGTCACGTTGTTGATCGACAACTGAGTCGCGGCCGACAGGCCGCCGACGATGAACTGCGCACCGTCCTTCTCGATCAGCTCGAGCGTGCGCGTCGCGGCCTCGCCGGGGTTGAGCTTGTCGTCGCGCACCAGAAGTTCAGCCTTGCGGCCGTGCAGCCCGCCGGCGTCGTTGAACTGCTTCACGGCCAGTTCGGCATTGCGGACCTGGTCCTTGGCTTCGGCACCATAGGGGCCGGTCAGCGGGACCGGCAAGCCGATCTTGATGGTCTGCGCGTGCGACAGCACGGCCGCGGAGGCCAGCGCGACGGCAGACACGGCTCGGGGGAGGAGCGTCGAAGCGAGCTTCGCAGATTTCATGGCGGTCTCCAGTGGCGCGGCGCGCCGTACGGGGCTAAGATGCTGTTTATCGTTCGATCACTTTGATGCACCCAGGCCTATTTGTCAATTGATAAATAGAGTCGGGTAAACCCGGTAACGCCATGGCCTCCAGGTCGGTCTCCAACGCCCATCGCGACCGCGATGCCGCAGCTGTCTCATCTGTCGCAGGTGGCGCGCCCCGCCGGCGCCTCGCCCCCGAAGACCGGGAGCATCAGATCCTGCAGGCCGCCATCGGCTTCTTCGCGCGCCACGGCTTCGAGGCCAGCACGCGCGACCTGGCACGCGAGCTGAACATCACGCAGCCGCTGCTGTACCGCTACTTCCCAACCAAGGAGGCCCTGGTCGACCGGGTCTACGAGGAAGTCTTCGTGCGACGCTGGAACCACGAGTGGGAGGAATGGCTCGCCGACCGCAGCGTGCCCCTGCGGACGCGGCTGGTGCGCTACCTGCGCGACTACGCCGGCTTCGTGCTTCGCAACGAGTGGGTGCGCATCTTCATCTATGCCGGCCTGAGCCGGGGCGGCATCAACCAGAGGTACCTGGCACGGTTGCGCGAGCGCCATTTCCTGCTGATCGCGAGCGAGTTGAGGCACGAGTTCGGCATCCCCGAGCCGGCCGGCGCAGCCGAGGAAGACGACGAGGTCGAGCTGGTCTGGGCGATGCACTCCAGCGTCTTCTACATCGGCGTGCGCAAGTGGATCTACGAACTGCCCACGCCAAAGAACCTGGACCGCCTGATCGACCAGCGCGTCGACGCCTTCCTGCTCGGCGTGCCGGCCGTCCTGCAGGCCGCCCGCCGGCGCTGAACCACAGCCGGCAAGGACCGGCAAGAAAGGCCTTGCGGGCTGGTTGCAAGTCGACTACTATTGATCAGTCGATCATTTGTAAACCACATGGAGGCGCTCATGCCGATCAACAAGCTGGCCCACTTCTCGGTCAGGACCACCTCGATCGAGGCCTCGCGCCGCTTCTACACCGAGGTGCTTGGTTTCCGGGAGGGCTACCGGCCGCCGTTCGAGTTCCCGGGGCTGTGGCTGTACAGCGGCGGCGACGAGGCGGACTACGGCGTGGTGCACCTGATCGGCAGCGACCGCGACGACCCCGACGGGCTGGTCCGCTACCTCGGCGACAAGGACGCTGCGTCGTTGCACGGCAGCGCCGCGGTCGACCACCTGGCGTTCCTCGCCACCGGCCTGGAGGACATGCGGGGTCGCCTGCAACGGGCGGGACTTCCGACGCGAGAACGCACGGTTCCGGACCTCGGGCTGCACCAGGTGTTCGTCGAGGACCCGTCCGGAATCACCATCGAACTGAACTTCCCCGCGGCCGAAGCCGAGAACGCGAAGCCCGCCGGCCACCCGGCAGCCGCGTGCTGAGCCGCGACACGACACGACCAGCCGAAGGAGACGAACATGTCATCGCAGCGCAGGATCATCATCGTCGGCGGTTCGCTCGGCGGTCTGTTCGCCGCCAACCTGCTGCACCGGGCCGGGTGGGACGTGCATGTGTACGAACGCGTGGCCGAAGAACTCGAGGGTCGTGGCGCGGGCATCGTGACGCACCCGGAGCTGATCGACACGCTGCACGCCGCCGGCGTGCCGGAAGCCACCGACATCGGCGTGACGGTGAGCGAGCGCGTCACGCTGGCGCGCGACGGCTCGGTCGCCGGGCGTCATGCCCTTGCGCAGGTGCTGACCGCGTGGGGTCGGATGTACCAGGTTCTCAAGGCTGCATTTCCGGCTGATCGCTACCACAACGGCCATCAGCTCGAAGCGCTGCAGCAAGGGGCGGACGCAGTGGTGGCCCGCTTCACGAACGGCGCAGCGGCCGAAGCCGAGTTGCTGGTCGCGGCCGACGGCATCCGCTCGACGGTGCGCCAGCGCCTGCTGCCGCAGGTCAGGCCGGTCTACGCAGGCTACGTCGCCTGGCGCGGGTTGGTCGACGAGGCCGCACTGAGCGAACGCACGAGGCGAGAGCTGTGTCCCTTCTTCGCCTTCGGGCTTCCGCCACGCGAGCAGATGATCGCCTACCCGGTCGCGGGTCCCGGTCACGCGGTCGAGCCGGGAAGGCGCCGTTTCAATTTCGTCTGGTACCGGCCGGCGGACGAGGCAAGCACCCTGCGCGAGATGGTCACCGACGCGACCGGGAAGACCTGGCCGGAAGGCATCCCGCCGCCGCTGATCCGGCCCGAAGTGCTCCACGGTGCGCGGCAGGCAGCGCGCGAGGTGCTTGCCCCGCAGTTCGCCGAAGTGGTCTGCAAGACCGAGCAGTTGTTCTTCCAGCCGATCTTCGACCTGGAAAGCCCGAGCCTTGCCTTCGGACGTGTGGCGCTGCTCGGCGACGCGGCGTTCGTCGCCCGGCCGCACTGCGGCATGGGCGTGACGAAGGCGGCTGGCGACGCCATGAGCCTCGTCCGAGCGCTCTCGGCCGATGCCGAGGTGCCTGGCGCGTTGCGGGCATACGAAGCCGAACGGCTGCGGTTCGGCGAATCGATCGTCACGCATGCTCGTGCGCTGGGCGCGTACATGCAGGCGCAACTACTGACCGCCGACGAGCGCGCCATGGCCGAACGCTACCGCAGCACCGAAGCGGTGATGCGCGAGACTGCAGTCCCTCCGGCGATGCACT